>JBBSKY010000057.1:0-20491 GCA_038255915.1 Acidimicrobiales bacterium | reverse complement strand
GGCCCAGCGGAGGCTGGGGCCGACCTCGTCGGCGACGATCTCGACCTTGGAGTGGCGGTTGCCCTCGGCGTCCTCCCAGCTGCGCTGGTCGAGGCGGCCGGTGACGATCACCCGGGTGCCCTTGGTGAGCGACTCGCTGGCGTTGTCGGCCAGGTCCCTCCAGCAGACGACGTCGAAGAAGGACACCTGCTCCTTCCAGTCGTTGGTCTGCTGGTCACGCCACCGGCGGTTCACTGCGACGCCGAAGGTGGCGTTGCGCTGGCCTGTGGGGGTGTACCGCAGCTCGGGGTCCCTGGTGAGGTTGCCGATGATGGTGACGGTGTTGTCCATGATGGTGATGCCTCTTTCTGTGTTGGCCGGCTCGTGGTCCGGGTGGTTGATGTAGCGCTGGAAGCCCCACCGGGGAAGGGAGGTGCAAGCACGTGTGCGGACCCCGGGAGTGAAACCCGGAGCGCAGCGCAGGCTTGGAGCGGAGGGGTTGCCTCCGAGTGGCCGGTGGGGCAGAACGGGCGAAGGCAAGCCATCCGGGCAGGGGCGACCGGTCAGGGGAAGAGGCGGGATCACCGTCATGGGCGACGGGTTTGTCGGTCGGCGGCGACAGCGCCGGGTCCGGGCTGGGGTCGCTGCCCGCCTGAGGGCAGCGCTGCTGTTGGGGTGGGTCATTGGGCCGGCGGGTCATGGGGTGACCTGCAGGGTTGGATCGAGAGCGGGGTCTGCGACGGTGTCGCCCGCGGGAGGGGCATGGTCGGTGCCGGCGGGGAAGATGAGGGCGGCCGCCTGGTGGCCGTAGCGGCGCCGGGCGTCGGCTGGTGTGAGGCTGGGGGTACCGCGGTCGGGGCCGAAGAGGAGCGCCGTGGTCGGCGTGCCGAAGCGGGCGGTGGCGTTCTCGACGGTGAGGACGAGGTCCTCGGCGACGGCGTGGCCGTCGGCGTCGATGGTGACGATGCGCACCGCCACGGACCGGCGGGACGTGGGGCTGGGCTGGGGGAGTCCGGGAGCGGTCATGTGCCGCTGCGCGACCAGTGCCACGGCTCCCGGTTGAACGGGTAGAGGCCGTAGGTCGATGCGTTGGTGTTGAGCCACTGCCAGCAGGGGTTGGCGTGGCTGGTGATGAGCCGTCCGTTGCACTGGAAGTCGATGGCGAGACCCTGTTCGTGCATCGACATGCCGGGCCGTGCGGTGGGCGGTGAGCACTGGCTGGAGGGCTTCTCGTAGATGTCGTATGCGGTGGGCCCGCAGTTGTTTCTGCGGGTGGCGATCTGCTGCTCGGGGGAGCGGTAGCCGCCGCCTGTGAGGCGGAGGCCGGCGCGGCCGGCGTCGGTGACGAGGGCGTGGACCTGGGGGGCGATGCTGGCGGCGACGGTGATGCCGTCGATGGTGGCCAGCTCGACCGGTCCACCGGGGGCGGAACCGACCCCGCCGCCCCCGTCGGGTGGCCCGTCGGGGGGGAGGCCGGCGGAGGCGAGCATTGCCTCGTAGATGGCGAGGAGGCTGACGGCGTAGGCGGGGTCGGTGGCCCAGACGCCGGCGAGGGAGCCGACGGTGGGGCAGCAGCCGGGCTCGGCGGCGTGGACGGGTGCGTCGGCGAAACCGGCGTCTGCGAACTCGCGGAGGAGGGCGACGTGGGCGGCGACGCCGTCGGCGGCGGTGGGGAAGCCGGCGCCGCTGTTCTGGCCGTCGTAGACGGCGATGCCGGCGAAGTTGTTCGCGCCGCCGGGCCCGGCGGGGAAGTGCTCGAAGTAGCCGGTCTCGAGGGCGGCCTGGGCGACGGCGAGGTCGGCGCGGACGCCGAGGCCGGCGCCGGCCTCGCTGTAGAGGGCCATGAGGGTCGCGCCGTCGACGGTGCTGGCGCTGGTGCGGCCGGTCTGGTTCCACCAGGCGGTGAGCTGTTCGGGGCTGAGGCGGCTCTGCCCGAGGAGGAGCGGGGTGCCGTCGGGGCCGAGGCCGCCGCCGGCGGGAGGCTCGTTGACGACCATGAAGGCGAGGAGGAGCAGGCCGGCGATGAGGGCGAGCGCGGTGGCAGCGAGACCGACGGCGAGCCGGACGAGGAGGATCATGAGACGAGCTGGGTGGCGGTGACCAGCCACCCCTCAGCGGTGCGGGCGACCTGCACGAGAAGGAACTCCTCGCCGGTGGTGGTCGTGGTGGCGGTCCTGGTGGTGACGTGCACGGTGGCCAGGTAGCTGTTGGCCCCGGGGACGGGGTCGGCGTCGTCGAGGTCGACCCGGTCGACGGTGTCGACCTGGGACGCGGCGACTCGGGGATCGGTCGGGCTCGGCTGGTAGTTCTGCCCGTGGGCGAGCTTCGCGGTCACCGCCGGCGCCGCCCATGGCGTGGTGGCGGCGAGCTTCTGGGTGGTGGGGAGGGGCTTGGTCCAGTCGACGGTGAACAGGCCGGCGGCGTAGGCCTTGGCGACGACGTCGGGTTGGGAACGGTCGGTGCCACCCGCCGGCCCGGTTGTCGGAGCCTTCGCCTCAGGGGGCGTGGTGGTTGGCGGCGGAGGGAGCAGGCCAACGTCCGGGGGAGCCTGCGGGGCGGGCGCGGGAGCCGCCGGTGCTGCCGTGCCGGCCGATGCGGGCGGGGCAGCGGGCGAGCCGGTGGGGGCGGTTCCGGGGCCCGGTGAGGGGTTGGGCTTGGCGCAGCCGAGGAGGATGAGGAGGGCGAGGACGGGCCGGGTGCGGCGTGGGGTGCGCATCAGGCCGGGACCACCTCGGGCGTGGTGCGCCGGGTGCGGGGCCGGTTCCGCCGGCGGTTGGCGGCGGCGTAGCCGCCGGCGTCGTTGAGGAGCTCGGCGAGGTGGCGCAGGGCGTCGATGGTCACGGCGCGTTCTCCTTGGACGGTGGTGGCACGGTGCGGGGGGCAGGGTTCGGGGCGGCGAGCTGGTGGAGGTAGGTGGCCACGACCTCGGTCTGTGGAGCTCCGCCAGCGGGACATGTGGTGTGCAGGTAGCCGTCGATGGCGACGAGGGCGCCGTCGGCGAGCCGACCGGCGGCGACGGCCTGGGGGCCGACGACGGCTACCCCGATCCAGTCGGTGGCGGTGGTGCCGCGTCGGGGGACGGCGACGGTCAGGAAGGCCCGGGGCAGGCTGTCGCTGGGCGAGGCGGTGTGGGAGGGCGCGCCGGCGAGATGGCCGATGAGGGTGAGGTGGTTCACGGGTGGTCCTCGGTGCGGTCGGGGGTCATGCCCTGGGCGTCGGGCACTGGTGGGAGGTGGGCGGGGGGCGCCGGTTCGGGTTCGTGGTCGCCGTCGAAGAGCAGGCCTTGCTGGGAGCGGGGCAGCACGGGGAGGAGCAGGGCGGCGGCCAGGGCGGGCGCGGCGGCCGCGTCGACGTGGGTGAGGGCGGCCAGCTCGACGATGGCGTCGACGGTGCGGCTGCCGGTCGGGTCCTCTGCGGGGGACAGGAGCCGGTCGACGGCGCGGCGCAGCGCGCTGGTCTCGGGGGCCCGCAGGCTGGAGAGGATCTTCACGGCCAGGTCGGTGCGCCGGAGGCTGGCGGTGCTGAGCAGGCCGTGGTGGCCGACGCAGTCGACGAGGGCGGCGACCGCGCACCGGACCTGGTACAGGTCGATCGGCGCTGCCGGCTCTAACGCGGTGTCGAAGCCCACACCTACAAAGAGTCAGCTGGGGGGCCCGGAAGGGGACACAAACTTTCCGGAGAGTTGTTGTCCCCTCGCGCCGCCGTTTCGTGACTCTTTGTAAGGGAAGGCCCGCGACGGTGCGGGCCTCGGAGCGCCCCCGGTGGGGCACGAGGAGGAGAGTCATGGTCAACGCACTGGCGTCGGTGGTGGTGTGGGGCGGCAGCCTGGTGGCCGAGGTCACCGGGTCGCCGACTGCGCCGCCCAAGGGCGCGCGGTTGATGCAGGACGGCCTGAACTGGGTGCTGTGGGGCTCGCTGATCCTGTGCGCCATCGCTGCGATTGGCGGGGCCGGGACCGTCGGGGTGTCGCGGGTCTCGGGCCAGGTGACCCACGGGAACACCGGCAAGCAGTTGCTCCTGGGCGGCCTGTTCGGTGCCGCCGGCGTCGGCTTGGCCATTCCGCTCGTGAACCTGCTGTTCTCGACTGCCGGGAGCTGAGCCGATGCGGCCGGTCGCGCGCCGCCAGCTGGCCGTCGCCGGCGTCCTGGTGGCGGCACTGCTCCTCGGGCTCGGCCTGGTGCGCCTGCGGTCCGGCGACGGCGGGACCGACGCCGGCGAGACCACGGCCGCCGCCCGAGCCACGGGAGACGCCGAGCCGCCCGGCTCGGCGCCCGAGGACGTCGGGAACCCCCGCCTGGACCGCACCGCTGGGGGGGCGAGGGCGGCGGCGCTGGCCTACGCGGCGGGCGTGCAGCAGAGCATCGTCTACGTGCCTGATCTCGAGGCCAGGAAGGTCCTGGCCGGGTGGATGGCCCCCGGGGTGGACCAGGCCGAGCTGGACCGCACGGCGACCGGGTTGGAGACGACCCGCAAAGCGCTGCTGGCCACCCGGGGCCAGGCCTGGTGGGCGGTGTCACCGCTGGCGGCCAAGGCCGGCCCGTTCACCCCAGAACGGGCCCAGATCTCGGTGTGGCTGGTCAGGGTGCTCGCCTCCGGCGGCACCAGCGGCGGTTACGTCCCGACGGCGGGTTGGCTTACCGCGTCGGTTGAGCTCGTCTGGGTCGACGGGCCCGGCTGGTCGGTCTGGTCGGTGAACAGCACCCCCGGCCCCGTGCCCGGCGCAACGGTGTCGGAGCGTCCGGCGGCTTCGGTCGAGTTCATCACCGCCCTCGAAGGATTCTCACTCGTGAAGGAGCACCGCTGATGCCGCTCATCCCGATCCCCAACCCTGTGTCCGGCATCGGCTCGGCCATCGCCGATCAGGTGAAGGACCGCTTCGACGAGATCGTCATGAGCATCGTGAAGGCGGTCGTCGGAGCGGCCGCGTCGGTGTTCCAGATGGTGGTCGACGGGATCAACAGGTCGACGACGCCGGATCTGAACGCCTCCTGGTTCGCCGACGGACCCTTAGCGAAGATGCTTGGCGTCGCCGGGTTCCTGCTGGCCATCATGGTCGTCCTGGGGATCTGCCACGCCGTGGCCTCGGGTGACCCGGGGGCGGTGGTCCGCCGGGTGCTCCTCGAGCTGCCCGGGGCGGTGCTGAGCCTGACCCTCCTGGTTACCGTCACGACGTTCGGCATCGCCCTCACCGACGCCCTGTCGGCCGAGCTGATGGAGGGGACGGCTCAGCCCGTCAAGGATTTCAGTGGGCGGATGCTGGGGATGGTGGGCCGGAACTTCCCGTTGCAGACGGGGATGGTGTTCTTTTGGTCGGCGTTGGTCTTGATGATCGCGGCGCTGGCCGTGTGGGTGGAGCTGCTGATCCGCTCGTCGCTGATCTACCTGCTGGTGGCCTTGTCTCCGTTGGCTATCGCCGCTCGGCTGTGGCCGGTGACGCGGGCCATGAGCGCCCGGGTGACCCAGTACCTGGCCGGGTTCGTGCTGGCCAAGCTGATCGCCGCGCTGTGCCTGTCGATCGGGCTGGCGGCCATGGCGAACGGCGGGCCGACCACGGTCGCCTCGGCGCCGGCGGAACCGGGGAGCCCGGGGTCGGCGGTGATCGACGAGGCTGCCCCCTCGGCCCAGGACAGGGTCGACATCGGCACGATCCTGGTCGGGGTCGCCCTGGTGGGCCTGGCGGCGTTCGCGCCGTTCAAGGTCATCAGCTTGATGCCGATCGCCGAGAACGCGGGCCTGCAGCAGGGGATCAAGGGGAGCCCAGGGAGGGCGGTCACCACCGCGGCGTCCACGGTGACGTTGGCCAAGACGTTGAAGGGCGGCTGAGGTGGCCACCACCCCCGAGGTGCGGGCCGGGTACCGCTTCGACCCGCTCGACCGGTCGGTGCTGCTGGGCCTGGGCTGGGTCCAGGTCGGGGTGATCGCGGTGGCGGCGGTGATCTGGTTCATCGCCGTGCTGGCCCGGTGGCCGATCATTCCGGTGTCGGTGGTGTTCGGGCTGTTGGCCGCCTGTGCTGTGGCCCCGGTTGGCGGCCAGCCGGTCTGCACGTGGGTCCCGGTGATCGTCGGGTGGGTGGCCCGCCCGGCCCGGGCCCGCCGCTGGTTCCAGCCGCTGCACCTGCTGACCGGGGCGGAGCCTGCGGGGCAGCCGGCCCTGCCGCCGTGGCTGGCCGGCCTCAGCCTGGTCGAGGTGCCCCAGGGGTGGGGGGCGATCCGTGACCGGTCGGAGAAGAGCCTCACCGCGGTGGTCCCCATCGCCGGCGACGGGTTCCTGACCCGCCCGGCCCACGAGCAGGAGGCCCTGTTGGCCTCTTGGGGAGCGGTGTTCTCAGCGTTCTCCGGCCGCTCGGGGGTGAAGGTCACCCGGGTGTGCTGGGGCGACGTCGCCCACGCCGTCGCCCCTGAGGGGAACCTGGCGTGGCTGGACGGCAGGGCCGAGACCGGCGCCGGCGTCGACGCCTACCGGGCCTGGGTCGCCGGGCAGCGGGTGGCCCGCCACGACCAGCTGGTCACCTTCACGATCGTGGCCGAGCAGCGCACCAAGTCTCAGGCCGACGCGGCCGCCGAAGGTCTGGCGGCCGCGGTCGAGTCGCTGACCGACGCCCTGGGCGAGGCGAAGCTTCGGACCGACGGGCCGCTCAGCGTCGGGGAGATCGCCTTCCTGTTGCGCAGCGGCCTTGACCCGGTCAGCGTCTCGGCGGCACCCCGCCGGCACGGATCGCTGTCGGAGCGTCTCGGGACCCTGGCGGTGGGCGAGGCCGGGCCGATGACGACCAAGGTGGCCGCGAACCACGTCGAGGTCGACGGGTCGTTCCACCGGGTGTTCTGGGTGGCCAGCTGGCCCGAGCGGGCCCAGCAGGCGGGGTGGCTGGAACCGCTGCTGGCCACCGACGACCAGAAGACCGGCGGCGCTCACCGGGCCCTGTCCGTCGTCATCGAGCCGGTCCCTGACGAGAAGGCGTTCCGCCAGGTCGCCCATGCCGACATCCGGTTGGGGTCGGACGCAATGGCCCGGGAGGAGGGCGGCCGCCGGGTCGGCGCCCGCGACAAGCGCAAGCACGTGGCGGTGCTCGAGCGGGAACAGGATCTGGTGTCGGGCGCCGCCGGGCTGTCTTACGCCGGGCTGGTGACGTTGTCGGCGCCGACGTTGGAGGAGTTGGACCGGGCCGGCCGGGCCTATGAGCGGCGCTGCTTCACTCGCCGTGTCACGCTTCGCCAGCTGTGGGGCCGCCAGGACCTGGGCCTGGCCGCGGGGCTGCCGCTGGGGCTCGGCTTGTCGCGGACCCAGCCCAAGTGAGCCTGTTCGGCCGGAGCCGGCTGGCACCCGAACGGCCTGGGGCGGTTCGGGAGGTCGCTGGCCGCCGCCGGCTCAAGGTGGCGCGCCACAGCGGCACGACGAACAACGTGTGCAGCCTGTACCCGGCGTCGATTCAGGCGCCGCTGGGTGACGAGGGCCCGATGCTCGGCGTCGACCTCACCGCCGGCGGAGCCGCCCACTGCTGGGACCCCTTCGAGAGCTACGACCGGGGTCACGTGAACAACGCGAACACCTTCGTGCTGGGCGAGCCCGGCTTCGCCAAGTCGAGCCTGGTGAAGTGCTTGCTGTCGTTGAACGCTGCGGTGTACGGGCCGGGGCGGTGGGCGATGATCCTCGACCCCAAGGGGGAGTACCTCCCGTTCGCTGAGGCGCAGGGCCTCGCCGTGGTCCGTCTCGCTCCGGGGGGCGACGTCCGGCTGAATCCGCTCGACGGTGGTGCCAGCGCAGACTCCCAGCTGCTCGACCGGCGGGCGGTGCGCCAGTCGAAGATGGTGATCGGCCTGTCGGCCACGGTCCTGGGCCGGGAGCTGACCCCCCTCGAGCGCAAGGTCGTGCGGGCGTGCATCGACGCGTTGGCCGACACTCACGCCGGGGGGAAGGCGCCGACCCTCCCCGACTTCGTTCGGCTGGTGGCCAACCCGCCGACGTCGGTCTGCCAGCTGGTCAACCGGTCGTCGGCCGAGCTGGCCCGCGACAGCGAGGAGCTGCTCCTGTCCCTCGACGAGCTGCTCACCGGCACGCTGCGAGGCATGTTCGACGGGGCGACATCGGTCGACATCGACTGGGACGGCCCGGGCCTTGTCCTGGACCTGTCGGGGGTCCTGTCGGACCCCCAGGCGCTGCCGCTGGCCATGGTGGCCGCCACGGCCTGGATGTCGGAGATCAAGCAGGTCCGGGGTCGTCAGCGGCTCCTGGTCCTCGACGAGGCCTACTACCAGCTGGCCAACCGCCACACGGTGGCGTTCGTCCAGGAGACCTTCAAGCTGGGCCGGCAGTTCGGGACGGCGCCGATCGCCATCTGTCACCGCCCGTCGGACCTGGCCGCCCAGGCTGATGACGGGACGGCGGTCGCCAAGATCGCCCAGGGCCTCCTCAGTGACGCGGCCACCAAGATCGTGTTCCGGCAGGCGCCGGGGGAGCTGGTGAAGGGCCAGGACCTGCTGGGCCTGTCTGACGGCGAGGTCGACCACATCCGGAAGCTGCGCCGCGGGCACGCCGTGTGGAAGGTGGGCGACCGGTCCCTGGTTGCCCGGCATCTGGTGCCGCCGGGGTTGGAGGGCGTGGTCAACACCGACCAGTACATGCGCCGAGCGAGCCTGGTCGGCGACGCGGAGCTGGAGGTGGCGTGCTAGCCGGCTCGCAGGCCGAGGACGGGTCCGTGGGTCCGCAGGGCGATGACGGCGCGTTGGCGGGCCTTCTTCACCGCCGCGGGTGTCGCGCCCCTCGAGGCGGCGATCTGGTTGTCGGTGAGGCCATGGAAGGCGACGTCTTCGAGGATCCGGGCCGCCAGCGGCTGGAGCACGCCCCGGGCCGCGGCGGCGTTCAGGAGGCTGGCCACGTCGACGCCGGCGAAGAGGCCGGGCTCGCCGGGGCCGGTTGGCGGCCCGGGGGAGAGGGTGACGTCGGCGACCGGGTGCTCGTGGAGCTGGTGGCGAAGGGTACGGGTGTGCCGGCGTTGGACGTGGGTGGCCAGGCGGGCTGCGTGGTGGCCTGGCCAGCGGCCAGTGGCTCGGCCGAGTTCCTCCCAGGCGAGGGCCACCAGGTCGGCGGTGAGCTCGCCCGCAGGGGCGGCTCCGGCTCGGCGGCTGAGGGTGCGGGCGACGGCGATGAGCCGAGGCAGGACGGCCTGGACGGCGGTCCTGCGGGCCAGAGGATCGGTGGGGGCCAGGCGGAGCAGGGCGGCGAGGACGGTGTCAGCCCGGTCGGGGTGCTGGTCAGGCCAGGTGCCCTGGGCCTGGCGCATGATGGTGTCGAGGGGGAGCGAGGCGAGGTCCGGTTCGGCGGTTGCCCAACGCCCCAGGGCGTCGTGGACGCCGCGGTCGCTGCAGGTGCGTGCCCAGTCGTCTGCGTAGCCGTTGACCATGAGGTCGACGGTGCGCTTGGCCTGTCGTGCCAGGTGTCGGGTGGCGTGTCGTGTGAAGCGTCGTGTTCAGGGTTTTCTTCGGGATTCCTGGCTGCGGGGGCCTGTCGGGTGTCGTGTTTGCCTGCTCAGGGTGTCGGGTTGGGGTGCCGATGGGCTGACGGGCAGACCCGCCGGCCGCGACGGGCAACCGTTGCGCCCGGTGGAGCGCCGGCATACGGTGGCAGCGCGCTCGCTGGCAGTAGCGGGTTCGGGGTTGGCCCTGGCGAGCGTCCCGACCCCCTCCCAGATGCCTGGTCGTGCGCGCATGCGCAGGGCCGGGCCTGTTGGACGGTGAGGGGGTCGACGATGCGATCGCACGTGAGGTTGAGGCCGTCGGCCTCCACCGCCGCCCACCTGAAACGAAGATTGATGGCGGAAAGCCTTTCATTCCGGGATCGTCTCCGGTTACGGTCCCGGGTTGTGGGGGAGCGGGCCTCGCGTACCGAGGACTACGTGTTCCAGAAGTTGGTCGGGGCCGGTGAGATCGCGGCCCGGTTGGGCTTCAAGCGGATCCAGCGTGTGCACGACTGGTTGCGCGCGGAGCGTTCCGGGTTCCCCAAGCCGGTGCGACGGATCGGTGGGGTGCGAGGGATCCACATCTGGTTCTGGCCGGACGTGGAGGAGTGGGCCCGGCCCCGGTACCCCGACCAGCTGGAGGCGTGGCGCTACAGCCTCGGCAAGGAAGACGGCCCGGCTCCGGGCCGGCCGGAACTGGGACCGTCAGCCGAGCTGATCGACGACATCAACGCAGGAAGAGTGAGGACCGAATGAGTGTTCGAGCACCGATCGAGCCGCCGCAGACCGGCGGCCCCTACCGGCCGGGCCCGCCCGACCGGCCCGCCGGCGGAAGGGGCGGGGGCCCGGGAGCGGCGATCTACATCGCCCTCGCCGTCCTGGCCGTCCTCGCCGTCGCCGTCGCAGGCTTCGTTCTGACCCGCGGCGACTCCGCGGAGGACGGAGCAGGCCAGGTCCCGGTGGGCGGGCCGGTCACCACGGCGCAGGTCGCACCGTCGACCACGCCCACGGTGCCGACGACGGTCGATCCTGAGGCCGCGGCCAAGGCCGAGGTGATCGCCGCCTACCGAGCCGCCTGGGACGACTACCTGACCGTCGGGCGTGACCCCAAGGCGACAGCGGACGACGACCGGCTGCGTGCGCATCGCACCGGCACCTCGCTGGTAGCGGTGCAGAAGACGCTGCTGGAGATGAAGGCGAACAACGAGGTCTTCGACGGCGAGGTGAAGCTCCTCAACCCGACGGTGACGGAGCTCACCCCGAGCCAGGCGTCGATCATCGACTGCGTGGAGGACGCAACCGGGTCCGTTGACGCGATGACGGGGGCGCGAGTCGCTCCGGCTACCCGAGTTGTCAAGAGGGCGAAGGTGACGATGAAGAAGATCGGCGGAGTCTGGAAGCAGAGCAACTACACCAGCGAGGACGCACTGTGCGCCGCATCCTGACGGCAACGGCCCTGCTGGGTTTCGGCCTTACGCTCGTGATCGGGGTCCTGCACCCGCAGCGCGCTGAAGCGCAGCGAGCGGACGGCGGACAGCAGGACGGGACCCTCGAGGCAGGAGCGGGATCCCGTGGGGAGACGGGGTCGACGGGTGGGACACCGGCTACCGGTTCGGGCACCAGGACCAGGACCGGGACTGGCTCGGGCGCCCGGCCGTGCACGTATACGCCGGTTCCGTGGGAGCTGGCAGTGACGATGATGCTGGTTGACCCTCAGGGCCTCCGCACCCCGACGGAGGTCGAGCTCGGCCTCGGTGGCCGGGGGGAGACTCCGACACCGGGGGGAGAGGGGCCGAACGTCGCTCCGGACGGGCGACGGGCGTTCTACCGGACCTGTGAGGGACGTCCGAGCGAGTACGTGTTCCTCCCACCTCGCCGGGTCGGGGTGCCGCCGGCGCCGCTGCCGACGCCGGGTGAGCTGGCCGAGCAGGCGGCCCAGCAGACGCCTCTGCCGCTGCCGGCGGTACGGATGGTCCCTGCGCCGCCGGTTCGGCCGTTGGTGAACCTGCCGATGCTGTTGTGGATCGATCCGGCCCAGTGGGCGCCGCAGACCGCATCAGCGTCGGCTGGCGGGGTGACCTCGATGGTGACGGCAACGCCCCGCCGGGTGCTGTGGAACATGGGGAACGGCGACGCGGTGTCATGCGACGGGCCCGGGGTGGCCTTCGTGGCGGGGGTGCCCTATGAGCAGCAGCTGCAGGGCTCGGACTGCCAGTACACCTACGGCCGGTCCAGTGCCAACCAGCCGGGCGAGGCGTACCGGGTGACGACCAGGCTGGAGTTCGACGTCACGTGGGAAGCGGTCGGCGCCCCCGGCGGCGGCGACCTGGGCCCGGCCGGACGCTCAACGACCACCGCCGTGCAGGTCGGCGAGATCCAGACCCTCAACATCCCGGTTCGGTAGGAGATCCCCTGATGGCTCCCTCAACTCTGCGCCGCCCGCCGGCGCCCTCCACGAACGGTGCCGGCCCGTCGTCGGTGCCCGCCGGCGCGGCGGCGGCCAAGCGGTCGGCGCCGATGGCGCTGGCCGGTCTCGCCGCGGTGGTGCTGGGCGCGCTGCTCTTCGCCGGTCTGCACGTCGGCTTGGATCGGCGCCGGCCGGTGCTGGTGGTGACCCGGCCGGTGGCCGCGGGCGCGGTGATCAGCGTCGAGGATCTCGGCGAAAAGAAGGCGTCGGTCCCGGGGTCGATGGCGATGCCGGCGAGCCGGCGCAGCGACGTGGTCGGCAAGGCTGCAGCGACGGCGCTGGTTCCCGGGTCGCTGCTGGCTCCCGGCCAGGTCGGCGTGTCCTCGGCGCTGCAGGCGGGCGAGGCGCTGGTCGGACTGTCGCTCAAAGCGGGCCAGTTCCCGGCGGGCCTGCGGCCGGGGACACGGGTCGGCGTGGTCGACACAGGCCAGCAGGGCTCCGGCCAGCCGGCCACGGTGGTGTCCCGGCAAGCGGTCGTCACCACTGTCGGCCGGCTCGAGTCGGCGACGAGCACGGTGTCGGTGGCGGTCACCGTGCCGGTGGGGGAGGCCGCCGCGGTGGTGGGAGCGAGCGCAGCGGGGCGGGCCAGCCTGTTGGCGCTCCCGGCACCATGACAGTCGTCGCGGTGGCCTCAGCCAAGGGGCGGGGTGTGACGACGGCGGCCGAGCTGCTGGTCCTGCTCCGGCCCACGGGCCGACGCTGTGTCCTGGTCGACGCCGACCCGGCGGGCGGGGACTGGCTTCTCCGGCCGGGCATCACGCCCGAGCCGGGTCTGGTCAGCCTGGCCATGGCTGGCCGCCGCCGCTTCGAGCCAGCCGAGGCGTCCCGCCACGTTCAGGTGGCCGGCATGGTCGAGGTGGTGGTCGGCCCCGCCGCAGCCCACCAGGCGGCGACGGCAGTCGCCATGATGGGCGACCGACTGGTCACCCATCTGCGGACCCTGACCGACGAACGGGAGGGCCTGGCCTCGCCGGCGGTCGATGCGGTCTTGGACTGCGGGCGGCTGGCCCCAGGTTCGCCGTCGTTGGCGCTGGCCGCTCAGGCCGACCTGGTGGTGCTGGTGAGCCCGGCCACCGCAGGCGCGGTGGTCCACCTGGCGCCGCTGGTCGAGCTGGTCCGTGCCGCCGGCGGGTCGCCTGCGGTGCTCCTGGCCGCTGCCGATGGCCGGGGGGCCCGGTATGAGGCGGGGGAGGTCGCCGCCGCGGTGGGTGCCGAGGTGTTGGGCACGATGGCCGATGATCCGGGGGCGGTGGCCCGGCTTGGGGAGGCGCCAGGCCTGCTCGATGGTCTCGGCCGGAGCCGGCTGGCCAGGTCGATGACGCCGGTGGTGGAGCGGGCGTGGGCGTTGGCGGCGATGGCCGAGCCTGCGGCTGCCGTAGCGCCGCCGGCGCCGGCGGAGACGTACGCACCGATCGGATGGGAGCACCGGTAGTGGCTGACACGATGATGGACCCGACGGAGTTCGCGGCGGCGCAGGCGTCGCTGCGGGCGGCGGTGAGCGCCCGTCTGGGCGCGTCGGTGGCCGCCGTCGAGGCGGAGCGGGGGACCCGGCTCGGCGGCCTCGACCAGGAGCAGCTTGCCAACCGTCTGGTCCTCCAGGCGATCGAGGAGTACTCCAGGAGCCGCCTCGAGCAGGGGCGGCCGGTGCCGTCACCCCAGGACGAGGACCGCCTGGGCCGAGCGGTCCTGGACGGCTTGCTCACCGCCTCGTCGACCCTGCAGACCTATCTCGACGACCCGACGGTGATGAGCATCCGGGCGAACGACTACGCCACCACCTGGATCACCTACGTCGACGGGCGCAAGGAGCGGGGCCCGGGCCTGGCCAATGACCACGGCGGGCTGATCGACCTCATCAAGGGCCTGGCCGAGGCGGCCCGGGACGTTGACGGCATCGAACACCGCTTCGACAAGGCGCACCCCCGACTGAACTGCGCGCAGCCGAACGGAGACCGGGTCTTCGCTCTCATGGGCGTCTGCCGGCCGACACTGGTCATCCGTCGTCACAACTTCTTGGACTTGGAGTCGTTGGAGGACCTGCAGGAGGGCGGGATGCTCAGCGGGGTTGAGGTGAACCTGCTCCGGGCCCTGGTCCTGGCCAAGTTCAACCTGGTGGTCAGCGGCGGCATGAAGACGGGCAAGACCACTCTCACCCGGGTCCTGATCAACACGGTCCCGGCCTGGGAGCGCAAGGTCGTGCTGGAGGACACCCCCGAGCTGGGCCTGGACCGCTTCCCGCACTTGCATCCAGATCTGCTGAGCGTCTGCCCTCGTGGAGCGAACCAGGACGGCGAGGGCGCCATCACGATGGCCGAGCTGGGGGAGTGGCTGCTGCGGGCCGAGCCCGACCGGTTCATCGTCGGCGAAAGCCGGGGCGGCGGCGAGATCATGGCGTTGCTGACGGCGATGACCTGCGGCAACGAGGGGAGCATGACCACGGTCCATGCCCCGTCGACCAAGGCGGCGCTGTCGAAGCTGGCGCTGATGTGCGCCCGCTCGGCCGAGCGGCTGCCCAGGGACCAGGCGGAGGAGCTGATCGCTTCCGCTGTTGACTTCGTCATCCACCTAGAGGCGATCACGACCAGCCGGGGCATCCGGCGGTACGTCAGCTCGATCCGGGCGGTGGTCCCCAACACCGAGGGCGGAGGGATCGCGTCGAAGGAGGTGTGGCGGCGCAACCGTGACGGCTCCGGCGGGCCGTGCGGCGAGTTCGAGCGAGAGACCTTGCGCCGCTTGGAAGAGGTCGGCTTGGACCGGACCCCGTGGCTGCTCCGATGAGCGGGTGGCTGTCGGTCCTTGCTGGAGCGCTGGTCGGCTGCGGCGCGTTCGTCGCAGCCTTGGGCCTGCGCCGGTCAGTCCGGGTCGCTCAGGGCCCCCGGACGAGCGTGCGGTCCCCCGCGCAGGACCGGCGGATCGTGCAGGGCGCGGTGGGCGCGGTGGCCGGGCTGGTCGTGCTGCTGCTGACGGGCTGGCCTGTAGGCGCTCTGCTGCTCGGGGCGATCGCCGCCAGCCTCCCGGCGGTGTTCGGCGGCCGGGCGGCCCGGGAAGCCGAAATCGCCCGGGCCGAGGCGATCGCCACCTGGACCGGTCAGCTCCGGGATGTGCTGCGGGGAGGCAGCGGGCTCCTCGACACGATCGAGGCGTCGGCTCTGCACGCCCCGGGCCCGATCCGCCCACAGGTGGAGCGGCTGGCGTTGGGCATGCGTGGCGGCCAGCTGGTCCCGGCTCTGCGAGCCTTTGCCGCCGATCTTGACGACCCGATGGCCAGCCTGGTCGTGGCGTCGCTCATCACCGCGGCGACCGAGCAGGTCGGGCACCTCGGTGATCTGCTCGGCATGCTGTCGGAGCGGACGACCGAACGGGTCCGTATGCGGATGCGGATCGAGCGTGACCGGGCTTCGATCCGCACCCAGGCCCGAGGGGTTGTCCTGGTGACCATGGTGTGCATGGGCGGGATGGTGGCGTTCAACCGGGGGCTGCTCTCTGCCTACGACACCGCCACCGGCCAGGTCGTCCTGGCCGTCATCGGCGTCAGTTTCCTGGCCGGGTTCGGGCTGCTGGCTCGCCTGGCCCGCCCCCAGACGACCGAGTCGTTCGTGCTGGCCGCCCCGAGGGAGTGGGCATGATCATGGCCCTGTCGTCGGGGGCGCTGGTCGGCCTCGGTGTTGTGCTGCTCGTCCGGGCGCTGGTTCCCCCGAAGCCGTCGTTGGCCACCGTCCTGGCCCGGGTCAACGGTGGTGTCGGCCGAGCCGCCTCGCCCCCGCTGTACGCCGCAGGCGGCCGGCCGGGTCGGTGGAGCAGCACCGTCGGGCCCAGGGTCGCCCGGTTCCTGGAACGGCTCGGCCTGCATATCGGCGACCTCGAAGCGGACCTGGCCGTGCTCGGCCGGTCGGTCGAGCACCACATGGCGGTCCGAGCGGCGGGAGCGACCGGTGGGCTGGCGGCTGTCGTCGTCGCCGGGCTGGCGGCGGCGACGACCGGAGCCCCGGTGGGGCCGGTCACCGTCGGCTGGGTCGGGATCGGCGGCGCGCTCATCGGCTTCGTCGTCCCCGACACCCTCGCCCGGAGGGAGGCCAAGGAGCGGCGGCGGGCCTTCCGGGAGGCCCTGGCCTTCTTCCTCGACCTGGTGTCGGTCGCCTTGGCCGGTGGCGCCGGCGTGAGCAGCTCGCTGCGGCAGGCCTCCGAGGCCGGCGACGGCTGGGCCCACGTCCAGATCCGTGGCGCCCTCCGCCAGGCGCAGGTCCAACGCCAGCCGGTGTGGGTGGCGCTGGCCCAGCTGGGCGTTGACCTCGGCGTCGCCGAACTCGAGGAGCTGGGCTCATCGGTGGCGTTGGCCGAGGGCGAAGGCGCATCGGTCCGCCAGTCGTTGGCGGCCAAGGCCGCGTCGATCCGCGACCACCAGCTGGCCGATGCCGAAGCCGAGGCGGCATCGGCCACCGTCCGCATGGCCGCCCCGCTTGTCCTGCTCGGCATGTCGTTCTGCGCCTTCGTCCTCTACGGCGCCATCAACAGCGTTTTCACCCCCTAACCACCAACCAACACCACCAACCCCAAGGAGAGCAACCGATGGACATCGACCACCTGTACCTGTGGCTGCGAGCCAGCCTGACCACCCGCCGGGCCGATGAGGCCGGAGCGGTCACCCTGGAGACGATCCTGTGGATCGGCGGCCTGGCCGTGCTCGCCATCGCCGCGCTTGCCGCGGTGACGATCAAGGTCACCACGGCGACGAACAACATCCCCACCGGCCCGTAGCCGTGGCCCCGTCCGCCCCGCCGGAGCCCACAGGGGACTCCGGCCATAGCCGACCGGCCCGCGGTACAGCCGGCGGCTTGGGCGCGGGCGGCGACGGCAGACACTGGTCCTGGCGGTCTCGGCGGACCCGGGGCGAGTCAGGCGTCACGTCGTTGAGCGTTGTCCTGGTGGTGCCCGCCGTGCTGCTTATGACCAGCGCAGTGGCACAGATGGTCGTCTACTACCACGCGTCGAACCTGGCGACTGCAGCAGCCGGGGAGGCGGCCCGGGAGGCGCAGCTGGTGGGCGGCACGGCCGAAGCCGGCCGGATCCGCGGCGAGGACTTCGTGGCGTCGGCCGGCCCGAACCTCATCCTCGGCGCCCAGGTCAACGTGACCCGGGGAGCCGACACGGTCACCGCAGAGGTGACCGGGCTGGCCCCACGGGTCATACCTGGGGTCTCGTTGAGCATCAGGGCCCGGTCCACCGGTCCCGCCGAGAAGTTCGCCGGCGACCGGTGAAACGCGACGAGCGGGGTAGCGCCGCGTTGGAGCTGGCCCTGTTGGCGCCCGTGTTCATCGTGTTCGTGTTCGTCGCCGTCGGCCTGGGTCGCGTCGGCCTGGCCCGGGTCAACATCGGCGCCGCAGCCCAGGACGCGGCGCGCGCCGGGTCGCTGACCCGAACCCCCGACGAGGCGGTGGCCGCCGCGACCGACGCGGTCAACGCCAGCCTCGCCGATCACGACCTGACGTGCGGCGACCTGACGGTGGCCGTCGACGTGGACCAGTTCCGCACCGGGGGCTTCGTCAAGGTCAACGTGGCCTGCCGGGTGACCAGGACCGGGCTGCCCGGGCTGTGGACGCCTGGGGCGGCGACGATGACGGGGCAAGGTGTCGCTCCGGTCGACCCTTATCGAAGGAGCGCTCGATGAGGTCTCACCGGACCGACGAGGGGGGCCTGCTCACCATGTACGTGGCCATCGCTTCGGTGGGCCTGCTGGTCCTGTGCGGGCTGGTCATCGACGGCGGCTACATCCTCGCCGGCCGCCGCCAGGCGTTCGACGAGGCGAACGGCGCAGCTCGCGCCGGAGCGGCCTCCCTGGCCGTCGACGGCTACATCACCGGCGCCGGTGATGTGCCCATCGACCCGAACCGGGCCGAGGCGGCCGCCCAGGCCTTCCTGGCCGCCACCGGACATGCCGGCACCGTGACGGTGACCGGCGAGGAGGTCAACGTGCAGATGAGCTTCGACCAGCCGACCAGCCTGCTCGGGATGATCGGGATCCGCTCGGTGACCGTCACCGGGCTGGGCCGGGCCCGGGCGGTGCCCGGGATCGCAACGGCGGACGCGCCGTGAGCGGCACCCTGCGCCGCCTGCCCCGGGCCGCAGCATCAGCCGTCGGGCTGGCGGCGGCCGTGGCCGCCGTCCCCGCCCTGCTCATCACCCTGGTCGGCAACCCCCTCCCCGCCGGCCTCCCCAGCTGGTCGGAGACCCAGACGGCCCTGGCCGATGGGTGGAAGCCGTCCGACCAGTTCGTGCTGGGCGTCCTGGCCCTCGTCCTGTGGGTGCTGTGGGCCCAACTGATGCGCCACGTGGCCGCCGAGGTCCGAGCCCAGCTGGCAACCCGGCACGGTCAAGCCGTGGCACCGGTGCTCGAGGCGGGCCGTCGAGGCGCGTTACGGCGGGTGGCGGGCTGGCTGGTGGGCGGTCTCATGGCTGCCGGTCCGCTGCTGCCGAACGCGGCGTTCGCCGCTCCAGCGCCCCTCCCCGCCGTCCTGGTGGCCACCCATGCGACGGACCCTGGAGCGACCCCCGCGCCGCTGGCCGAGCAGGCCGACGCGCCCCACACCCCCGCAGCGGTGGTGGGGGCGCCGGCGGCCGCTCCTGCGGCCCCGCAGTATGTGGTCCACACCTGGGCCGAATCGAAGGACTGCTTGTGGAACATCGCCGAGCGGTTTCTGGGCGACGGGTTTCGTTGGTCGGAGATCGAGGCCCTGAACAGCCAGGTCGCCCAGCCCTCGGGCCGCACGCTCGGCCAGGACCCCCGCCACTGGGTGTACCCGGGCATGGTCCTGCGCCTGCCCACCGATGCCAGCGGGCCGGGGCTCACGACGGCGACGGCCCCATCGCCAGCGGTCGCGGCGACGCTTCCAAGCGCAGCGCCAAGCGAGGAGGACCCGGCGGAAGATGCGACCCCTGGCACGCCAGGGGTGCCCGCCCTCGGAGCGATCGAGGCGCCCGCCCAGCCGGCGGCGTCGGCGTCGCCCACCACGGCGACCCCAACCGCACCCACCAGCGTTCCGACAGGACCAGCGCCATCAGCAGCAGCCCCGCCACCGCTCTCGCCCGCCGGGCGTCCTCAGCCCGTGGGCGAGGCGGCAACGCCGGCCGCCCGGACGAGGGAGTCGAGCAGTCTGCCCATGAGCCCGTTGGTCGGGGTGGGCGGGGTTGTGATCGCAGCGGGCATCGCCGCCGAGGTCCGACGGCGCCGGCGCCGCCAGCTGGCGCGCCGCCGCCCGCATGAACGTCTCCCGGAGCTGACCGAGCCGGCCGCGACCGCAGCTCGAGCGGTCGCGGCCTCCCCGGTCGAGGACGTCGACTGGCTGGCCGCCGAGCTGCGACTACTCGTGCGAGGGCTCAGCGGGCCAGCCCGAGCCAGGTTCGAGCCGACCGTGGTGCAGTACCACGGGCAGGTGACGATCGAGGTGGCGTTGGCCCGCAGTTGTGGCACCCCGCCCGAGGGATGGGGAGGTAACCCTCGCTCCAAGGTGTGGACCTTGGACGCCCCGCACAGCCCGGAGGAGCTGGCTGAGGTCACCGAGTTCCCTCCGTGTCTGCCGTTGCTGGTCAGCTTGGGCGACCAGGACGAGCACGGCCAGGTGATGCTCAACTTGGAGGCCTCGTCCGCGGTGGGGATCGTCGGCGAGCCCGCCATGGTCGACGGTCTGGTCCGGTCGATCCTGTGGGAGCTGGCCACCTCACCCCTGGCCGAGCAGCTGTCGCTGGTCACCCTTGGTTTGGATGAGCTCGCGAGCACCGAGCTGACTCGGTGGCAGCCTGCGACCGACGTGGACGGGCTGGCGAGAACGCTGCGCCGCGACAGCGCTGCGGTGGCACGCGCTCTCGGCGACACGGGCATTCCGTCGCTGCCGGCGGCCCGAGCCGAAGGGGAGGACCCGTGGGCGCCGACGGTTGCCGTGGTGGCCGCCAACTTCGCGACTCCGGAAGTCTTGGAGGCGGCATCGGGCCCGGGCGTGGTGGTCATCGTCGCCGGCGGGTGCCCCGCGGACGCTTTGGTGGTCCAGGTGGCCGCCGGCGAGGTGGCGGTCCCCTCGATCGGGCTGATCTGTGTCGCCCAGCAACTGACCCGGCCCGCTGCCGAGGACCTGGAGAGTCTCTTGGTCGAGACCGCGGCCGAGCCGATCGCCGTCGCCGCTGTCGAGGAGCTGCACCTGGCCGATGTCGCGCCTGCGCCTGCACCCCCAGCCGCCGGCAACGGAACGAACGGCAACGGTCACCCAGCCGTCGTCGACCTTGTCGCTGAGGCGGCCGAGATCGTGGAGCTGGCTAGGCCGTGGGCGCCGCCCGCGCCGCGGGTCCTGGTGCGGCTCCTCGGGCCGCCAGCCGTTGAGGGTGCGATCAAGCCGGTGACGGCCCAGCAGCTGTCGGGGCTGGCCTATCTGGCCACCCACAAGCCGACGACCAAGAGCCAGGTGATTGAGGCCTTGTGGGGAGACAAGCCACCGGGAGAGAGGCGGTGGCGGGACTTCTTGTCGGAGCTTCGCTCCACGATCCCCGATGGCATCACCATCGTCCCCCAGGTGTCCGACGGGGTGGTGGCCACCACCGACGACCTGGG
>JBBSKY010000056.1:0-20619 GCA_038255915.1 Acidimicrobiales bacterium | reverse complement strand
TCCACACCCTAACGGACACTTCCTGGCCCTGTCACTAGCGCGGGCGACATCTCGGCGGTCGCAATGCAGACGAGAAGGCTGGGCAGGTCAGGCAGGGGGTCTCCGCGTGTTGCGGGGAGAACGGAGCGGGTAGGGCAGGCAGATGGCCACCACGACCTCCCGCTACCAGCCCTCCGGCCTCTCCTCGGGGGACGCCGACCGGATCAACGAGCTGCTGCAGGGCCGGCTCACCGCCCTCATCGACCTCGAGCTGACGCTCAAGCACATCCACTGGAATGTGGTGGGCCCGTCCTTCATCGGCGTTCACACCATGATCGACCCCCAGGTCGACGCCGTCCGCCTCATGGTCGACGCCGTCGCCGAGCGCATCGCCACCCTGGGTGGCATGCCCGTCGGCACCCCGGGCTACGTGGCCACCCACCGCTCGTGGGAGGACTACTCGATCCTGCGGGCCACCACCATGGAGCACCTGGGCGCCCTCGATGTCGTCTACTCGGGCATCGTCGAGGACCACCGGTCCGCCGCCACCGAGCTGGACGGCCTCGACCTGGTGACCCAGGACATGCTGGTCGGCCACCTCGACCAGCTCGAGCAGTTCCAGTGGTTCGTCCGAGCCCACCTCGAGGCCAGCGACGGCTCGATCCCGGAGAGCACGACCGAAGAAGAGGGCGCAGCCGCCGGCCGCCAGCGGGCCGCAGCCGTCGCCAACGGCGGCCGCTGAGCGCTACAGCGTGGCGGCGAGCACGTCGATGGGCTTGATGTCGGGCGGAGAGGCCAGCAGCTCGTCGGCCTTGGCCATGAGGGCGGCGGCGATCGGGCCGTCGAGGTGGGCCTGGCGGCCGTCGGCGCCCGGGAACACGTCGAAGATGCCGAACGTCGAGTCGTCGATCTTGACGGCGAACCAGGCCGTGGTGTCCGGCTCGGCCTGGGCCAGGGGCAGGGCCGAGGCGAGGAACGAGGCGAGCTCCTCCTCCTTCCCGGGCTTGGCGACGAGCGTGGCGAGGAGTCCGACGGTGACCATCGCCGCAACCTACCGGCGGCCGGCCCGCTACACCTCGGCCGTCAGAGCTCGGCGGAACCGTCGTCCCAGGTGACCCGCAGGCGTGGCCCCTCGACCTGGGTGAAGGTGCAGCCCAGCACCTCACTGCTGGCCGATCCGCCAGGGTGCTCGACCTGCACCATCGTCGCGTCGTCCCGGCGCCGGTAGAGCTCGACCCGTCGATCCTCGTGGACGATGAGCACCTCAGTGACGCCCCGGGCGGCATAGAAGGGCAGCTTGGCGTAGCTGTCGTCGCCCTTCGAGCGCACCTCAACGACCAGCGCGGCCGATGTGACGCCCGCGTCGATGAGATCGGCGGGCCGGCAGTGCACCTGGTCCGGGACACGCCAGTCGTCATCGGCGGCGAAGACGCCCGTGGCCTCACACGAGCCCACCAGTCCGCGTCGTTCGCCGAGGACGACCAACACCCGGAACAAGCCGCTGTTCAGCAGGTTGTGCCACATTCGGGGCGGGTTCACCAGGTGCCACTCCCCTTCCCAGCACTCGTCGAGCCTGTGCTGGCCGAGGCGCTCTCGTTCCGCCAGGAACGCCTCGTCAACGCCTAGGAGCACCGCTCGCATGACGCCGAGGCTACCGCTGATCGAGCCTGAATCGCGCGGCGAGACCTCCGCCGGGCCTGTGATCCCGTCAGCCCTCGGCCGCCTTGGCCGCGATCCACTCGTCGAGGTGGGGGGCCTCGGTGGCGATGGTGGTGGAGGGGCCGTGGCCGGTGTGGACCACAGTGGTTCCCGGCAGGACGAGGAGGCGGGTGCGGATCGACTCGATGATCGTGCCGAAGTCGCTGAAGCTGCGGCCGGTGGCGCCGGGGCCGCCCTCGAAGAGGGTGTCGCCGCTGAACACCACGCCCCCGGCGGCATCGTGCAGGGACACCCCTCCGGGCGAGTGGCCGGGCGTGTGGAGCACCTCGAGGAACACGGTGCCGACGGTGAGGATCTGGCCGTCGTGCAGGTCGGCGTCGGGCGCCCGCTCGGGGTAGACGTGGTTCCACAGCATCCGGTCGGCTGGGTGCAGCAGGATCGGCGCCCCCGTGGCCTCGGCCAGCGCCGCCGCCGCGTTGATGTGGTCGTTGTGGCCGTGGGTGCAGACGATGCCCGCCACCCGGCGCCCGGCGACGCCCTCCAGGACCCGGGCGTGGTCGTGGGCGGCGTCGACGACGAACACCTCGGACTCGTCGCCCACCAGCCAGATGTTGTTCTCGACCTCGAAGTCGCCCCCGTCGAGGGAGAAGATCCCGCTGGTCACGACCTTGTCGATCACAGGGCCGGTCACAGGACCACCACCGAGCGCAGGACCTCGCCCCGCTGCATCTTGGCGAAGGCCTCCTCGACCTGGTCGAGGCCGATCGTCTCGCTGACGAACCGCTCGAGCGGCAGCCGGCCCTGGAGGTGGAGGTCGACCAGCATCGGGAAGTCGCGGCTGGGCAGGCAGTCGCCGTACCAGCTGGGCTTGATGGCGCCGCCCTGGCCGAACAGCTCCTGGAAGGGCAAGTCGAGGCGCATGTCGGGCGACGGGACGCCGACCTGCACCACGGTGCCGGCCAGGTCGCGTGCGTTGCGGGCCTGCTCGAAGACCACCGGATGGCCCACGGCCTCGATGCAGACGTCGGCCCCGTGGCCCCCGGTGAGGGCCCGGACGGCCTCGACCGGGTCGCCGTCGGCCACCAGCACCGTGTGGGTGGCCCCCATCTGGCGGGCCCACTCCAGCTTGGTCGGGTCGAGGTCGACGGCGATGACCGTGGCCGCCCCGGCCAGCACGGCCCCGACGATGGCGGCGTCGCCCACGCCGCCGCAGCCGAAGACGGCCACGCTGTCGCCCCTGCGCACCTCGCCGGTGTAGAGGGCGGCGCCGATCCCGGCCATCACCCCGCAGCCGAGCAGGCCGGCCACCTCGGGGCGGATGTCGGCCCGCACCCGGGTGCACTGGCCGGCGGCCACCAGGGTCTTCTCGGCGAAGGCGCCGATGCCCAGGGCCGGGCTGAGGGGCTGGCCGTCGAGCGTCATCTTCTGAGTGGCGTTGGCGGTGTCGAAGCAGTGCTGAGGCCGGCCCCGCCGGCAGGAGCGGCACCGCCCGCACACCGCCCGCCAGTTCAAGATGACGAAGTCGCCGGGGGCCGGGTCGACCACCCCGTCGCCCACCGCCTCGACGACGCCGGCCGCCTCGTGGCCCAGGAGGAACGGGAAGTCCTGGCTGATCGCCCCCTCCCGGTAGTGCAGGTCGGTGTGGCACACCCCGCAGGCCTGGACCCGCACCAGCGCCTCGCCGGGGCCCGGGTCGGGCACCTCGACCACCTCGACCGTGAGCGGGGCCTTGATCGACCGGGCCACCACCGCCCGCACCTGGTGCGCCACCTTGCCTCCCCCACTGCTTGCGAGGACCTGACCGTAGCGCCGGCCCGGCGCTGTGCCACCCTCGTGGGCGTGCCCGGCCCCGCCCTGCGGATCCTCGCCGCCGCCGCCCTCACGGCCCTAGTGGCCGCCTGCGGCTCGGAGCCTCGGGACCCGGTGCAGGGACCGGCGGCGGCGCCCACCATCGGCGACCCGGCAGGGGGCACCGCCGAGCCGACGATCGTGCCGCCGCCGGCCGCCCAGCCCGCTCCCCCGCCCCAGCCCGCCGCCGCCACTCCGGGCTGGGTCCTCGGCGCCACACCGCTCCCGAAGGGCCCGGACGGCACCCCGCTGGTGCTGCCCACCCCGCCCGCCCTGGCCGACCGCCGGCTGACGGCGCCCGACCGCCTCCCCCCGCCCCCCGACGGCGCACCCTTCCGCTCGTCGGCCACCCCGATCGACGCCACCCTGGCTACCCGCATGGGCACCACCTGGCAGCCGGGCTGCCCGGTGCCGCTGGCCGACCTGCGCCACGTGACGCTCTCGTTCTGGGGCTTCGACGGCCGCCCCCACACCGGCGAGCTGGTCGTCAACGCCAAGGTCGCCGCCGATGTTGAGAAGGTCTTCGGCCAGCTCTTCGCCGCCCGCTTCCCCCTGGAGGACGTCCGGGTCGTCGAGCCGGCCGACCTGGCCGCCGAGCCCACCGGCGACGGCAACACCACAGCCGCCTTCGTGTGCCGACCGGTGCGGGGCTCCACCTCCTCCCCCTCGGCCCACTCCTCGGGGCTGGCCATAGACATCAACCCGTTCCAGAACCCCTACAAGAAGGGGACCAGCGTGCTCCCCGAGCTGGCGGGCGCCTACCTCGACCGGTCCGTGGCCCGGCCCGGGATGATCAGGAAGGGCGACGTCGTCACCCGTGCCTTCGCCCAGATCGGCTGGGGCTGGGGCGGCACCTGGACCTCGAGCACCGACACCATGCACTTCTCGGCCAACGGCCGCTGATCAGCGGCCGCCGGGACGTCCGGCCCCGAGGTCACCCTCGGTCTCGATGACCTCCTTGCGCACATCGGCGGTGA
This sequence comes from Acidimicrobiales bacterium, assembly GCA_038255915.1. Taxonomy (GTDB): domain Bacteria; phylum Actinomycetota; class Acidimicrobiia; order Acidimicrobiales; family JAUJNH01; genus JAUJNH01. The sequence goes on along the minus strand of JBBSKY010000056.1, from coordinate 16,156 downwards.
CGGTCTCCTGCCCGGTGACGACCTCCTTCTCCAGGCGCACCCGCTCCTTGGGGACGGCCTGGGTGGTGACGACCACCTCGTCGGCATGGAGGATCATCTCGGCCTCCTCCTCGCTCAGGTCCGGCCCGTCCCTGGCGGCGTCCCGGTTCTCGGCGGTGATGGGCTCGGTGACGACCCGGACCTCCTCCCGCCGCACGGGCACGGTGACCTGCTGCTGCTCGGTCACGATGTACTTGCGCAGACGGACTCGCCCCGCCTCGGTCGTCCTGGTCCCCGCCAGCAGCTCCTCCTCGGAGCGGGTCATGGCGCCGTTGGTGTCTGACCCCGAGAGATCCTGAACAGCGTCGGCGCCGACGCCGCCCTCGGTGCTGGCGGCCCCCGAGGGCTCGGCGTAGTAGAGGCCGTAGTGCCGGTACAGGGCGGCCTCGTCGTCGAGCGAGAGGTGTCCGTCGGACTCGGTCGAGGGAGCGCCGGTCACCTGCTCCTTCTCGTAGCGGACCTTCAGGTCCTCTCCGCTCCCCGATGCCCCGGCGAGGGGGACGAAGTGGATGCGGTTGCCGAGGAGGCCGGTCTTCACCGAGGCCCACGAAGGCTCGCCGGTCTCGTCGTCGAGGTAGATGTCGGCGACCTTGCCGATCTTGTCGTCGGAGGTGTCGATGACGGCGTGGCCGATCCATGCGGTGACGTCCTGGGTCGCGTTGGTCTGCTTCGTCATGAGGGGTCCTTTGGCAGGAGGGAGCGAGGGCCGTAGCGGCGACACCCGGTCACCGCGATGCTCGCCCCACCGCGTCTGCCCACTGTCGTCGACCGCCAAACTCGGCTTCGTCCGGGGAGCCGGAGTTCGCCCGCAGGAGCGGCCGGACGTAGGCGCTGCCCCCCGCAGTCGCCTGACCATCTGGTACAGGACGTCGGCAGCGTGGGAGGCTTGCGTTCAGTGGCCCCGCTCCCCCCCGTGAAGAACGTGCTGCGCAACCTCCCGACCTCGCCGGCGGCGATGGTCCCCGCGGCCCGGTTCGCCTTCCGGCTGCGGCCCCGGTCGGCCGGGTTCCCGTTCGTGGCCCCAACGTGGCCGGCGACGGTGGCCCGCGAGCGCGAGGCCGACACCCTCGGCGCCGGCTACGACACCGCCTGGGCCCGCCGCTACGGGGTGCGCCTGGCCCGGGCCGTGGTCGTCGACAACATCGAGCGACCTCTCCTGCACCTGGTGGCCCGCCCCACCGTCGACGGGGCCGACCGCATCGCCGCGGTCCAGGGGCCCGTGGTCTTCGCCGCCAACCACGCCAGCCACCTCGACACCCCGCTGGTGCTGACCTCGCTGCCCGACCGCTTCCGCCACCGCACCGTGGTCGCAGCGGGGGCCGACTACTTCTTCGACACCCGCCTGAAGGCCCACCTGTCGGCCTTCCTGATCGGCGCCGTCCCCATCGACCGCCACAAGGTGAGCCGGACCTCGGCCGAGCAGACCTCCCGCCTGCTCGAGGAGGGCTGGAACCTGCTGATCTTCCCCGAGGGCGGCCGCACCCCCGACGGCTGGGGCCACGCCCACCGCGGCGGCGCCGCCTACCTGGGCACCAAGACCGGCCGGCCCGTGGTGCCGGTGTACCTGCAGGGCACCCGAAAGGTGCTGAAGCGGGGGGCGGCGGTGCCCACGCCGTCCAAGACCCGGCTCCTGTTCGGGGCCCCGCTGCAGCCGGCCGACGGGGAGTCGAGCCGGTCCTTCGCAGCCAGGATCGAGGCGGCGATCGAGGTGCTGGCCGACGAGGCCCGCCACGGCTTCTGGGACGCCCGCCGCCGGGCCGCGGCCGGCACCACCACCAGCCTGCGGGGCCCTGAGGCCATCTCCTGGCGGCGCTCCTGGGCGATGGCCGAGGGCCGCCGCCGCCCCCGCCCCCCCTCCTCGTGGCCCCAGCTCTGAGCCGCAGGCCCCCCGACGGCGCAGGCTAGATGCTTCGCGCCGTTAGTGACGTGTGTGACGCACATCCATAGGATCCTGTGCCGTGCGCACCTTTGGACATGACGACTCGACGCCCCAGACAAGACGGGGCGGATGGCGGACGGCTGCGGGCGCCACGCTCATCCTCCTGTCGGCGGTGCTCGGCATCGGGCTGTCCAAAGCCGACGCCGACGTCTCGGCCGTGACCGGAAGCGCCTACGGCTTCTCGGCCAACATCATCCTGTTCCAGCAGCAGCAGACCCCTGTCGAACCCACACCCACGGTCACCCTCCCGCCTGGCGGTTCGGCGAGTCCGGTCACCGCCAGCGTGGCGACCGCCAGCGTGATCTTCGGACCCGCCAGGATCTTCACCTCCGGGCCGGTCACCGCCAGCACCCAGGGAACCCCCGGGCCGACGGGATCGGTGACCAGCTCGGTCGACATCGAGACCGTGAACACCTCCGGCCAGGAGGCCTTCACCGCCGACGAGGTGACCAGCACGTGCACCGCATCGGACGCGGGTGTCACCGGCTCGACCACGATCGCCTCGGGAACCCTGCAGACCTCCGAGGAAGGGGGTCCGGGGGGGACGCCCACCATCGTCGACATCCCGACGAACCCGGCACCCAACACGGCCATCGACGGCGTCATCGAGGGTGTGGGCGGTGAGAGGTTCCGGTACATCTTCAACGAGCAGATCATGAACGCCGACGGCTCGCTCACCATCAACGCCGTCCACGAGGTCCTCATGGGGCCCCTCGCCGTCGGCGACCTGATCGTCGGCCAGTCCGTCTGCGGTGCGACGGTGGTCCCTGCATCCACCACGACGACGACGGCAGGGCCGGGCACCACGACCACCACAACCGACCCCACCGGCACCTCTTCGTCAACGTCGTCCTCGTCAACCTCGTCCTCGTCAACGTCGTCCTCGTCAACGTCGTCCTCGTCAACCTCGTCGACGACGTCGACGACCACACCGGGCAACGGGAGCGGCATCGTCGGAGGTGGTGCGTTCGGCTACTTCACCGATGTCGGTCTCTTCGGAGGCCCCAAGGAGCCCCGGGGGCCCAGCCCGACGGTGACGCTTCCGGCGACCGGCTCTGAGACCCCCATCACCGACACCGCACCGACAGGCGATGCCCGTTACGGGCCCGGCATCATCTTCACCTCTGGACCGATCACCGTCAGCACCCAGGGAACCCCCGGGCCGACCGGTTCGGTGACCAGCTCGACCGACATCGCCACGCTCAACACCTCAGATCAGGAGGTCATCAACGCCACGCGCGTCACCAGCACATGCACAGCCTCTGAGACCGAAGCCACGGGTTCAACGACGATCGAGGGTGGCCGGCTCCGGACCTCGGCGGGCGACCCGAACGTGGAGGGCGACGAGACGTTCGCCACGATCCCCGCCAACCCGGCGCCCAACACCACCATCGAAGGCGTTCTGGAGGATGTCGGCGACACCTTCAGGTACATCTTCAACGAGCAGATCGTGGAGGACGGCTCCATCATCGTCAACGCCGCCCGCCAGATCCTCCTCGGGCCGACGGCAGTCGGCGAGGTCATCATCGGGCAGTCCCGCTGCGCGTTCGGCGCCGCCGTCGAGCCCCCCGGCGACGAAGACCCCCCGGCCACCGATCCTCCCGGCGGCACGACGCCGCCGGGGGTCCAAGGCTCCACGCGCGCCGACGGCTCGACTGCAGGCCAGAGCAGCAGCCCCCGGGGCGGCTTGGCCCGCACGGGTAGCGCCTCGGGCGCCCTGATCGGCGTCGGGATCCTGCTCCTGGCCAGCGGTTGGCTGGCCACCCGGCACAGCCGGGGAGCCAGGCGCGGCTCGCAGCGGGGGCGCTGAGCTGAGAGCCGGCGCCGGTCAGGGCTTCGGCTTCGCCGCTGCCTTGGCGATGGCCATGGCCGTGGTCGACGAGGTGCTGGGGTGATGGGGGCCACCGACACCCTGGATCGAGGCGACGACAAGGGCCGCTAGCATCCCGTTCGGCCAGGCTGCGGGCGATGTGGCCCTGCGTGCATGCTGCCTGGCAGGGAGTGAGAGCAACACCGGGTGGGCAACGGCGCCGCTCAACGGAGAGGCACCCGGTCCCCGTCAGCCAGCTGAACCCCGGAGGCCTGCCATGCAGTACCAGCGCGACCGCGAGCTCGATGCGTGCGGGATCGGCTTCGTCGCCGACGCCCAGGGCCGCTCGAGCCGCCTGATCGTCACCGCCGCCCTCGCCGGCCTGGCCTCGGTCATCCACCGGGGTGCGCTGGCCGCCGACGCCAGGTCGGCCGACGGGTCCGGGGTGCTGACCCCGATCCCACCTCAGATCTACGGCGACCACGGTGTGGCCCAGCTGTTCGTGCGGGGCGAGGTGGCCGGTGTTCAGGCCGCGGTGACCGCCGCAGCCGCCGCCGAGGGCATCACCGTCGCCGGCTGGCGCGAGCCGCCGGTCGATGACAGCGCCCTGGGCGAGCAGGCGCTCGCCTCCAAGCCGGTGCTGCTCCAGGCGCTGCTCACCGGCCCCGCCGGGTGCGAGCCGGGTGGAGCCGACGCCGAGCGGGCCGCCCTACGGATGCGCCGCCGGCTCGACCAGGCCGACGCCGCCGCCTACGTCAGCTCGTGCTCGTTCCGGACCATCGTCTACAAGGGTCTGGTGGCGGCCAACCGGCTGGGCGACTTCTGGCTCGACCTCGGCGACGACCGCTTCGAGGCGGCCTTCACCGTGTTCCACCAGCGCTTCTCGACCAACACCCTCCCCACCTGGGAGCGGGCCCAGCCCTTCCGCACCCTGTGCCACAACGGCGAGATCAACGCCATCGCCGGCAACTGGAACCGGATGCGGGCCCGGGCCACGCTCGGCACGGTGGCGGCCGGCCTCGGCCCCGAGGCGCTGTTCGCCCCGGTCCTCGAGGAGGACGGCTCGGACTCGGCCATGCTCGACAACGCCGTGGAGCTGCTGACCCGGGGTGGTCGCGACATCCGCCACGCCGTGGCCATGTTGGTCCCCGAGGCGTGGGAGGGGGTCAAGGACCTCGATCGCTCGCTGCGGGGCTTCTACCGCTACCACGCCAGCCTGATCGAGCCGTGGGACGGGCCGGCGGGGCTGGTGTTCAGCGACGGGCTCGGGGTGGGCGCCTCCCTCGACCGCAACGGCCTGCGCCCCCTGCGCTACGCCATCTGCGAGGACGGGCTGGTCACCTGCTGCTCGGAGGCCGGTGCCATCGACGTCTCCGGTCACGGCACCGTCACCCGCGGCCGGCTGGGCCCGGGCGAGATGCTCTTCGTCGACCCGAGCCGAGGCGTCCTCATCGACCACGACTGCAAGCAGCGGCTGGCCGCGGCCGGCCCCTACGCCCGCTGGGCCGACGACGGCCTGGTGCGCCTCACCTCTGGCCAGCCCACCCTGGAGACCCCCGACCAGGACGCGCTGGTACGTCGCCAGGCCGCCCACGGGTACACCACCGAAGAGCTGCGCATGGTGCTCAAGCCCATGGCGGCCGACGCCAAGGAGCCCGTGTTCTCCATGGGCGACGACGCCCCCCTCCCCCACCTAGCGGGGCGGCCCCGGCCGATCCACCACTACCTGCGCCAGCGGTTCGCCCAGGTCACCAACCCGCCCATCGACCACCTGCGGGAGCGTCCGGTGATGAGCCTGCGCACCCTGCTCGGGCCCCGCTCGCCCCTGCTGGCCGAGGGCCCCGACGCCTGCCGTCAGGCCGAGCTGCCCAGCTTCTTCCTGTTCCCCGAGGGCATCAACGCCCTCACCGTCGGCGAGGGCAGCACCGCCATCGTCGACACCTGCTTCCCCGCCGAGAGCGGGGCCGCCGGCCTGCGCACCGCCATCGAGCGGGTAGCCGCCGACGTCGAGCGCGAGGTGGCCATGGGGGCCACGGTCGTGGCGCTCGACGACAGCGCCGTGTCGTCCGACCTGGCGCCGATCCCCTCGCTCCTCGCCCTCGGTGCCACCCACTCCCGGCTGATCAAGGTGGGCCTGAGAGACCACGCCAGCGTGGTCGTCCTGGCCGACGACGTCCGCGACGTCCACCACGTCGCCTGCCTCCTCGGCTACGGCGCCGATGCCATCTGCCCCCGGCTGGCCCTGGCCACCGTCGCCAGCGAGGCCGACGCCAGCGAAGACTCCGACGTGCTGTCGCCCGAGGCCCAGGAGCGCTACCAGGCCGCCGTCGAGGACGGGGTGCTGAAGGTGATGTCGAAGATGGGCATCTCCACCCTCGACTCCTACCGGGGCGCCCAGGTGTTCGAGGCCATCGGCCTGGGCCCCGACGTCATCGACCTGTGCTTCCCGGGCACGCCGTCGACCACGGGTGGGGTCGGCTTCGAGGCCCTGGGTGAGGATGTCCTCACCCGCCACGCCGCCGCCGAGCTGACCAACCCCGGCTACTACCGGGACCTGAAGCGGGGGGGCGAGCACCACACCCACAACAAGGCCGTGGTCGACGCCCTCCAGGCCGCGACCCAAAGCGACGACGCCGCCGCCGCCCTCAAGCAGATGGCCGCCGCCCACCACCTCCAGCAGGCGGTGAGCAGCGGCTCGACCGAGCGCTACGACGCCTACGCCACCCTGGTCAACAGCCGCCCGCCCACCGAGCTGCGCGACCTGCTCGAGCTGGTGTCGGCCGAGGCGCCCGTGCCCCTCGGCGAAGTCGAGCCGGCCACCTCGATCCTGCAGCGCTTCAGCACCGGCGCCATGAGCCACGGCTCGCTCTCCCGGGAGGCCCACGAGACCCTGGCCATGGCCATGAACCTGGTGGGGGGCAAGTCGAACTGCGGCGAGGGCGGCGAGGACCCGGGCCGGTTCGCCACCCGGGGCCAGGGAGCGGCCGATGGGTACGACAAGAACTCCAAGATCAAGCAGATCGCCAGCGGGCGCTTCGGGGTCACCCCGCAGTACTGCGCCAACGCCGATGAGCTGCAGATCAAGGTGGCCCAGGGGTCCAAGCCGGGCGAAGGCGGCCAGCTGCCCGGCCACAAGGTGTCGGACGAGATCGCCAAGCTGCGCCACACCCAGCCCGGCGTCACCCTCATCAGCCCGCCGCCCCACCACGACATCTACTCGATCGAGGACCTGGCCCAGCTCATCTACGACCTGAAGCAGGTCAACACCTTTGCCGACGTCGGCGTGAAGCTGGTGGCCGAAGCAGGAGTCGGCACCATCGCCGCCGGTGTGGTGAAGGCGCTGGCCGACGTGGTGATGATCTCGGGGGCCAACGGCGGCACCGGGGCCTCGCCCCTGTCCTCCATCAAGCACGCCGGGCTGCCGTGGGAGCTGGGCCTGGCCGACACCCAGCAGGCCCTGGTCGAGAACAAGCTGCGGGACCGGGTGCGGGTGCGGGTCGACGGCGGCTTCCTCACTGGCCGCGACGTGTTCATCGCCGCGCTCCTCGGGGCCGACGAGTTCAGCTTCGGCACCGGGGCCATGATCGCCGAGGGCTGCATCATGCTGCGGGCCTGTCACAAGGACACCTGCTCGACCGGCGTGGCCACCCAGCGGCCCCACCTGCGGGCCAAGTTCGCCGGGACGCCCGAGGGCGTGGCCGCCTACTTCATCTTCGTGGCCGAGGAGGTGCGGGGCCTCCTCGCCTCGCTCGGCCTGCGCAGCCTCGACGACGCCATTGGCCGGGTCGACCTGCTGCGCCAGCGCCCGGTCGGCGACGCCCGGGCCGACGCCACCGACCTCAGCCCCCTCCTGGTGCCCCCGGCCGACTCCGAGGCCCCCCGCCGCTATGTGGCCGGCGTGCCCCTGCAGCGGCCCCGCAGCCCCCTCGGCGACCAGCTGGTGGCCGACGCCTACCGCGGCCTGTGGGAGGGCGACGACCTGCGCCTCACCTACCCCATCGGCAACGGCGACCGGTCGATCGGCGCCGCCCTGGGCGGCGCCCTGGCCCTGGAGTTCGGCTGTGGCCGGCCTCCCGGCAACGCCTTCGTCCACTTCGACGGGTCGGCCGGTCAGAGCTTCGGGGCCTTCCTCACCGCCGGCATCACCCTTGAGCTCGAGGGCGAGGCCAACGACTACGTCGGCAAGGCCATGGGCGGCGGCACCGCCATCGTGCGGCCGCCGGCCGACGATGCCTCGCTGGCCCCCGACGCCGACCCGTTGCGGAGCCACCGACCGGCGCTGGCCGGCAACACCTGCCTCTACGGCGCCACCGGCGGCGAGCTGTTCGTCTCGGGCATCGTGGGCGAGCGGTTCGCCATCCGCAACAGCGGCGCCACCGCGGTCGTCGAGGGCGCCGGCGACCATGCCTGTGAGTACATGACGGGCGGCACCGTGGTGATCCTCGGGCGGCTCGGCTACAACCTGGGGGCCGGGATGACCGGAGGCTCCTGCTACGTCTGGGACCCCCAGGGCGCCATGGTCGGCCGGGTCAACACCAGCCTGGTCGACTTCGAGCGACCCGACGAGGCCCACGGCGAGGAGCTGCGGGCGCTGGTGGCCCGCCACGCCCAGCTCACCGGCAGCCCCCGGGCCGCCGCTCTGCTGGACCGCTGGGCCCAGACCCTGCACGAGTGCTGGTACGTGGCCCCGCTCGACAAGGTGTCCCGCATGCGCAGCCAGGCCGCCGCGGTGGTGGGCGCCAATGTGTGACGGACGTCCCAACCTCTCGGGAACCCGCAGGGCTACGGTTCCGGCATGACCTCGTACCCGCCGCCCCCGCCGTCGGGCTACGGGCCGCCGTCGGGCTACGGGCCGCCGCCGGGCTACGGGCCGCCGCCCGGCTCCTACGGGCCCATGCGCACCACCAACGGCAAGGCCATCGCCGCCCTGGTGTGCGGCATCTGTGCCTTCGTCGTCTGCCCCCTCACCGGGATCGCCGCCGTCATCCTGGGGCCCCAGGCCAAGAGGGAGATCGCGGCCCAGCCCGGCCAGTTCGACGGCGCCGGGATGGCCCTGGCCGGCCAGATCCTGGGCTGGGTCTCCGTCGGGCTGTTGGTCGTCGGCATCGGGCTCCTCATCCTCCTCATCGCCTTGGGCGTTTTCGCCACCACCGGCACCGAGTACGAGTCGCTGGCCTCGCTTGTCCCCTGACGCCGTGGTCGGCCCCGCCAGCACCCCGATCGAGCTCGTCGAAGCCGTCTACGCCCGGCTGCCCGAACGGGTGGCCACGGCCCGCCGCCGCCTGGGCCGGCCGTTGACGCTCACCGAGAAGATCCTCTTCGGCCACCTCGCAGACCCCGGTCGCCAGACGGTGAAGCGGGGAGTCAGCTACGCCGACCTGGGCCCCGACCGGGTGGCCATGCAGGACGCCACCGCCCAGATGGCCCTGCTGCAGTTCATGTCCGCCGGGGTGCCCGAGGTCCAGGTGCCGTCCACGGTCCACTGCGACCACCTCATCCAGGCCCGGGTCGACGGCAAGACCGACCTGGCCGTGGCCGAGGACGCCAACGCCGAGGTCTACGACTTCCTGCGCACGGTGTCCGCCCGCTACGGCCTCGGCTTTTGGAAGCCGGGCAGCGGCATCATCCACCAGGTCGTCCTCGAGCAGTACGCCTTCCCCGGCGGGATGATGATCGGCACCGACAGCCACACCCCCAACGCCGGCGGCCTGGGCATGATCGCCATCGGGGTCGGCGGCGCCGACGCGGTGGACGTGATGGTGGGCGGGCCGTTCAACGTGCGGTGGCCGAAGGTCATCGGGGTGAAGCTCACCGGCCGCCTGTCGGGCTGGTCGTCGCCCAAGGACGTGATCCTGAAGGTTGCCCAGCGGCTGACGGTGAAGGGCGGCACGGGCGCCGTGATCGAGTACTTCGGCCCGGGCGTCGCGTCCATCTCGGCCACCGGGCGGGCCACCATCTGCAACATGGGCGCCGAGATCGGGGCCACCACCTCGATCTTCCCCTACGACCACCGGGCCGCCGACTACCTGAAGGCCACGGGCCGTGAGCCCATCGCCGCGGCCGCCGACGCCGTGGCCGAGCACCTGGCCGGCGATCCCGACGTCGATACCGGCTTCCGGTGCTTCGACCAGATGATCGAGATCAACCTCGACGCCCTCGTGCCCCTCATCAACGGCCCCCACACCCCCGACCTGAGTCACTCGGTGGCCACCGTCGGCGCCGCGGCCCGGGCCAAGGGCTGGCCGCTCGAGATCTCCTCGGCCCTGATCGGCAGCTGCACCAACTCCTCCTACGAGGACATCACCCGTACCGCCTCGATCGCCCGCCAGGCCGCCGCCGCCGGGCTGCGGGTCAAGACCCAGCTGCTCGTCACCCCGGGGTCGGAGCGGGTGCGGGCCACCATCGAGCGCGACGGCCTCCTGGCCGACCTCGAGGCGATCGGGGCGACGGTGCTGGCCAACGCCTGCGGCCCCTGCATCGGCCAGTGGAAGCGCGACGACGTCGACCCGGCCACGCCCAACACCATCGTCACCTCCTACAACCGCAACTTCCCCAGACGCAACGACGGCAGCGCCCAGACCCTCGCCTTTGTCACCTCCCCCGAGACGGTGCTGGCCCTGGCCCTGGCCGGCACGCTCGACTTCGACCCCCGGACCGGGGCGATCGACGGCGTCACCCTGGCCGAGCCGGTGGGCGACGAGCTGCCGGACCAGGGGTTCGAGTCGGGGCTGTCGGGCTTCGTCAGTCCCCCCGAAGACCCGGCGGCGGTCGAGGTCGTGGTGCGGTCCGACAGCGAGCGGCTGCAGCTGCTCGAGCCCTTTGCGGCCTGGGACGGCGGGGACCTCACCGGGCTGGCCGTGCTGCTCAAGGCCAAGGGCAAGTGCACCACCGACCACATCTCGGCGGCGGGCCCGTGGCTGCGCTACCGGGGCCACCTCGAGAACATCTCGGGCAACCTCTACTTGGGCGCCGTCAACGCCTACTCAGGCGTGCCGGGCGAGGGCCTCGACCCGGTCGACGGCACCACCAAGCCCTTCCCTGATGTGGCCAGGAGCCTGAAGGGCGCCGGGCGGCGCTGGGCCATGGTGGGCGACGAGAACTACGGCGAGGGCAGCTCGCGAGAGCACGCGGCGATGGAGCCCCGCTTCATGGGCGGCGTGGCCGTCCTGGCCCGCTCCTTCGCCCGCATCGCCGAGACCAACCTGAAGAAGCAGGGCGTGCTGCCCCTGTGGTTCGCCGACCCGGCCACCTACGACGAGCTGCGAGAGGACGACACCCTCAGCATCCTCGACCTGGCCGACCTGGCCCCGGGCGCCCCCGTAGCCTGCCGGATCCACCACGCCGACGGCACCACAGCCGATTTCGAGTGCACCCACACCCTGTCGCCCGAGCACATCACCTGGTTCCGGGCCGGCGGAGCCCTCAACGTCATCCGCCAGCGCTTCGCCTCGAGCTGACGTCCCGGGCGGCGGGCCCGGGTGCGGCGGCCGACGGCTGCCAACTACCCTCGTCAGGCTGTGGCTGGACGGTCGACCTGGAGCACCGTGGCCATCCTGGGGGCCTGCATCCTCGCCCTCCTGGGCGCCGGCGTGGTCGGCGCCCTGACCGTCGACGAGGCCGACGGGGACGGTGGCGCCCGAGGCGGTGTCGCCGCTCCGAGCGAACCGGCGCCGCCCCTGCCCCCCATCGACCTCGAGGCGATCGTGGTGCCCGGGCCCTCGGGCTTCGACCAGATCCCCGACGCCCGGCTGCTGGTCGGTGGCAACGTCGACCTGGAGAAGCTGGCCGTGGAGCGTGGCGAACAGACCACGGCGGTGTTCAAGGAGACCCGGCTGGTCAACGGCTTCGTCCGGGCCTGGCAGAAGCCGGACACCGCCGAGCTGGTGACGGTGCGGCTCTACCAGTTCGCCGACGACGCCGGCGCCGCCTCCTACGCCAAGCGGGTCATCGCCGCGATGTCCAAGCCGCCGGCCACCACCTTCAACGTGCCGGCCACGACCGACACCGTGGGCATCGACACCCAGGTCCAGCAGGGCGCCAACCGGCTCACCTACGTCTTCTCCCGCAAGGGCCGGGTGGTCTCTGCCATCGCCGCCATCGTCGTCCCCCCGCCTGACGCCGGCTTCCTGGCCCCCTTCGCCCGGTCGCAGCTCGCCCTCCTCCCCTGATGGCCGACCCCTCAGGGGGTGGCCCGCCGGATCTCGGCCTCGGTCGGGGGATGGGACCGGGGGGGCGGGAGGAGGCGCACGATGCCCGCCAGGAGCGTGGCGGTGTCGGCAACCTCGTCGTCGCCACTCAGCGCCACCGGCGGCCCGACCCGCACCTGCACCCGGGGCGGCCGCAGCACGTTCCAGACCAGCGGCACCTTCGACGAGCGGGGCCACACCTCCTCGGTGCCCCACAGCCCCACGGGGATGACGGGGGCGCCGCTGCGGGCGGCCAGCCGGGCGGCTCCGGGTCGGCCCTCCATCGGGGCGAAGAACGCCTCACCCCTCGGGATGGTGCCCTGGGGCAGGACGCAGACCAGCTCGCCGGCGGCCAGGGCGGCCGCCGCGGCGTCGATCGGGGCGGCCGAGGAGGTCTCCCGGTCGACCCGGATGTGGCCGAGGCTGCGGACGACCGCCCCGACGAGCGGGACGTCGAACACCTCCTTCTTGCCCAGGAAGCGCAGGGCCCGGCCGGCGCGAGCGGCCAGCACGACCAGGGCCACGGGGTCGAAGTACGAGCGGTGGTTGGCCACCACGATCCCCGGGCCGGTCGCGGGGAGGTGCCCGGCGCCGTCGATCTGGAACCGGGCGAAGGGGAACGCCTCGGGCCGGGCCAGGCGCTTCAGCACGTCGTAGGGCTCGAGCCCCAGCACCTTGGGCACCCCGGGGGGCACGTCGAGGTGCAGCACCGGCCAGCGGGCGAGGGAGGCGACAGCCTGGAGGCGGGGGTCGGGGTTGACCACGTGGGGGTGGCCGACGGCGGCCAGCAGCGGTAGGTCGTAGACGCTGTCGGTGTAGGCGTAGGAGGCGGACATCAGGGCGCCGTGGACCTCCGCCCAGGCGGCCACCGCGGCCCGCTTCCCGGTGGCCCAGACGAACTCCCCCTCGAGCCGGCCGGTGAAGGCGCCGTCCTCCACGCCGTAGCGGGTCGCCACCACGTCGTCGAAGCCCAGGCGCTCGGCCAGGGGGCGCACCAGGTGGTCGGGGGTGGCGGTGGCCAGCACCACGGGCCGCCCGGCCGCCTGGTGCTGCTCGATGAGGGGGCGGGCATAGGGGGTGACGTGGGTGACCAGCTCCTCGGCTGCCTCGACGCCCGCCGCCCGCACCAGCTCGGTGTCCCACCCCTTGGCCAGAAGGGCCGCCCCCCGGGCCAGGGCGATGGCCGGCAGGGTCTCGCCGATCAGGTCGAACAGGCCGTACACGGCCCGCTCGCCCGGGAAGGTGCGCTCGGACAGCACGCCGGCGGTCCGCAGGGCCCGGTTGATCACCGGGCCGCTGGCGCCCCGCAGGAGCGTGCGGTCCAGGTCGAAGAAGACCGCCCCGCGCCCGGCCATGGGGGAACCCTACGGGCGGACGCGACGAAGGGCCGACCTCGGGGGGGAGGGCCGGCCCTTCGACTGCGCCGAGCGGTGGGGGGACCGCTCGTCGTCTTGAAGACCATCATGACGGCAACCACCCCCATCTGTCCAACTGTTTCCAGCGATGCTGGCTATCGTTAGCAGCGATGGACCTCCGCCAGCTGGCCGCTCTGGTGGCCGTCGCCGACCACGGCACCTTCTCAGCCGCCGCCGACGCTCTCCACACCGTGCAGTCCAACATCAGCTCCCACGTGGCCAACCTGGAGAAAGAGCTGGGGGCGACGCTGGTCGACCGGGCGGCCGCCCAGCTGACGGCCGAGGGCGCCGCCGTCGTCGAGCGGGCCCGTCGGGTGCAGGCCGAGCTGGCCGCCCTGGTGGCCGACGTCGGCGCCCTGCGCTCGGACCTGCGGGGGCAGGTGCGGCTGGGCGTGCTGGGCACCACAGGGCGCTGGCTGGTGCCCCGCCTGGTCACCGGCGTGGCCGACGCCCACCCTGGCATCGCCCTGATCGTCGCCGAGGGCACCTCGGCCACCCTCGAGCCCCAGCTGGTCTCCGGCGCCGTCGACCTGGCCCTGCTCACCCTGCCCCTCCCATCGCCCGAGCTGTCGGCCGAGCCGCTGTTCGACGAGGAGCTGCTGCTCATCGCCCCCCTGTCGAGCCCGCTGGCGGCGCGAAACCGCATCCGGGTGCAGGACCTGGACGGCGTCGAGCTGCTCCTGCCGGCACCCGGCACGAACCTGCGCCGCGAGCTCGACCAGGTGGCGGCCGAGACCGGCATCAGCCTGTGGGCCAAGGCCGAGCTGGACGGGGTCCGCCTGCTCGCCTCGCTGTGCTTCGAGGGCTGGGCCTGCGGCATCGTGCCGGCCAGCGCCGTCCCGTCGTGGCTGCAGGGCCCCTGGCGGGCCGTAGGTGTCGACGGCCTGCCGCTGCGCCACATCGGCCTGGCCACCCGGGCCCGCGGCCTGGCGTCCGCCCCGGCCAAGGCGGTGGCCGCCTGCCTGACCGAGATCATCGCCGATGTGGCCGGCAACGAGCCCGGGATCCACCTGGTCTGGCGCTGACCCCCCGGGCTACTGCAGGGGGACGATGCGCAGGACGTCGGTCATCGACTCGGCGACGAGGGGGTTGCCGGCCAGGACGGCCACGATGTCGCCCTGCTTGACGTGGCCGGCCTCGACGGCGGCCTCGACGGCGCACCAGACGATGTCGTCGGTGGTGGCCAGCTCGGCCACGGCCAGGGGGGTGACGCCCCAGGCCAGCGACAGCTGACGGGCCGTCCTGCTGCTCGGGGTGACGCCGATGAGCAGGCACTTGGGGCGGAAGCGGCTGATGGCCTTGGCCGTCCACCCGCTGCGGGTGCAGGCGATGATGGCGGCGAACTCGAGGTCGACCGAGGCCTGCCAGGCGGCGGCGGTGATGGCCGAGGTGATCTTGGAGCCCACGGTCACCTCGGAGAAGGTGGCCTGCTGCTGGCGGCCGAGGCGCCGGCCCCAGGCGACGTTGTCGAACTCCTGCTCGGCCCGCCGCACGATCCTGGCCATCGCCGCCACCACCGCCACCGGGTCGTGGCCCACCGCCGTCTCGGCCGAGAGCATCACCGCGCTGGTGCCCTGGGACACGGCGTTGGCCACGTCGGTCACCTCGGCCCGCGTGGGCGTGGGGGCGGTGATCATCGACTCGAGCATCTGGGTGGCGGTGATCACCGGCTTGGCGTAGGACACCCCCACCTGGATGAGGCGGCGCTGGATGTGGGGCACGTCCTCGAGCGGGACCCGCACCCCGAGGTCGCCCCGGGCCACCATCACGCCGTCGGCGGCGTCCACGATGGCCTCGAGATCGTCGACCGCGGCCTGGGTCTCGACCTTGGCGATGACGAGGGGTCCGCCGGGACCGGCCGCCCGCTGGACGGCCCGCACGTCGGCGGCGGTCTGCACGAAGGACACGGCCACGTACTCGATCCCGACCTCGAGGAGGCGTTCGAGCATGGCCAGGTCGTCGACGGTCGGCGAGGTGAGGGGCACCCGGTCCTCGGGCAGGCCCACCCCGGGCCGGCCCCGCAGCGTCCCCCCGCTGCGCACCTCGACCAGGGTGGTGTCCGAGCCGGGCTCGACCACGACCAGCTGCACCCCGCCGTCGCCCAGCCCCACGATGTCGCCGGTCTGGAGGAGGCTGACAGCACCCTCCATGGCGATGCCGATGACCGAGTCGTCCGAGGTGTCGGGCCCGCCCGGCCCCACGTCGACCAGGTTGATGCGCTGGCCCGGCTTGACGTCGATCCCCTCGCCGGGAAACAGGGCGGTGCGGACCTTGGGCCCGGGCAGGTCGCAGAGCACCGAGATGTGGCGCCCCGCCCGCTCGGCGGCCGCCCGCACCTGGGCCACCCGGTCCAGCGAACCCTCGATCGGGCCGTGGGACAGGTTCACCCGGCAGGTGTCGACCCCGGCGGCGAGCATGGCGTCAAGCACCCTCGGGTCGTCGGTGGCGGGGCCGAGCGTGGCGACGATCTTGGTGCGGCGTTCGGCGGTCACCACCCGAGCGTCCCACGCCCCCCGGGCCACCAGCCAGCCCGGCTATCCTCTGCCGCCGCACGGGCGTGTGGCTCAGTTGGCAGAGCATCTCCATGACGCGGAGAGGGTCGGGGGTTCGATTCCCTCCACGCCCACCACCACCACCATGACCGGCTACGGCCGGGCTAGCCGGCGGCGGGCTCGGGGGGCGGGGCCAGCACGGTCAGGGCGTCGTGGTCGATGCGGAGGCGCAAGGGGGTCTGCAGGCGGGACACGTCGCCGTCGACGGCCACGTC
>JBBSKY010000055.1:0-21308 GCA_038255915.1 Acidimicrobiales bacterium | reverse complement strand
GGGTCGGTTCGGTTGCCGTCGGCTCGGTGGGGATCGGTTCGGCCGGGGTCGGTTCGGTTGCCGTCGGCTCGGTGGGGATCGGTTCGTCCGGGGTCGGTTCGGTTGCCGTCGGCTCGGTGGGGATCGGTTCGTCCGGGGTCGGTTCGGCCGGGACGGGCTCGGTGAGCTTCGGCGCGGGGGTCGGGTCGGGTCTGGGCGGGCTGACCACGTCCTCCCCGGACGTGGCCCCCGCCAGCTTCTGGCTGCGCAGCAGCTCGAGGAGTAGGGCGATGCCGGCGGCGAAGAACAGGCCGCTCACGAACGCGGTGACACCTCCCTTGGCGGCCGGGCCCAGCGTGGAGACCTTGACCGACTCTCCGGGGGTGATGATGCGGTCGGGATCGCCGGCCGCGAGCTGTGCCTTCGCCTGGTCCAGGTTCTGGCGGGTGGCGGCGACGGCGTTCACCGCATCGGCGCGCCTCGCCGTCAGGGTGTTGTACTCCGCGAGCGTGGTGGCCAGCTTGGCGAGCTCGTCCTGCTTGGCGGCGATCTCACCGCCGTAGCGGGCGGCGATGCTGATCTCCTGCCGTGCCGCTGACTCGGCCCGGAGGGTCTGGAGGGACGAGATCTGGCCGGCCAGGATCTGGTAGTCCCGGTCGGGCACGGGGGTGCTGGCGACGCGGGTGAACTCGGCCAGCTTCTGGTCCGCCGAAAGCAGCTCCTCCTCGGCCTTGGCCAGCGGTATCTCGGCCAGGCCGACCTGCGACTCGAAGAGGAACTTCATCGTCCGCTTGGCCGCCTCGGTGGCGACCGGCTCGGCCTGGGCCCGGACCGGGGTCCTGTAGGTCACCTCGATGATGGTGGACTCGCCGACGGGGGCGCTGGAGAGGCCCTTCCGGGCGTCAGCCGCCTTCACACCCCGGGCCCGAACCACCTCGTTGATGACCGAAGGCGACCGGAGCGCAGCCTGGAAGTTGGCCACGAAGGTCTTGGCCCCCGAGGTGCCGCTGTACTGCCCGGTCGGTCCACCGCTCACCGCCAGGGCGGAGACGGTGGCCGTCGAGGTGAAGCTGGGCGGCCGGTTGACGGAGACGAACACCACCGCCGCCATGGCCACGAACGGGCACAGGAGCAGCCACCAGCGCCGCCGGACGACCGAGACGTAGTCCTGCACCTCCAACCTTGCCTCCTTCGTCGCTGGGCTCTGCGAAGCCGAAGGCTACAGGGGCGGGCCCGGATCCTGTCTTCGAGGCGCGCCTGCGACCGACCTCGGCGCCGTGCCACCATCGCAGGGGACATGGGCGAATCGATGGAGGTTGGAACCTACCTGCGCACCCTGGGCTGGCGCGCCGTCCTCGCCGCCGTGCTCATCGTCGCCGCCATGGCCGGCCCGGTCGCCGTCGTCCTGCGCCAACCGGTGCAGTACTTGGCCGTGACTGCGGTGCGGGTGCCCGACGTGGCCCCCGAGGCCGGGCGAGAGGTTCCCACGGAGAGCTCCGGTGAGGGCGAGCGATCCCAGCTGGCCGCTGATCTCGCAGCCACCCTCGGCCTGGACAGGATCCGGACTGGCCTGGCGGCCCAGACGGGTGTGTCGGTTGGTGCGCTGAGGGACGGGCTCACCGTGACCCGGGCCGGCAGCCAGCAGTACGTCGACGTGTCCTTCAGGGACACCGACCGGGCGCGGGCCCGGAAGGTGGCGGCCGCCGCCGCGCTCCGGGCGCTGACCGAGCTCACCGAGGAGCGCCTCCTCCAGTCGACGCTCACCCTGGACGACGTGGAGAAGCGGCTCGATGCCCTCCCCGCCCAGGGCTCGGCCGAGCCGCCCCTGGCCGTCTACCGGCGGGGCCGGGCCGACGAATCCCGGCTGGAGCGACTGGTCATCGCCCAGTTGGCCGCCGGCGACACGGTGGGGGCGGACTCGGCCCGGCGGTCGCTCGAGGAGGCCCGCGAGCGCTCGGCCCAGGCCGCCCAGGAGGTCCTCCCCTTCCAGCGGGCCGAGGTCGACCGCGAGGCCGCCCAGGAGGCCGTCACCGAGGCTCGCAAGCTGTCCGTCCGGTTGGAGGAGCGCCGCGAGGCCCTTCGCGGGCCAAGGGCCGTGGTGAACGGCCCGGTCCGACGGCAGCTGCCGGTGAAGGGCGTCGCCTCGGCCGCGATCGGAGGCGGCCTGGCCGCCGGCATCGTGTGCCTCGGGTTGATCACCGTGGCCGAGGTGCGCTCGGTCCTGAAGCGGCGCACCAGGGCGATCGCTTGAGAGCCAGGGCGCATGCGCAGGCTCGCTGGCCACAGGTCTGGATGGCCGTGGCCCTGCTCGTGCTGGCCGCCTCCTGCTCCGACGCGCCGCCCGCCGGCCAGGTGGAGGTGCCGGAGGTGACGGGGCCGGCGCCGGCGGCCGTGCCCCCCAACCGCCTCGGGATCAAGTGGGACTGGAGCCGGGTCAACAGCTTCGCCCCCTACCTGGGGCAGATGTCGGGTGGGACCACGTTCTTCGAGCTGGTGTGGTGCGAGGTCCAGCCGCAGCGGGGTGCGGACCTGCGCTGGGAGGCCTCCGACGCCGTCGTCGCCGGCGCCACCAAGCTCGGCTACACCCTGGCGCTCAAGATCAGGACCGGTACCTGCTGGGTCACCGACGGGCGGGGGAGCGAACCACGGGGCGACCGGGGCAAGACGGCCTCGGCCCCTCCGGCCGACGAGGCCGCCTACGACGGGTTCGTCAAGGCTGCGGTCGCCCGCTACGCCGCTCGCGGCGTGCACCTGTGGGCGATCGAGAACGAGGTGAACGCCGCGAACTCCTGGGCCGGCACCGCCGACGCCTACGAGGGGCTCGCTCGGCGGGCCGCGGCCGCCATCCGGTCGGCCGATCCCGAGGCGATGATCGCCGACTTCGGGCTCTCGAGCACCGGCTGGGGGACAGCGGTCGCCGCTGACCTCCTCGAGCAGGGCCGTGACGCCGATGCCGTGGCGGCGTGGACCCAATGGTTCGCCGCCCGTCGCGGACGTGCTGCCTTCCCGCCGGTCTCGGCGGCCTCAGAGCTGCGCGAGGCGCTCGCAGGCTCGCAGACCGAACGCAACCTTGAGATGTTCGAGGTGGCCACGCGCCTCGCCGCCGACAAGGTGGTCGACATCACCCAGGTCCACTTCTACGAAGCCCCCGAGAACGTGCCCGCGCTCGTCGAGCTCTTCAAGCGCCGCTTCCCGGCCACGGGTCGGATGGAGGCGTGGGAGGTGGGTCGGTTCGAGCGGCTAGGCCTCACCGACTCGGCCCTGGCCGATCGGGCCCTGCAGGCCGATGACGCCCTCAAGACCGTCGCCTCGTTGCTGGCCGGGGGGGCGCAGCGCGTGATGTGGCTTCCGGCCGCGGTCAACCCGGAGGGACGCAACCCCGACGAGCCGCGAGCCGGTCTCATGGACCCGGATGGCACCGTCCGCCCGGCGGGCGCAGCGCTGGCGGCCCTGGTGGCGGCGACGGCCCTCGAGAACCAGGTCACGCCGCTGCCCGCCGCCAGCCGGCTCGAGGGGGTGGTCTTCGGTCCTCCAACCGGGCCCGCCGTCCTCGTCGCCTGGGCGAGCGGTGAGGCGGTACGGCTGGCCACGTCAGGCGTGGTGCTCCGGCTGGGGCCCCCCACGGTCGCCGACGGTGTGATCGACATCGGCGGCAGCCCCGTGGTGCTCGAGGTGGCGGCCGGGACGGCCGCGGCCCTCGCCCTCGGCACGGCCTGACGGTTGCTCAGCTGGCCCGCGAAGAGTCCGGTCCGCCCGAAAGATACCCTCGTCGGGATGGCCAACCCCCCGTCGGCCCCTCGCCGAACCTTCGCGGTCGCCGTCGCTGCGGCCGCTGCCCTCACCCTGCTGGTCGCCGCCGTGGTCGGCATCCCCCGTCTCATCGACGACTCGTCCACCGCGGCGCCGCCCACCACCGCCACCTCGGCGGAGGTTCCGGCCGCACCGGGGGCGCCACGCCAGCCGCCGACCACCGCCGCGCCCCCCGACGGCCTGAAGGAGCCCATCGTGGGGCTCCTCGACCGCCAGGGCGAGCCCAAGGCCGGCTACGAGCTGAGCGGCTGGGTGGTGAAGTCGTCCTGGGCCGACCTGCAGCCGACCGCCGGCGGCCCGATCGCCGAACAGAACGAGATCGATGACGCCATCGTGCGGGCCCGCGAGCTCGGGATGGTCCTCAAGCTACGGGTCTACGCGGGGGACGAGGCCCCGGAGTGGGCCAAGCAGCTCGGAGGTCCGCCGGTCCCCCTCGTCGACCCGGCCGACGGCCAGACCTTCACGATCGGCCGGTTCTGGACCGAGCCCTTCGGTCGGGCCTACGCCGACTTCCAGGGCCTGCTGGCCGCCCGCTACGACGACGTCGCCGA
The DNA here is from genome assembly GCA_038255915.1 of Acidimicrobiales bacterium. Taxonomy (GTDB): domain Bacteria; phylum Actinomycetota; class Acidimicrobiia; order Acidimicrobiales; family JAUJNH01; genus JAUJNH01. Next base: position 16,968 of record JBBSKY010000055.1, on the reverse strand, counting down.
GATCCGCGAGACCATCGTGAGCCGCTGCACAACCGTCTTCGCCGAGCCCTTCATCCGCCAGACGGCAGCGGCCGAGAACCTCACGACCTACGCGGCGGCCGGTCTCAACGACGAGACCGACCTGCGCTGCTTCAAAGAGCAGGTCGACGCCCACGACGTCTGGAAGCGGACCCGGTCGGACCTGGCGGTCAGCCCGTACCAGTCGGTCCAGGCCAAGGCCGCCGCCCGGGACGAGGGGCGGGCCCAGCGTGGCGGCGATCTGGACATCCCCGAGCAGGTGATGCGCTACTGCCGCGAGCGGCTGGGCCCCCGGTGCGTCCTCGAGAACAACTCGTTGCGCATCGAGCCGAGGGCCCAGTACGAGGAGCTCTACGAGGTGATGCGGGGCCTGGGCCGGCCGCTGGCCTTCCAGACGGCCAACGGCGACAAGGTGGGGGATCTGGCGGCCACCATCTCCCGGGCGGCGGATCTGGGGGCGGCGTCGGTCGAGCTGCCCATCAGCTACCGCAAGGCCCCGGCCAGTGACCTGGGCCCGGGGGTAGGCCGTTTGTCCTCGAACTGACCGACCCGGCTGCGGGCCCTCAGGGCCTGAACACGTCGCCGGTCCGGGCAGGCAGGCTGACGATCCGCTGACGCACGCCCTGGAGGCTCGTCATCTCCGAGCCCAGGTCGACGGTGACCGGCTTGTTCGTCGGGTTCACCACGACCGTCGCCGCCTCGAAGCGGCGGAGGTAGGCGCCCGACGCCTGGGCCGAGTAGGGCGCCAGCGGGGCCCCGACGAAGACGTCCTCGTAGGGGTGGCGCTGCGGGTCGGCGCCCTGGTCGCCGTCGTCGGACCAGAAGAGGTACTGGTTGCCGTCGGTGCCGAGGAGGAACGAGGCCAGGGTGAAGCGGTAGACGGCGTGCTTCTGTTCCTGGGTGGCCGGTGTGTCCCAGACCCTGGTCATGGCGAACACCGAGCGACCCCGGGCGGCGGCGTCGACGAGCATGTCCACGTCCATCTTCCAGCCCTTCACCGAGGGGAACTTGTCGATGGGTGTGTTGGCCCCGCGGATGAAGCCCTGAGCGTTGCCGCCGGGGACGCCGTCAAGCAGCTTGCTGGTGGGGCCCCATTCAGGCCCGAAGTACTGGTTGCCGCTCCCCAGGCCGTTGGCGACCACGTACCGGTCGGGGTTGGCCTCCTGCACCCGGGTGGCCAGCCGGGAGGTGGCTTCGGTGAGCTCGGGCTTGGTCCACACCTTCCCGGTGGCCGGGTTGACCGGAGGGGTGCTCACATAGCCATCGGTGAGGGTGCCCACGCCGAGCATGTCGAGGTAGCAGCCGCTCCAGCCCGCCGGTGCGGTCCTCTCGGTGCACTCCTGGCTGACGTGGCTCACCCATCCGTCGTGGCCCACGTTCATGAAGTAGTTGCCCCACTGGGCAGAGACCACCTTGGCGCCGGCCTCGTCACGGGCGTACCACTCGTCGGGGTAGGCGGTCCCCTTGCCCGACTGGGCGTAGGCCCCGTTCATGTAGGCGATGAGCTTGAGGTCCGGGTTGGCCGCCCGCATCTCCGCGGCGTAGACGTCGTACGTGCGGGGAAGGCCGATGACGACGTCGAAGGTCCGGGCGGCGTCGAGCGCCTGCTCCCGGGTGAGCTCCTGGGGCCCGCCCATGGTGGCCGCCCACCGCTTCAGGGCGTTGCCACCCTCGGTCGCCGCCGATGCTCGGGGGCTCGGCGTGGCGACCAGGGTGCCGGCCACGATGGCCAGGAGGGCGGTGCGGTGCAGGAGGCGGCTGAGCTTGGGCATGGTGGCGGTCCTTGTTGGGGTCCAGGGGGGCGAACGATCGAGCTCTTGCGTCATCGGCCAGAAGACGGGGGCGGTTGAGTCGCGGGCCGCCGATCGCGGCTTTCGGAAGCACCATAAACGAACCATTGGTCGAGAAGGAACTTTGCGGTCAGCCGCTCACCGTCTGGTCGAGGCGGGCCTGGAGCTCGTCGCACAGCCGGCGGACACGAGGATCGATCTCCAGCGCGGCGGCATGCGGGGACTCCCGCGACTCGACGTGAGCGGTCAGCTCCGGTCGGAAGGGGAAGCCGAGGTGGTCGCAGACCCTGCGCATGGCAACGTCGGGTGCGGTGATGAAGCCTTCGTAGGAGGTGAGCAGCACCTCGGGCCGCCGGTCGAGGCCGAGGGTGAAGAACAGCCGGTTGCGCAGCAGCCAGAACATGGCCGAGGCCGTGGCCGGGGTCATCTGGTCCGGCTCCAGGCGCCGCAGCTCCTCGAGGTCGCCTTCGCCCAGACCGCCGGCCTGCCACATCCCGTGCCCACCCGTCGTGGCGATGGCCCTCAGGGCCTGCAGGTTGGCGTCGCCGAACTTGGCCAGGGCCGAGCGGGCCCGGCCATCGACGCTTCGGTAGGCCCACAGCGCCACGCTGGCCTCGACGTCCAGGTCGAGGAGCTCCGTCAACCGGTGGCTGTCACAGAGCGGCTTGAACAGGACCAGCCGGTGGCGGCTGCGGCGGACGAGGTCGGCGACGACAGCGTCGTCCCTGAGGCGGAAGCGGTCGAAGGCCCGGCCACTGTTCTCGTTGTAGACGGCGACCTCCGGCGCCCGCTCCAGCCCCCGGACCAGCATGTTCGTGCCCGAGCGCTGCACCCCGACGAGGAACACCGCCGTGGAGGTCCCAACCGGCACGCCCTGGCTGCGCCGCCACCAGGCCTTGCTCAGGGCGGCGGCGACCCGATCCCGCGGGTCGAGGCCGTCCTCCTCGATCAACCGGCCGATCCCCTGCTCGCGGGCCCACCGGAGGTGCCGCCTGACCCGCTCGGCCTGCCAGGCCAGCTGATCGCGCCGGTGGTCGAGGGCGGACGGCGCCGGTCCACCGCCCCGGTGCGGTCCGGTCACGTCGGGTAGCCCCACGCCGCCAGCGTCGGCCCCAGGATCGCCGACAGCTGATCGGTCGCCTCCTGGCCGAGGTCGTGCCGGTAGGCGGTGGCCCGGCCGGTGGTGAAGCGGTACTGCCGGAGGTCCCGCTCGAAGGCGAGGGTCCAGGGCAGGCCCAGGTGCTCGAGCAGCGTCCGGTGGGCCCCGAACGGGTCAGCGATCACGTCCTCGTAGCGCACGTCGATCCAAGAACCCGCCGCCGCCTTCTGGCGGGCCTCGGCGTGGGCATCGACCAGCACCCGCCAGGCCAGCCCGGCCAGCACGACGAAGGACCTCCCCGAGCGCTCCCACGTCTCCTCGTCAGCGGGGTCGAGCGGGCCGAACTGCCAGTGCTGCGGTCCGCCGTAGCCACGCCACCAGGGCATCTGGAGCCAGGAGCTGGCGACGGCGCGGCCGTCGCGCACCACGTGCACGAAGCGGGCCTCGGGAAAGGCCGAGGCCACCAGCCCGCTGCGGGGCCACCCCGTCAGCTTGTGGAGGAACAGCGCCTGGCGCTGGGCCGCAGCGCGGGCCTCGAAGAACGTGCTGGTGCGCTGGCGCAACCAGGGGGTGGCGTCCCCCTCGGTCAGGTCGCGCATCGGCGTCGACCAGATCGGCGACACCGAGCGGTCGAGGGCCCGGTAGGCCTCGCTCGGGGCGAAGCGGATCCGACCCTTGCGCTGCCAGGAGATCGGGAGGCGCCGGTAGATCTGGCTGTTCCAGCGACCGGCGGCGGGGGGCAGGCCGAGGCGATCCTCGAGGTTGGAGACGAAGCCGACATCGGGGTGGCGGGCCAGTACCTCGTGGATGATCGACGATCCGCACCGCCCGGTCCCGAGGACGAAGGCCCAGGCCTGGCCCTCAGGCCGGGTAGCCATGGCTCGCGAGCAGCGGGGCCTGCACCGCCTCGATGGTGATGAGGGCGGCAGGGTCGAGCTTGTCGTGCCACGAGGCGTCCGGTGGGAAGCGGATCTGGTTGACGGCCTGGTCGAACCGCCGGTCCTGCGAGAGCCCGGCGAACTCCCGAGCCGCACCCACCACCCCGGAGGGGTCCTCCAGCAGCTGCTCGAACTGCACCCGGTGCACCCGAGCCGGATTCACCGACGCCAGCCCCTCCTCCATCGTCCGCAGCTGCTCGACCCACTCGCGGCCGCAGAGCTCCCAGGGGTCACGTCCCTCAGCCGCCCAGCTCGCCGGCGTCCCCCCGTACCAGAACACGATCTGCCTGGGCCACCAGTCGACCTTGGCGAGGGAGGCGGCGACGCTCCGGCCGTCGCGTGTGATCACGATGAACCTGGCATCGGGAAAGGCCGTCTCCAGCAGCGGGACCCGCTGGTTGTTGGCGATCCGCTTGTTGACGAACACGGGGGCTCCCGATGCCTGGCACGCCGAGCGCACGAAGGCGCTCAGGCGCTGCGGAGCGTCCTCGGCGGCGGTCCCGCTCGGCAGCTCGGGAATGCCGCACGCCCCGAAGATCGGCTCCCCCTCGACCGGCATGGGGAACGCCCGCTCGTGGAGTTGGCGACGCTGGCTGTACACGTAGGCGTTTGAGGCGTTGGCTCCGAACCAGGCCTTCCGCCGGGCGTTGGGGAAGTGGCGGGCCGCACGTCCCAGGACCGCCACCTGCGGGATCCCGGGCAGCCGTCGCCCGTAGTTGCTGAACCAGCTGGCCTCGGGGTGAAGGCAGAGGCACTTGTACAGCAGGGTGGTGCCCGAGCGGGGGGCACCGAGCAGGAAGACCGGCGGCCTCATCGGGCGGCCCGCACCCTCACGCGGTAGCCGCAGGCGGCCAGCAGCGGCGCGGTCAGGGCCGTGACCAGCAGGACGTCGCGGGCCGGGAGCTGGTCGACCCACTCCAGGTCGGGGCGGAGGGTGACCTCGCCGCTGTCCATCCGGTTGGGGTTCCCGGCCACGGAGTGGCTGACGCCGAGCACCACGCGGTGGGCATCCACGAAGGGCAGGCTCAACTCGGCGGCGCCGGAGGCGGCGAGGGCGGAGCTGGTGGTCCGCCTCGGCTCTGCGACGAAGTCTTCGTAGCGCAGACGCTGGTAACCCGAGCCGGCCCGCAGGCCCATCAGGCGGGCCAGGCCGTTCCACGCGCTCCACAGCAGGGCGCTCTTGAGGGGCGACTGCCGCTGCATGATGGCGCCGGGCCGGGCATCTGCCAGATGCTTGATCCGTTGCCACGACCAGGCCGTGGCCCGAGGATCGCGCACGAGGTGGAGCAGGCGCAGCCGGATCCCCGGCACCGCCCCGAGGAGCAGGGCGTAGGTGGGGAGCTTCGATGCGTCGATGACCACCCCGCCCCCGGTCTGCTCGCCGAGCGACGCGTAGAGCCGCCGAAGGGCATCGAGGAGGTGCGGGCGCTGGCGGGCCAGTCGCCGCCGGCCTCCAGGGCCCAGCAGCCGCAGGGTCTCCCGCATCCGCGTGGCTTGGCGAAGCTCTCCGGCCACCCGCTGGGCGTCGATCCCCTCGGGGAAGGCGCCCTTGAGCACCGGCCCCCACAGCGGGCACTCCTGCACGTGCTGACCGCAGCCGCAGGGGCGGCCCGCGACCAGGGCCCGCTCCCACAGGTAGCGGACCTCGCCGACGCTGATGTGGCCGTGGGCCTCACCGAGCAGGCTGGCCAGGACGGTGGAACCGCTGCGCCCCGACCCGAGGACGAACAGCACCGGCGTCTCGGTGGAGGGCGAGGACGACCGGTGGCGCGCGGCCCGACCGGTCCTCTCGTCGCCCCTCACCTTCATCGGCATCGAACCGAGCATACGGGGCCGGTTGGTTTCGGGTCAGTAGACGCGCGAATGAGCCACCCCGACAGCGGCGGCGGTGGCCGTCATCGCGGTGGCTGAGCCGTCTCCCCCGCCTCCGCCGCGGTGCCCCCGGCCACCACGATGGCGACCTCGGTGCCGAGCGTGGCGCCCCGCTCCAGCTGCAGCCGGTCACCGCTCCAGAAGCGGCCGGGGTCGTACCAGTTCGTCGGCCGGTCCCGGGCCAGGAGACCCATCGCCTGGTACGCCCCGGCCACGATCTCGGCGCAGTAGGTGGCCTCGAGCGGGGCCGCGCTCCGAACCCGTCCCCGCAGCCACCGCCCGGCCAGGGCCACGGCGGCCGGGAACGGGGTGCCGTCCTTGCGAGCGATCTCGAGCAGGAGGGCGTCCTCCATGGCCCGGTCGACCTCCCCGTGCAGCTGGCGTAGCCAGGCCCGCTGATCGTACCGGTTCGACCAGGTCGAGACCGCCGCGCTGAGGTCGTGCAGCTGCACCCCCCGGTGGTGGCCTCCGGTCCAGACATCGGGGAGCGATCGGCCGAGCTCGGCGTGCCACATGAGCGGGGGCAGGTCCTCCAGCACCACGGCCATCCCGACGTGGTTGACCGGGCTGTTCGTCACCGCCCGGATGGCCTGGTCGGCGACCTTTCGGCCCCGGAACAGCCACAGGTCGCCGGTGCGGGTCAGCTCGACGGCCTCATCGAGGCCGATCCCGTCCCTCACCGGGCCCGCCGGAGCCGGGACCGTGCTGCGTTCCACGGGCTGGTCAGGCAACCGGGCGCCCGCTGCGGATCGCCAGCCTCCGGGGCGACGGGCGGGGCGGCTTCTGTCTGGACAGCCTCGGCGTGCCGCTGATGCAGACGGGCTCGCACATCGTCGGGCCCGTAGCTGCGCCGACGCCTCTCTCCCCGGGCAACGACGACCCCGGTGGCCGCCACCCCCGCGACGCCGGCCACCCCGAGCACCTTCCAAAGCTTCAACGGCTCCCCCGGTGTCGACGATCAGCCTGCGCGGTCATGGGCGCGAACCGAACCTACATCGTGCTTGTCGCCTCCAGAGCCGGCTGGGCTGTCCGCTAGCCCTGCTGCTCGCCCAGGGTGACGGTGAGCTCCTGCTTGTTTCCGTCGCGCTCCATCGGTAACGGCCGGACCTCCCACCTGTCACGGTTCCGCAACGGATGAGCCTGCCTGGCCCTCACCAGACGCAGGGCCATGAGATGTTCCTGGAGCCCTTCCCCACGCCCAGAGGCCTCTCGTTTTGCCCACGCCTGGTAGGTCGCCAGCAGAGCGCCGATGACGATGACGGCGACGCCGACGGCGTCGACCGCCTTACCGACGGTCTCAATCGAGTCGCTGAAGGTCATCAGGTCCTCTCCAGCTCAGGCCATCCCCTCAGCGGGGTTGCAGCGTCAAGCTGTACTGGCTGACCGCAGCGTCCCGGGCGTCGTCGTCGGTGTCGAGCAAGCTTTCGCGGGTGGCGGAGACACCAAGCCTGTAGCTCTCGTCCACCCAGTCCGCCTGGAACGTCGCGACACCCAGCTTCTCGATCGGCGCCACCATCTTCCACCGTGGCGGCAACCCGTCCCGGTAGAACTCCAGCACTTGCTGTGGAGACGCACCGGTCGCCTTGTAGCTGCGGGCGACCACGCCGTCCTTCTCGCTCCGTGGCCCAACGGGCTCGCTGCGGGGAAACTGCGGGAGGTCGTCGAACGGCCCCTGCTCGAACGTCGTCACCGCAGGCGCAGGCTGGGTGCCCTCATCCGGGCCGTTGCGCCCGCAGCCGACCAGGCCCAGGCCGACCAGGAACGCCACCGCGCCGACGCAGAGGCGCGAGCCCCGACCTGGCCGACTCTCATCCGCTCGTGCCCGATCCATGCGGCGAGCCTTCCCAGGCTGTCCTCCGAAGCATCGGACACGCTCTCGGTCGTGACCCAACCGTTACCCAGGACCTCTGGAAGGTGCACGCAGCTCATCCGCAGCGTCACGATCCTGTCACAGCGTCGAGCCGCGCTCGGCAGGCTGCTCGCCCGCCGCTCCTCCGACCCCTACGGCCGGTACTACGCCCGCAAGGGCGCCCGCTATGCAGTTGCCGCCGTGACCGTGGTGGTGCTGGCGATCGTGTGGAAGGCGTTCGCGGGTCGGGTCGGCGTCGTCCTCGGTCTGGCCACCGCGGGGGTTGCCTTCGCCATGCAGGAGGTGATCGGCGCCGTTGCGGGCTGGTTCAACATCGTCTCGGGTCGCATCTTCCGGGTTGGGGACCGCATCCAGATGGGTGGGGTCCGGGGTGACGTGATCGACATCACGCCGCTGCGCACGAAGGTGATGGAGATCGGCTCGTCCACCGACGGTGGCACATGGGTCCGCGGGCGTCAGTACACGGGTCGCATCGTTGCCCTCTCCAACAAGACCACCTTCACCGAGCCAGTCTTCAACTACAGCTCGATCTTCGACTTCATCTGGGAGGAGCTCACCATCCCCGTCAGGCACGAGGGCAACTGGCATGAGGCAGAGACCATCCTGCAAAGAGGAGGCGGCCCGAGCCTCGTCCTCGGAAGGTGCCGTCCAGGCGATGGACGCCATGGTCGATCGCTATCCCGTCGGGAGGGCCGAGGTGGAGCCCAGGGGGAAAGTGCTCACCCGTGAGGTGTTGCTCGAGCGGGTGTGGGGCTATGACTACCTCGGCGACTCCCGCCTGGTCGACATGGCCGTCAAGCGGCTCCGAGATAAGCTGCGCGACGAACCCAAGGCCCCCTGTCACATCGCCACGATCCGCAGGGTCGGTTATCGGTTCGCGCCCGAGTAGCGCCGGACCGTGCCCGCCATCCGGATCACCCGCGGGTTTCGTCGGCGGTTGACGACGCTTCGGCCAGGCTGTTCTTCTTCTTCTCGAAGCATGACCTGTTGGACAGCATCACCACGTTCCGGAACGTCCTGGTCATGAGCTGGACGAGTTCGGTCCTTGCTGCCGCCCTCTTCGGCAACCTCGTGGCCCGCCGCACGCTCCGGCCGGTGAACGACGCGGCCGCCGCCTCTCAGGCACTGGCCGAGGGCCTCCTTGACACGAGGCTCGAGTCGGACACTGACGACGAGTTCGGCAGGTGGGCCAGCTCCTTCAACTCGATGGCGGACGCGCTCGAGGAGAAGATTGGCGCCCTCTCACGAGCGGCCGAGCGTGAGCGTCGCTTCACCGCCGACGTGGCCCACGAGCTCCGAACGCCGCTCACAGGTATGGTTGCCGCCGCCTCGCTCCTGGAAAAAGAGCTGCCTGAGCTCGGCCCCGGAGCCGGGCCGCCCGCTCGGCTCCTCACCGAGGACGTTCGCCGCCTCCAGCTGCTCGTCGCCGAGCTCTTGGAGCTGGCCCGCTTCGATGCCGGACAGGAGCAGGCGTGCATGGAGCGGTTATCCCTCGCGGAGGCCTTGCGAACCCTGACCCGTTCCTGGGACGGGAGCGTGCCGGTGCATCTCGACGTGGACGATGACGTGTTCATGCTCGCCGACAGGGCTCGCTTCAAACGTGTGGTGGGGAACCTTCTCGACAACGCACGAACCTATGGAGGTGACGGAGTCGAGGTTCGGGGTGGCGGGTGTGCCGGGATGCCGCCAATCACTACCTCCTCGACGTGAAGCCGGGAGCGGTCAAAGCGGAGCTGATCCGAGCGAACAGGCAGGATGGGGGGATGGACGTCCCCCACCGCGAGGTGGCCCCTGTGCGACGGGGACTTCTCGGACGTCCGGCACGGCTGGTCTCGGCCGCCTTCGCCGGAGCGGTGGTTGTTGGAACGGCGGTCCTCATGTTGCCGCCGGCCACCCACGCCGAGGGTGGGGCAAGCTTCCGCACCGCCGCCTTCACAGCAACGTCAGCCGTGACGGTCACCGGCCTCGCCATCGCTGACACCCCGCAGCATTGGACGTCATTCGGTGAGGCCACGATCCTCGTGCTGATCCAGCTGGGGGGCATCGGCATCATGACGCTGGCGTCGCTGGTGCTGATCGGCTTCTCGCGTCGGCTGGGTCTACGGCACCGTCTGGTGGCACAGCTTGAGACCGGCGTCCTGACCATCGGCGAGGTCCGGGCGGTGCTGCGCCAGGTGGTCCTCGTGTCGGTCACCGTGGAGCTCCTCACCGCGATCGTCCTGCTGGTGCGGTTCAGCACCACCTACGACGAGCCGTTCGGGCGGGCCGTGTGGCTGGCCGTGTTCCACGCGGTCTCTGCGTTCAACAACGCCGGGTTCTCGCTGTTCTCCGACAACCTCGTGCGCTTCGCTTCCGACCCGGTCGTCAACCTCACCCTCATCGCGACCATCGTCATCGGCGGACTCGGCGTCCCGGTTCTGGCCGAGCTCGTCAGGGACAAGATCTCGTGGCGGAAGTGGTCGCTCCACACCCGACTGACGACAACCACGACCGTGGCCCTCATCGTGGGCGGGTGGTTCCTGGTGTGCCTCTTCGAGTGGACGAACCCCAACTCCTTGGGCGCCTTCCCGACCAACGAGAAGCTCGTCGCCGGGTTGTTCCAAGCGGTCACGCCCCGCACGGCCGGCTTCAACACGCTCGACATCGGTGGTCTGCGGGAGACGACGTGGCTGCTCCTGTCGGCGCTCATGTTCATCGGTGCCGCCCCTGCGTCCACGGGTGGGGGCCTGAAGGTCACCACCTTCGCGCTCTTGGGCTTCGTGATCGCGAGCGAGGTCCGTGGTGACCGGGACGTGAACGTGTTCGGGCGGAGGGTGGGGATAGCAGCCCAACGGCAGGCAATGTCCATCGCCCTCATCGCTGTGGGCGTGGTCGCGGTGTCGACCCTCATCCTCCTGCCGATGGGTGACTGGGGGCTGAGCCGCGTCCTGTTCGAGGTGGCGAGCGCGTTCGGCACGGCCGGTCTCTCAACGGGGATCACCGCTGACATCCCGGGACTCGGCCACCTTCTTCTCATCGTGCTGATGTTCGCCGGCCGCGTCGGTCCGCTGACCGTCGGCGCCGCCTTGGCCCTACGCTCGCGGGACAACCGCTACCGCTACCCGGAGGAGCGTCCCCTCGTTGGCTGAACGATCTCGCTTCTATCAGGGCCGTTCCTCCCGACGGGCGGAGGCGGTCGTCGTCATCGGGCTCGGACGCTTCGGCTCGGCGGTCGCCACCACCCTGAACGAGCTCGGACACGACGTCCTCGGGATCGACGAGAGCCCATCGCGCATCGCCGCTCTGCGTGACGCCCTGGACCACGTCGTGGAGGCGGACTGCACGGACCCGGTGGCCCTCGACCAGGTCGGCATCAAGGAGTTCGACCGTGCCGTCGTGGCCATCGGCTCCGACATCGAGGCATCGATCCTCACCACGGCCGCCCTTGCCGACCTCGGGTTGCCTGACATCTGGGCGAAGGCGATGACCGCCGCCCATGCTCGCATCCTCGACCGGGTCGGCGCCCACCACGTCGTGTTCCCGGAAGCTCAGATGGGCGAGCGGGTCGCCCATCTCGTCGGCGGCCGCATGCTCGACTTCCTGCCGCTGGACGAGGGCTTCGCCCTGGTCGAGACCGTCGCACCCGCCTCCGTCCGCGACCGCAGCCTGGGCGAGCTCGGCGTCCGGAAGCGCTACGGCATCACCGTTGTGTGCGTGAAGCCGGCGGGCGGCCAGTTCACCTACGCCACGACTGACACCGTCCTGTGCGAAGGAGACGTGATCGTGGTCGCCGGCGCCACCTCGTCGGCCGAGAAGTTCGCAACGCTCGACTGACCGTTGTCAGTGCGGCTCCTCAGCATCGACGGACACGCCGTTCGAGTCGGGACGTAGCGCTTTGAACAGGTCGACGCCGGTGGCGTTCTCGAGCTGCTCGACCAAGCCGATCACCGTGGCGGGCAGCTGGCCCATGAATCCGGGGACGCCGGTCCCCTGGCCGCCGCTGTCGATGATCGAGACCTTGTCGATGGCGACGGAACCGACCGTGGACACGATCTTGTCGACGAGCTCGGGGAGCATGCGCAACACGAAGATGCGCTGGGCGTCCGGTCCGGCCGCCTGGTACTGGTCGACGAGACGGCGGAACACCTCGACCTGGGCGTTGCCCTCCTCGATGATCTTGGCGGCGTCGGCCTTGGCCGCCAGCTCTCTCGCCTCGAGATCGGCCCGGGCCGGGGCGACCACGTCGGCCTCCAACCGCCGCGTCTCGAGCTGCACCCGCTCGGTCTCGAGGGTCTGCTCGGCCACGACGCGTGCCTTCTCGCCGGCTACCTGCGCCTCGGCCTCGGCTGCTCCGGCCAACGCCTCGAGCTGGGCCTGCCGGACCCGGAGGTGGTTCTGCTCCTCGACGATCTTCAGGTCGGCGTGGGCGGTGGCGATCTCGGCTCGCTGTCGCGACAGGGCCTCGGACTCCTCGGCCTCCGCCTTGCGCTGCGCTTCGGCGACCCGGGCCTCCTTCAGCACCTCGGCGGTCTGGCGCCGGCCGACGGAGTCCAGGTAGCCGACCTCGTCGGTGACGTTCTGGATCTTGAGGACGTCGAGCTCGAGTCCCAGCGTCTTGATGTCGTCGTCCGCCTCGTCCATCAGGGTCTGGGCGAACTTCAGCCGGTCCTCGTTCACCTCCTCGGGGGTGAGGGTGGCGAGTACGCCCCTGAGGTTGGCTTCCAGCGTCTCCTTGGCGATCCCAGCGATCTCGGCTTGCGGCACGTCGAGGAACCGCTCGACGGAGTTCTGGAGCAAGCCTTCGATGCTCGACACCTTGACGTTGGCGATGCCCTGCACATTGAGCGGGATGGCTCCTCGGGAGTAGGCGTTGTGCACCGACACCTCGATGGGGATGGTGTTGAGCTCCATCCAGGCCACCCGCTCGAGAAGAGGCACGCGGAGGGTTCGACCACCGCGGATGGCGCGGTAGCCCACGGTGCGGCCGTCGGTCAGCTGCCGGGAGCGTCCCGAGATCACCGCCACGCGGTTGGGGGGACAGATGATGATGAGGCTCCGGACCGTGACCAGGACGACGAGGACGGCCAGGGCGAGGACCGCCCCGAGGACGAGTGCTGTCATGAAGGGTCTGCTCCCCTGTGGTGGACGGTCATATCAGGTCAGCTCTGGATCGAGGCGGGTGACGCTGGCCACGCCCTGGCGGACGTCGATCACCAGCACCGGAGCGCCGACCTCGAGCTCGGCGGTGGCGTCGGGCAGGGCCCGGGCGGTCAGGTAGAGCTGCTGGCCTGCCACCGAGATCGCCACACGGCCCCGGCGGTCGGCGGCCACGGGCAGAACGACGCGGCCGATGCTCCCAGAGAGCTGCTCGTCGCTCACCGAGGCGGTCGACTCGGATCGACGCAGGTAGGCAAAGACCGTGCTGTTGAGAGCACCGGCGGCAGCCGCTGCCACAACGGCGGTGATGAACGTCGAGCCCGCCCCGGTGCCGACGGCGGTCAGCAGCAGACCGCAGATCCCAAAGGTGGCGGCGACGATGGCCATCGTGCTGAGCGGCAGCCGGCGGAGCATGATGCCGCCGATCCCGTCCTCACCGCCGACGCCCTCGCCCGCTTCGTCCCCGCCGCTCAGCAGGAACCAGAGCACCAGCGGCACACCGGCAGCAGCGGCAAAGACGTACAGCCCCATCATCGGACGGCCCGGATCACGTCTCGACGGTAATCCTGCTGCGCCTGGAAGAACGTTCGGGGCACCACCAGGCCGTGAGCGGCAGGTCCCCGGGTCCAGCGCGCCCTCGACGGTGACGTCGTCGATGCGTTCGCCGACCGAGCCGGGGAGCCCAGATCGATCTGATCGGCGGCCACAGACCCTGGCCAGGAGATCACCCGGCTGCGGAAGCTCCTCGGCCGATCCCGCGGGCGTCGAGGCCCCGTCTCACATCCTCGACTCCGACGAACTTGACCGCGGGACGTCGTCGGAGCCTGCCGCTGCAACGGGGTTGCGCTCGACGAGGAACGCGCCGAACGACCCGGCGAGGGCTGCGAAGACAACCACGGAGTACCCGATCAGGATGACCTCGAGGAATCGGTTGAAGCCGTTGTTGCTCCCGGTGGGCTCACCCGCCATGGTGGCCAACGCAGCGGCGTGGAGCGCTGCGGCGTAGGTGTCGTAGTCACCGCTCCCGAACAGCAGCTGGCTGGCGGCGAGCACGACGATCAGGGTGACGACAGCGACGATCGAAAGGCGGCTTGACAGGCGCCGACCTGCGGTCCGTCCGGATCGCACGGCCGAGCCGACCACCCGGCCGACGCGGGCCACCCGTACCGCGCGCACGGCGCGGAGGAAGCGCAGGAACGGGACAGCCAGGAACACGATCTGCCACCAGTTGCGCCGCAGGTACCCCGTCCATGACGGGGCGATGACCAACCGCAGCACGAACTCGGCGACGAACGCCGCCCACAGCACCCAGCTTGCCAGCGAGAACGCCGTGCCGACGGCACCCGTGGGCGAGCTGACCGTCTCGGCGACGACCAGCAACAGGAAGATCACCCCCGCTCCGGTCATGGGCACGTCGAGTCGGTCCCCGACGGCGTCGGCCAACCGCTCACGCTCATCTGCCGGTCCCTCGACCGCCCTCTCGTTGGAGGTCGTCACCGCGCCGCCGGCTCGACGGGTCCTGTCGACCCGGCTGGGTACTCCACGAGCGGCGTGGCACCCCGCGCCCAGCCACCGAGGATGGGCTCGATGATCCGCCACGCCTCCTCGGTCTCGTCGGCCCGGATGCTCAGGATCGGATCACCCTCGAACACGTCGACGAGAAGCCGGGCGTAGGCCGAGAGGTCCTGGGGTGCGAGGGCGACGGACATCTCGCTCCGCTCGAGCTGAAAGGGGTCGCCGGCGCCGTTGAGGCTGACCTCGAGGGACAGCTGGTCGGGGTTGACCTGCAGCCGCAGGACGTTTGGCTCGGGGTCCTCGTCCTGGTCGTCGAAAGCGAGATGGGGGACGGGGCGGAAGCGGACGCGGATCTCGTGGCGGTTGGCCTCGAGCGCCTTGCCGCTGCGGAGGGTGAACGGCACACCGGCCCACCGCCAGCTGTCGATGTGCAGGGTGACAGCGGCGAAGGTCTCGGTCCCGCGGCCGGGTTCGATCCCGGTTTCGTCGGCATAGGCGGCGACGGCGATCCCGCCGGCTTCGCCTGCGGTGTAGCGGGCGCGAACCGTGAGGCGGCGCACGTCGTCGTCGGTCATCCGGCGGACGGCCCGCAGCACGTCGACCTTTCGATCCCGGAGGGCCCGTTCGCCCAGGTTGAGCGGAGGCTCCATGGCGAGCAGGCACAGCAGCTGGAGCAGGTGGTTCTGGATCATGTCCCGGAGGGCGCCGGCGGTGTCGTAGTAGCCGGCGCGCCCTTCGAGGGCGAGGGTCTCGTCCCACACGATGTCGACCCGCTCGATGTGCTGGGCGTTCCAGATGGCCTCGAAGATCCGGTTGGCGAAGCGGAGCCCCAGGATGTTCTGCACGGTCTGCTTGCCGAGGAAGTGGTCGACCCGGAAGACGTCCTCCTCGGGTACGACCCGATGGACCAGCGCGTTCAGCCGGCGGGCGGAGTCGAGGTCGTCGCCGAACGGCTTCTCGACCACGATCCTGCTGCCACGGGCAAGCGGCAGCGCCCCCAGCGCGGTCACCGCTCTCGGGAACACGTGCGGGGGCAAGGCGAGGTAGACGACGGCGGACGCGTCCGGCTGAGGGAGGGCGGCGCGCAACGTGGCGGCGTCCGTGACGTCACCGGCGTGGTAGCGGATGCGCGACAGCAGCGGCACGGTGCGCCCGCCGAGGCGTCGGTCGAGGTGCTGCCGAAAGGCATCTTCGTCCCACGGCTGGCGGTCGACACCCGTGATGGTGACGTCGTCGGCCAGCGCCCCGGCCGCGTCCAGCTCGGCGAGCGCGGGCACGAGGTAGCGGGAGGTGAGGTCCCCCCCGGCGCCGAGGATCACGAGGTCGGTCATGTCGCCCGCTCGAGTTGCCGACCGAAGTTGATGCCGCTGGAGATGACGCCCACGTGGCTGAAGGTCGAGGCGCTTGAGGGTGATGGCCAAACGCCGTACCAGCGGCTCATGCGTGCCTGCGTAGGAGAAGTGGCGCATCCCAGGCCCGCCTGCCGGCCGCCAGCCGTGGCCGCGGTGGGGTCCCACCCGCAGCGAAGCACGACATGAAGCTGCTGACCGTACCGGAGCGTCACCACCGTTTCCAGCCCGTCTAGGGGCCGGGTGGCCGCCAGCTGCCGGTCAGAGCACCTACGCCCCGGCCGTCGCCGAGGTGGTCGCCTCCGAACCAGCTTCACCGACTGCTGAGCCAGCACGGTGCTCCTGATCGACGACGCGCTGCTACTCCGCGTCGCCGCCGAGAACGCGTCCGACGAGCTGCTTGGTGCGGTGCGTGCATGCGATCGGCCTCGTCGAGCGGCTCACGCATCGGCGGTTACCGGCCACATCCGGTAGGTCGGAGCCAACGCCACTGGCTGCAACCTGTAGATAAGATCTCGATCCACCACCTACAACCTGTAGAATACGGTCGTGGCTACGACCAACGCGCACGCTCGGCGCCGACTAGACGCCCGGCTTCAACTGCTCAGACCACTGGTAGATGAGCCCCGTCCCCACAAGGGATGGATCCGAGCGATCCGTGACGCGCTCGGCATGTCCAGCACCGAACTCGCCGCACGCATGGGAGTGAGCCAGCAGGCGATCCCGGGCCTGGAGCGCAGCGAGGTCCGTGACACCATCAAGGTCGACACCCTGCGCCGCGCCGCGGACGCCCTCGACTGCGACCTGATCTGCCTTCTCGTACCCCGCACAAGCCTGGACCACGCAGTCAAGGCTCAAGCGCGACGACAAGCAGCCAGCCATCTCGGACCCGTGGCGCATCACAGCCGACTCGAAGACCAGCAGGTGACCGACGACGACACCAACGCGCAGCTCGATGAGCTCGCCGTCCGGTTCATCGACCGACGAGGCCTCTGGGCCGACCCCAACCCGCCGCTGTGACAGGTCCGCTCCTGCCGATCGGTGACGGCCACACCGAGCTCGCCGAGGACGAGCGGCTCGGGCTCATCCCCACCTACATCGCCACTCGTGGCGAGCTGTTCGAGGCCGAGCAGCGGAACATCGCCGAGGCGGTGCTGCGCCGCCGGCCCGCGGTCGACCAACTCCTCGATGACAAGTACCTCCGCGACCTGCACAGAGCAATGTTCCACCACGTCTGGACCTGGGCTGGCCGCTACCGAACGACAGAGACGAACATCGGCATCGAACCCACCCACATCGCGCCAGCGGTCCGAACCTTGGTGAACGACGCCCGCGCTTGGGTCGAGTACAGCACCTACGAGCCCGACGAGCTCGCCGTCCG
>JBBSKY010000054.1:0-21513 GCA_038255915.1 Acidimicrobiales bacterium | reverse complement strand
CGTGAGGTCCAGAGCATCAACGTGCGCATCGAGGGCCCGAGCGCTGACCGCAACACGGTCCAGAGCAACACCGTGTCCAAGGGCGGCCTGGCCGGCATCAGCATCCACAGCTACGTGCTGGTCCCCGCGGCGCCCAACGTCTCGGTGGGCGACTCCAACCGGAACAACGTCATCAGCCGGAACCTGGTGACCAAGACCGGGTTCGACACCAACACCGTCGACTCGTTCGCCGACGGCATCGCCTCGCTGTCGTCCGGACCGGTCGGAACGGTCACCCGCCCGAGCGACACGAACACCATCTTCAACAACCGTTCCAACAACAACTTCCGGCACGGCATCAGCCTCGGCCGGTTGAGCTTCGGCAACACCGTCGACAAGAACACGGTGAACCAGAACGGCGGCAGCGGCATCTGGGTCGCCGGCCCCGTGGCCCCGAGGCCCGACACCCCGAGCTTCGACCCCCAGGGTGCGCACGACAACAACCTGTCGAACAACATCGGGCGTGGCAACGGCGTCTTTGACGGCGACGACCAGAACCCCGACTGCGACAACAACACCTGGACGGCCAACACGTTCCGCACGGTCAGCCGTGGATGCGTGCGTGGCATCGTCATGAGCCCGGCTTCGGCCCAGATGGCCGCAGCAGCCGCTCCGGCTGAGGCCCCCGGGGGCATCGCCCACAGCTAGCAGGGCGGACATCCCCATCCTGTAGCGCAAGCATCACCGGAGAGCCCGGCCTCGTCACTCGACGGGGCCGGGTTCTTCGTCGCCTGTCCGCAGACCGAAGAGAAGGCAGACATCCGTGACGGTGAAGTCGAAGACGGTGACCCCGATCTCCCCGAGCCGTGGAGGCGGGCGGAGGCTCACCCCGCAGAACGCTGGTGCCGCGGTCGCTCTGCTCACCGCGCTCTACTGGGTCACCAACCACCAGCCGAAGGCGCACGGGTCCACCGCCCTGCCCTCGGCGTCTGCGGTGCCGAGCCTGGCCCAGGTGCGTGATCCCGAGCCCGAAGGCGCCGGCGGCCCGGCACCGGCGGGCCGACTCCTCCTCGGCATGGACGCCTTCCGGCTGCAGTCGCTGCTGCTGCGGTTCGGGCTGGCTTTCGTCTTCCTCTATGCTTCGGTGTCGGCTTTCGTCGATCCCCTGCGCTTTGTCGCCTACATGCCGCACGGCATGCCTCCGGCCTTGGTCGAGCGCTTCTGCCTTCCCATCTTCTCAACGTACGAAGCCATCCTCGCCGCCTGCTTCCTCGCCGGCCGCCGCCTGTTCGCTGCCTCCATCCTGGCCACCCTCACCCTGGTAGGTATCATCGTGCTCAACCCCGACAAGTTCACCGTCCTTTTCCGCAACGTCGGCATCATCGGCGCCGCCCTCGCCGTCGCCATCCAGTCGTGGCAGGCCCGGCCGGCCGGGGAGCGCTCGGCCGCACCGTCAACCGTTCCGGCCCGAGGGCGGCTACGGCGGTCCCGGGCGGGGGTGGCCCGGTGAGCGCCGGCCCGAACGACGCCAGCCAGAGCGAGGTCGTCGACGACGGCGCGGGCGGGTGCCCGATGAACCGGCGCCGCTTCCTCCAGACCCTGGGCTTCGGCGCCGCGGCCTCGGCGGCGACGCTGGCTCCCGGCAACGTGGGGGCCGCCCTCGGGGCCACCGCCCAGCGCCTCCCCAACGGCTTCGGCCGCATGTTCCCCACCCTGCCCCCGTTCGCGCCGGCCGGCCCGGCGCTCACCGCGGCGCTGCTGGACATCGGCAAGAAGGGCGGCATCATGGACGCCAAGGATGACCTGTCGGCCGGTCCGGTGGCGCTGATCGTCGACCCGGCCCTGAACCTGAACAACCCCAACAACCCCACCCAGACGGCGGGGACGACCTTCGTGGGCCAGTTCCTGGCCCACGACCTCACCTTCGACATCGGGTCGGTGCTGGACACCCCGAGCGACCCCGGCCTGGCCACGAACGGCCGCACGCCCGAACTCGACCTCGAGTCGCTCTACGGCGCGGGCCCGATGTTGTCCGCCCACCTCTACGACACCACGGACAGGGCCAAGTTCAAGGTGGAGAGCGGCGGGGTGTTCGAGGACCTGCCCCGCGGGTCCGACCTGGGCGCCATCATCGCCGACCCCCGCAACGACGAGAACGTCGTCCTCTCCGGCATGCAGGCCGCGTTCTTGAAGTTCCACAACAACATCGTCGACTACCTGCGGGCGAAGAGGACGCCGCCACCTGACGTCTTCGAAGGGGCTCGGCGGCTGGCGACGCGCCACTACCAGTGGATGCTCGTGAACGAGTACCTGCCCCAGATCGTCGGCCGGCCCCTGGTCAGGGACATCCTCGTCAACGGTCGCCGCTTCTACAGGCCTCGCGGCGGTGCTGCGATCCCCGTCGAGTTCCAGGGTGCGGCCTTCCGCTTCGGCCACAGCCAGGTGCGCCCCTCCTACCGGGCGAACATGGCGGGTGGCGCCGACGGCGGCCCCGTCTTCGGGTTCATCTTCGACCCCGACAACAACCAGGGCCTGGCCGATCCCGATGACTTCGTCGGAGGCTTCCGGGGGTCGCGCCGGTTCATCGGCTGGCAGACGTTCTTCGACTTCAGCGACGGCGAGGTCAAGCCGAACAAGATGATCGACACCAAGATCTCGACGCCGCTGTTCAACCTTCCGCTCAGCGCCATCGCCGGCGGCGTCGGTACTGTCGTCCTGCCTCAGCGCACCTTGCTGCGCCATGTCACCTGGTCCATCCCCTCCGGTCAGGACATCGCCTACGCCATGCACGAGCCGATGCTCGGGGCGGCCGACTTCCCGGAGCTGGCCGGCTACGGCCTGGGCCTCGACTCCAGGACGCCGCTCTGGTACTACGTGCTGAAGGAGGCCGAGGTGATGCAGGGCGGTCTGCGGCTGGGGCCGGTCGGCGGGCGCATCGTGGCCGAGGTCCTGCTCGGCCTGATGAAGATGGACAACGGCTCCTACCTGAACGCCCGGCCCCGCTGGCGCCCCTCGCTGCCGACCCGGACCGGAGCCGTGACCGGCGACTTCACCATGGCCGACATCCTGACCTTCGCCGGCGTCGACCCCACTTCCCGGGGGCAGTGAGCCGCCGCCGAGGAGCCTAAGCCGGGGTCCCGACCAGCCGCTCCAGGGTGGCGACGGCCTGGTCGGGGCCGGGCATCGCCGCGATGTCGGCGGCGATCGCCCGCGCCGTGGCCCGGGGCCTGGGGTCGGCCAGGAGCTGGCCCACGGCCAGTTGCACCCCCTCGGCGGTCAGATGGTCGGAGCGCAGCACCTGACCGGCGCCGAGGGCGGCGACCCGCTCGGCGTTCCAGAACTGGTTGGCCTCCTGGGGCAGGAGCAGCAGGGGGAGGCCGGCGGCCAGGGCGGCCAGCGTCGTCCCCGATCCCCCGTGGCACACGACCAGGTCGCACGACGGGAAGACCAGGGTCTGGGGGAGGTAGGCCTCGACGTGCACGTTCGCGGGCAGCGGTCCGAGCTCGGCCGGGTCGCGATCAGGGCCGACGGTCACGATCACGGTGGCGGGCTGGTCGGCCACGCCAGCCAGCACCGTCTCGAAGACGTGCGGGGTGTGGTTGGCCACCGTTCCGAGGGTGACGTAGACCTTCGGGCCGGGCGCCAGGGCCGCGAACCAGGGCGGGAGGGCCTGGCCCAGCGGGTTGTCGAAGGGGACGGGGCGCAGCGACTGCACAGCCGGGACCCGCTCGATCATGGCGGACTGGAAGCCGGGGGGAGCGATGTCGAGGAACAGGGTGTCGAACATGCCGCCGAGGGGCCGGGGGGCCAGGCCCCACGCCTCCCAGGTGGGAGCGACGGCTGCGGCGGCCACATCCCAGAACTCGTCCGGCTGGAGCGCGCCAAAGCTGTGGTTGACCGCGGCTATGCCGCAGGCCGCGGCGGCGATCGGGCCGGCGAAGTCGGTCATGTCGTGGACCACCAGATCGGCACCCCATTCCCGGATGACCCCGACGAGCTCGGCGACCTTGGCCGGCGCCGCCACCTCGGCGAACATGTGGGCGCCGAACCTCCACACCTCACCCTCGGCCAGGCCGGCGACGGCGGGAAGCGCCAGCGTCTGCTCGTGGACCACCATCGGGCTCAGGCCCGCAGCGAACCACCGGAAGCCGGCAGGCTCCACCACCCTGCGGCAGAAGCGCTCAGCAGTGGTGAAGGCCACCTCGTGGCCGGCGCCCTCGGCGGCCGAGGCCAGGGGGACCAGGGGATGGAAGTGCCCGAAGCCGGGCACGCAGGTGAACAGGATCCTCACCTCGCACACCGCCCCGATTCACACCGCACAACGAAAGGATAACGTCTTGCGATGCACCTCGCCCCGAGCCTGCACGCAGCCTGCGAGCGCTGGCCCGAGCGCCCGGCCCTGACCTTCCAGGGCCGCACCCTGACCTACGCCGAGCTGGGCCGCCAGGTGGCCGAGGTGGCGGCCGGCCTCCGGCGCCTCGGCGTCGTGCCCGGCGACCGCGTCGTGTGCGCCCTGCCCGACTGCCCCGAGCACGTGGTGGCCATGAGCGCGGCCTGGGCGTGCGGGGCGGTCCACGTCGGCACCGACGCCGACCTCACCGGATCGGAGCTGGCCTGGCTGACCGAGAGCACCGGCGCCGCCGTGCTGGTGCTGCAGTGGCGGCCCGACGACCAGGACCGCATCGCTGCGGTGCGGGCCGCCCGCCCGGGGGTGCGCATCGTGCTGCGAGGCGCCGACGGCGGCGAGGGCGGGGACGGCGTGGTTGCCTTCTCGGCGCTCGCCGCCGGGCCGGCGGCGGCGGCGCCGGCGCCGGTGCCCCTCGTCCCCGACCAGGACACCGCCCTGCTGCTGCTGACGTCGGGGACGACCGGCAAGCCCAAGGCCATCCAGGAGACGATGCCCCACTGCTGGGCCAAGATGCAGTTCTTCGCCGACGCCTTCCAGCCGGGGCCCGACGACGTGCACCTGGTCTTCCTGCCCATCGGCCACGTCTTCGGCCTGCGGCTCGCCCTGATCGCCCTCCTCAGCGGCGGCCGTCTGGTCCTGCTCGAGCGCTTCTCCCCCGAGGAGGCCCTGCGCACGGTGGCCGAGGAGAAGGTGACGGTGCTGCCCGGCATGCCGACCCACCTCCGCCTGCTCCTCGACCGCCTCGACCAGAGCGGCCACGACGTGTCGAGCCTGGAGTGGGTGATCTCGGCCGCGGCCACCCTGCCCCGACCGGTCACCGAGCAGGTCTACGACCGCCTCGGCGCCCAGGTGCTCTTCGTCTACGGGTGCAGCGAGGGCTTCACCACCCTCACCACCGATCGCCACGAGATCGAGTCGGGCTCGGTGGGCAGCCTGGTCTTCCAGGGGCCGCCGGGCACCGCCCCGGCCGGGACGGTGGCCATCGTCGACGGCGACGACCGCCCGTTGCCCCCCGGCCAGATCGGCGAGATCGTGTTCGGCGCCCGCCAACCCGTGCGCTACTGGTCCGACCCGGACGTGGCCGTCGACGGCTGGTACCACACCGGCGACCTGGGCCGGCTGGACGACGAGGGCCGGCTCTACCTCGAAGGCCGTCTCAAGGAGCTGCTCAACCGGGGCGGGCTGAAGGTGTCGCCCGGCGAGATCGAGACCGTGCTCACCCGCCACCCGGCGGTCACCGACGCCGCCATCGTCGCCACCCCCGACCCGGTGCTCGGCGAGGCCATCTGCGCCTGCATCGTGGCCAACGGGCCGACGCCCCCGTCGCTCGCCGAGGTGCGGAGCTACCTGGGCGGGACCCTGGCCCGGCACAAGCTGCCCGACGAGCTGTGCCTGGTGGCCCACATCCCCCGCACCAGCATCGGCAAGGTCGAGCGGGCTGCGCTGACCGCCCGGGTGGTGGAGAGCGACATTCCGAGGGAGCGGCTCCGGCCCCGGTGAGAACCCTTCGCTATGCTCCCGACAGCTTCAGCGAGGGGACAGACCGGTGCGAGGACGTCGGCGAGCGGTGAGCGTGGTGGCGGCGACGGGTCTGGCCGTCTTCGGGTGCGGGAGCAGCGGCGACTCCGGCGCCATCGGCCAGGCCGCGGAGAGGGCCAGCGCGTCTCGGGTGATCGAGGTCCGCCAGCTCGAGGAGCTGAAGTTCGAGCCGGCATCGGTGGCGGTGAAGGCCGGCGAGACGGTTACGTTCCGGATCACCAACGCCGGCACCCAGGTGCACGAGTTCTTCCTCGGCGACCAGAAAGCCCACGACGAGCACGACGACTCCATGGCCGCGATGGGTTCGGAGCCGATGAAGATGAAGGCCGAGCCGAACGCGGTGACCGTCGACCCGGGTGCCACCGCCGAGCTGACGTGGGCCTTTCCCGAAAAGGGCGACGTGCAGTTCGCCTGCCACGAACCCGGCCATTACGACGACGGGATGAAGGGCACGGTCAAGGTCGGCGGGGCCTGACCTGGCCGTCAGGGAGCCAGGCGGTGCACCCCGCGGTGCAGGTAGGTCACCTCGCGCACGTCAGATTGTCCGAGGATGCTCATGAGCATGCGGGTGAGGCCCAGGCCGAAGCCGCCGTGCGGGGGGCAGCCGAACCTGAAGTAGTCGAGGTAGAAGGCGATCGCGGTCAGTGAGATCCCCCGCTTCGCCGCCTGCTCGGTGAGTACCTCATAGCGGTGCTCGCGCTGGGCGCCGGTCGTCACCTCGAGGCCCTTCCAGAGCAGGTCGAAGCCCCGGGTGGCGGCCGAGCCCTCCTCGAGGCGCATGTGGTAGAAGGGCCGCGCCGCCACCCCGTACTCGGTGACGAACACGAAGTCGTGGTCGCGTACCGACGCGATGTGGGCGGCCAACAGCTGCTCGCCGTCGCGGTCGATGTCGCCGGCGCCGGTCTCTCCCCGCCAGCCCAGCCGGCCCAGGATCTCGTAGGCCTCGGTCATCGACACCCGGGGGAACGGCAGGGTGGGCACCCGGACCGTGGTCCCGAAGGCCCGCTCGATCTGCTCGCCGTGGCGGCGTTCGACCTCGGCCAGGACGTGGGCGAGCCAGCGCTCTTCGAACGCCATGACGTCCTCGTGCGAGGAGATCCACGAGATCTCGGCGTCAACGCTGGTGAACTCGGTGTCGTGGCGGTCAGTGGCCAGCGGGTTGGCCCGGAAGACCGGGCCGATCTCGAACACCCGGTCGAACCCGGCCGCCATCGCCATCTGCTTGTGGAACTGGGGGGACTGGGCCAGGTAGGCCTTCTTGCCGAAGTAGTCGAGGGTGAACAGCTCGCGCCCCGACCGGTTGGCCGTGGCCCGGATCTTGGGGGAGTGGATCTCGAGGAACCCCTCACGGGCCCAGAGGTCGCGCATGGCCCGCTCGGCCGTCGTCTGCACCTCGAACACCAAGCGGGCGTCGTCGCGGCGCAGGTCGAGGAAGCGCCAGTCGAGCCGCTCCTCGAGTGGCGAGTCCTGCGAGATCGGGAGCGGCCCCTGGGCCGGCCCGAGCACGCGAAGGTCATCGAGCACGAGCTGGCAGCGCCCGTCACCGGCGGCGACGACGTCACCGACGGCCTCCACGGCGGACTCGGCGACGAGGTCGTCCGTGTTCCCTAGGAGCCGCACCCGCCCGGTCGTGTCACGAAGGGTGAGCCCCTGCTCGGGAAGCTCGACCCACCCGCAGAGCCGCACGGTGCTCCCCACCGCGCCCGGGAGGTCGGCGATGGCGGTGCGGGGGCGGGAGGTCGTCGGGTTGTCGGTCATGGGGTGCAGCGCGGAGGCGAGGGCCGGACGGCCGTTCGCGCCGGCTGTGTAATGTAATCGAGGGGGCGTTCGATGCACCGGGGAGCGAGAGAACTTGGCTAGCGGATCGCCTATTCGACCATGAGGGTGCTCGCCACCTGCCTGCCCGGGCATGGCCACTTCAACCCGATGCTGCCCCTCGCCCACGCCCTCACCCGGGCCGGCCACGAGGTGGCGTTCGCCACGGCCGAGGACTTCTGCCCCCGGGTGGTGGCGGCCGGGTTCCCCGCCTTCCCCGCCGGGATCGGACTGGCCCGCCAGATGGCCGAGGCTCGTGACCGCTACCCCGAGCAGGACGCCATGAAGGGCGCCGCCCGCTTCGAGAGCTTCGTCCCCCGGATGCTGGCCGGGGTGGCCGCCCCGGCCCGGGCCGAGGATCTCGTCCCCCTGGTCGAGCGCTGGAAGCCCGATGTGCTCGTCCACGACGAGACCGAGTTCGCCGGCCCGCTGGCCGCCGCGACTGCGGGCATCCCCCACGCCGACCACAGCGTGGGCATCCTCCGGCCGCTGGCCATGGCCCGGCTGGCAGGCGAGACGCTGGCCCCGCTCCACGAGCGCTGGAACGTCGACGTCGGCGCCCTGGGGCCCTTCGGGGGGATGTTCACCTACCTGTACCTCGACGTCGCCCCGCCCACCCTGCAGTCGCCCGAGATCGCCAAGATCGCCGTGGCTCACCCCGTCACCAACGCCGACGTGAGAGCGGGCGCCGAAGGCGGGGAGCTACCCGGGTGGTTCAGCGCCATGCCCGAGGCCCCGCTGGTCTACGTCAGCCTCGGGACCGTCTTCAACGGGAAGGCGGGCGAGGTGTTCGCCGCCGTCCTCGAGGGCCTGGCCGACGAGGCGTGCAACGTCATCCTCACCGTCGGCCACGACAACGATCCCGCCGACTTCGGTCCCCAGCCCGACCACATCCACATCGAGCGGTTCATCCCCCAGTCGCTACTGCTGCCCCACTGCGACGCCGTGGTCAACCAGGGCGGGACCGCTGTCCTGTCGATCCTGGCGTGTGGCCTGCCCCTGCTGCTCCTGCCGCTCGGTGCCAACCAGTTCCACAACGCCGCCGCCTGCACCGCCGCCGGCGTCGGCCGTCAGCTGCTGCCGGGCGAGGTGACCGCTGACGCCGTGCGTCGTGATGTGCGGGCCCTCCTCGACGACCCCGCCCTGGCCGCCCGGGCCCGCCTCGTGCAGGCGGAGCTCGAGGCGATGCCCGCACCGGAGGTCGGCGTCGAGCTCATCGAGCGGCTGGCCACCGAGCGCCAGCCCCTGCCCCGCAGCGGCGGCCCGGCCGTGGCCTCCCGGTGAGCGCACCGACCGACCTCGCCCCCGAGCTGGCCGAGGCCATCGACCCCGAGGCCGCGCCCCGTCTCGTCACCGCCGTGCCCGGTCCCCGGTCGCGCGCGCTGTGGGCCCGCGACGCCGCCCTGCACGCCAGCAACTCCTCACCCGGCGCCCAGTGGCTGGGCCTGGTCCTCCACGACGGCAGCGGCGCCACCGTGCGCGACGTCGACGGCAATGAGTTCCTCGACTTCTCCTCCGGGGCGGTGGTGGCCAACCTCGGCCACGCCCCCCCGCCGGTGGCCGCAGCCGTCGGTGCCGAGGCGGCGAAGCTGATGCACTACTTCGACTTCGCCACGCCGGCCCGCACCGAGTTCTTCGAGGCCCTGGCGCCGACCCTGCCGCCCAGCCTGCGCACCTTCCAGATGTACTCGACCGGCGCCGAGGCGGTGGAGGCGGCCCTCCGCCTGGCCAAGTCCTTCACCAAGGGCTACGAGGTCATCTCGTTCCACCAGGCGTGGCACGGCCGCACGTCGGGGGCCATGTCCCTCATGGGCGGCTTCCCCCTCAAGCGGGGCTACGGGCCGTTCGCCCCCGGGGCGCTGCACAGCGTCAACGCCAACTGCTACCGCTGCCCGCTCGGCCTGACCCGCGACAGCTGCGGGGTGGCCTGCGCCGGCCTGGTCGACCGCGTGTACGAGCAGTCCAGCGAGCACCGACTGGCCGCGGTGATCGTCGAGCCGGTGCAGGGCGTGGGCGGGGTCATCCCCTTTCCTCCCGAGTTCCTGGCCAACCTGCGGCGGCTGTGCGACCGGACCGGGGCGCTGCTCATCTTCGACGAGATCCTCACCGGGGTCGGACGCACCGGGCCCATGTGGGCCTTCGAGTCGACCGGCGTGCTGCCGGATGTCCTGATCGCCGGCAAGGGCCTGGCCTGCGGGTACCCGATCTCGGTCATCGCCTCGCGCCGTGAGGTGCTCGACACCCTCCCGTTCGGCCTGCCGGGCGCCGGGGCGTCGACCTTCGCCAGCGGGAACATGGCCTGTGCCGCCGGGGTGGCCGCCCTCGGGATGCTGGCCGACGGGCAGATCCTCGAGAACGGGCGCCGGGTCGGGGCCCTCATGCTGGCCGCCCTACACGAGCTGGCCGAGCGCCACCCGCTCATCGGCGACGTGCGCGGCGTCGGGATGCTGCTGGCCCTCGAGCTGGTGACCGACCGGGCCACCAAGACCCTCATCGCCCCGCCCACCGCCCGCCGCCTCCTCCTCGCCCTCGCCGCCCGGGGTCTCCTCGTGGCCGGAGCCGGGCCGATCCTGCGCATCACCCCGCCGCTGGTGATCTCCGAGCGCCAGGCCCTGGCCGGCGTGGCCCTCCTCGACGACGCCCTGGCCGAGGTCGAGGCCCACCCCGAGGGGGCCTGACCCGCCATGTGCGGCGCCCCCGGCCCCGTGAGCGACAGCCCAGCCGACGGCTCGGCCTTCGGTGCCCTCCACCACATCGGCGTGACCGTGATCGACCTCGACCGGTCGGTGGCCTTCTGGGAGCGGCTGCTCGGCGCCGCCGCCCGCGACCGGCGCACGCTGCAGGGGCCGCAGCTGGCCACGATGGTCGGCTATCCGGGCATCCGGATCGAGTCGTGCTGGCTCGACCTGCCGGGCGGGGTAGCGCTCGAGCTGCTCCAGTACCTCGACCGTGACGAGGCCGCCTACGACCCGGGCACCGCCCACCCGGGCAACGTGCACGTGTGCCTGGCCGTCGACGACATGGACACAGCCCACGCTCACGCCGTGGCCTGCGGGGCGACGCCGGTGAGCGAGCGGCCGATCGACGTGGCCGCCGGCCCGAGGGCCGGGTCCCGCCTGGCCTACCTTCGCCAGCTCGACGGCGTCACCATCGAGCTGGTCCAGCCCCCCCGATGAAGCCCCCGGAATGACAAGCGCGTCCATCGTGCCCGACCTCCTGCGGGAGCGGGCCGCCGAGGACCCGGGCTCGGTGGCCCTGCGGGTGGGGGCGGACGAGGCACTGACCCTCGGGGGGTGGGAGGAGCGCTCCAACGCCGTGGCCAGGGGCCTGGTGGACCGGGGCGTCCGCCCCGGGGACCGGGTGGTGCTTGCGTTCGGGGAGCGCCGCTGGGCCGACCACGCCGTCGGCTACCTGGGGGTGCTGAAGGCGGGGGCGGTTGCGGTGCCCGTGGGCTCGCGCTTCGCCGGCCCCGAGCTGGACCGCATCCTGGCCCACGCCGAGCCCGCCGGCCTGGTGGGGAGCCCGGATGCGGCGCCGGCCGGGCCGTGGTGGGCGGCCGATCTGGCCGAGCTGGAGGACGGCCATGACCGGGCACCGTTCCAGGTGGCCGTCGAGCCCGACGACCTGGCCGAGATCCTCTACACCTCGGGCACCACGGGCACCTCCAAGGGCGTGGCCTGCTCCCACCGCAGCATCATGGCCCACGACCTGCCCCCCGACGGGGCGGCGGCAGTCACCGGCGCGGTGGCGTTCCTGCACGGCTTCCCGATCGGCACCCAGGCCGGACAGGAGACCCTCCGGGTCCCGCTGCGCATCGCCCGGCGCACGGCCATCGCCCTGCCGACCTTCGATGCCGAGCTGGCCTGCGCCCTGGTGGCCGAGCACGGCGTGGCCCGCCTCCAGCTGGTCCCGGCCATGGCCCAGGTGCTGGTGGCCTCGGGCGCCGCCGGCCGTCACGACGTCTCGTCGGTGCGGCGGGTCATCCTGTCGTCGGCCCACGCCCCGCCGGCGCTGTTCGTTCGCCTGCAGGAGGCGTTCCCGTCGGCGTCGCTGTGGAACGCCTACGCCATGACCGAGGCCGGCTCGGCCCGCACGCTGACCCGGTGGGACGAGGCCCGCCCCGCCTCGGTCGGCCTGCCCGTGGGCGAGACCGAGGTGCGCATCGTGGGGGAGCCTGGGCCCGAGCGGCCCCCCGGAGCGGGGAAGGCCGGCGATCCTCTTCTGCCCGGGGAGGTCGGTGAGGTGTGGCTGCGGCGGCGGGGCACGCCGACCCGGTCGTATTACCGCGATCCGGCGGCCACCGCCGCGGTGTTCGTGGACGGGTGGGTGCGCTCCGGCGACCTCGGCCACCTCGACCAGGACGGCCACCTTCACCTCGACGACCGCAAGAAGGACCTGATCATCTCGGGGGGCCGGAACATCTCCTCGGTCGAGGTCGAGGACGCCCTGAGCGAGCACCCCGAGGTGCGGGAGGCGGCGGTGTTCGGTGCCGTCCACCCCGTGCTGGGCGAGGATGTGGCCGCGGCGGTCGTGGCTGGGCCGGCGACCTCGGTGCGCGAGCTGCAGGACTTCGTGCGCTCCCGGCTGGCCGAGCACAAGGTGCCCCGCCGGATCGTGCTGGTCGACGCACTGCCCCGCAACGCCTCGGGGAAGGTGGTGAAGGGGGAGCTGCGCCGCACCCTCGGCGCGGCGGGGACGGCGGCCCCGTTCGTGGCCCCCGACCGCGGGCTGGAGCCCGTGGTGGCCGCGGTGTGGGCCGAGGTGCTGTCGCTGGCCAAGGTCGGGGCCGACGACGACTTCTTCGCCCTCGGGGGCCACTCGCTGGCCGCGGCCCAGATCGCCGCCCGCCTGGGGGACGCGCTCGGTGTGGCTGTGCCGCTCGCGCTGGTGTTCGAGGCACCGACGGTGGCCGAGCAGGCCAGCGCGCTGTCGGCTCTGGTGCCGTCGGGGCCGGCCAAACCCTGATCAGCAGCGGATCGCCGCCTCGGGGGCCGAGGCGGCGGCGGCGGCGAGGGCGGCGGCCAGCATCTGCGGGGTGCGGCAGTGGGCGACCTGGTCGTCGGTGAGCGGCAGGCCGGCGGCGCGCGCCTCGGCCAGGGCGGCCAGGAACGAGAAGTCCTGCCAGTAGCTGGCGTCCGGCGCCGCCGGTCCCTGGCGGGCGTCGGCCCAGAGGGCGGTGAGGAGGGCGGCGACGCCGTCGGTGGCGTCGGCCGGGTGTCCGGCCAGGGCGGCCGACGCGTCGGCGTCGACCCGGCCGTCGCCGAGGCGGGGGAGGGTCTCGCCCACCGGCAGGATGATCGCCTCCGCCGGCCACGGCGCCCCGGGGTGGGCGGCCCACAGGGTGGCCCGCAGCTGGGCCAGCGTCGGTGGCGGGTGGCGGTCGGGCACGACAAGAGCCACCAACCCGTCCTCGCCGTCCTGGTCGGTGACGGCCACCGCCACCTCGGCCACCCCGGGGCAGGCGGCCAGGGCCGCCTCGAGGCGGGACCGGCGCAGGTGCAGGCCGAGGAGGGTGAGGTCGCCGCCCTCGGTCGCCCCGCCGGTCCGGGGCGCCAGCTCGGACAGCCGGCGGCCGGGCCCGGCGACGATGTCGGCCAGCAGGGCGTCGAGGTCGAGGAGCAGGCGCTCGGCCGCCGGGCGGTGAAAGACGCCCCGGGCCACCAGGGCCAGGCCGTCCTTCGACTCGAGGAGGGACAGCAGCACGAAGGTGCCGAAGTCGGCCCCGTCCCCCCAGGGTCTGTCGGCGGCGTCGTCCCGGGCGGCGCTGAAGTGCTGCTCCCGGCGGGCCGAGGCCGGCACCTCGAAGGGGCCCACCTCGATGCCGGGCAGCACGAGCCGACCCTGCTGGTGAGTCTCGCCCTGGAAGATGACCGCGACCTGCGCCGCCAGCCCGTGGCGGGACGCGGACCGGCCCAG
Source organism: Acidimicrobiales bacterium (assembly GCA_038255915.1). Classification (GTDB taxonomy): domain Bacteria; phylum Actinomycetota; class Acidimicrobiia; order Acidimicrobiales; family JAUJNH01; genus JAUJNH01. The sequence continues at coordinate 7,856 of JBBSKY010000054.1, read as the reverse complement.
CGTCTCCTGCACCACCGCCTCGAACGGCTGGTCCTGCTGGGCGAGGGCCTCGAGGACGCTGGTGCGGGTGCGGGTCACCAGCTCGGGGAAGGTGGGGTCACCGCCGGCCTGCAGGCGGAGCAGCACCTTCTTGGTGAAGCAGCCGATCATCGGCTCCAGGGCGGTGGCGCCCCGGCCGGCCACCACCGAGGCGATGACCAGGTCGTCCCGGCCGGTTCGGGCGGCGAGGAGGATCTCGAAGGCGGCCAGGACGGTCATGAACGGGGTGGCCCGCAGGCCGGGCGCCAGGGCCCGCACCTGGCGGGCCAGCTCGGGGGACAGATCGTGGCGGAGAGGCTCGCCGGCCCCCGGCCGGTCGGGGCCGAGCTGGTGAGGCTCGCCCAGTCGCAGCTGCACGGCGAGGGGGGCGCCGGCCATGCGGGTCCGCCACGAGGCCAGCTGCTCGACCCCGCCCGGGCCGGCGAGGCGGGCCTCCTGGCGCCGGCACACCTCGGAGAAGCGGGTGGCCAGCTCCGGCAGCGGCGACGGCTCGCCCTCCAAAAAGGCGCGATACAGCGCCGACAGGTCGCGGCGGAGCAGGTCGACCGACCAGTCGTCGAAGGCGGTGTGGTGGAGGCGGATGATCAGGACGTGGTCTTCGGTGCCGAGCCGCACCAGGGTGGGGGCGAAGAGGGGATCCTCGACCAGGTCGAAGGGCCGGGTGCTGGCCTCGGCCACCAGACGGGCCGTCTCGGCCTCCCGCGCCGGCGGGGTCTCTGCGGTGAGGTCGACGGTGGCGAGCCGGGAGGTGTCGGCGTCCCGCACGACTTGGCGGGGGGCGCCGCCCGGCAGGTCGAACGTGGTGCGCAGCGGCTCGTGGCGGCGGACCAGCTCGGCCAGGGCCCGTTCGAGCGCACCGACGTCGAGTGCGCCCCGGTAGCGGCGCACCAGGGCGGGCAGGTTGAAGCTGCCGGGGGCCAGCTGCTCGTGCCACAGCATCCCCAGCTGGGAGGCGCCGACGGGGACGGGAGCGGGCTCCTCGGTCGCCGTGGCCCCGTCGGCCGGTGCCGGGAGGTGGTGCACGGTGGCCCGGGCGAACAGGGTGGCCAGGGCGGCGGCGAGGGCCGGGTCGTGCGGCGGCGCGCTGAGGACGACCGCGGTCACGGGCTCGAGATCGGCGGCGCCGGAAGCGGCGAGCGCCACGGCCAGCCCGGGTGTGAGCCCGCAGGTGGCCGCGCCGAGCCGCCGGATGAGGGCGCCCAGGGTCTCAGGGGAGAAGCAGGCCAGCGTGGCCACGGGGCCGGTCCCGGCCAGCACCGAGGCCAGGGCGTGCTGGCCGGCCAGAGAGCCGGGGGCCCAGGTGTGGACGAGGGCGCCGGGCCGGTCGAGGGCCGTCGCCAGCAGGACCTCGGCGTGGGTGCGGGCGAGGGGCCGGGGCCGGGCCAGGGGGGCCAGCGGGTAGACCAGCTCGGCCAGCGCCGCCGCGTCGGCCGGCTGCCCCCACATCCCTTTCGGATGATCGCCCTCGAGGTCCTCGGGCGTCGCCGCCCAGACCGAGGGCGAGAGCGCCGGGGCCCCGTGGCCCAGGACGCCGCAGGCGCCGGCGTGGCGGACGATCCGGGCCGCGTCGGCGTCAGCCAGGCCGGCGGGGATGAGGGCGGCGACGGCGCCGGCCCTCAGGGTCCCGAGGTAGGCGACGGCGAAGGCCGCCCACTCCCGGGCCTCGAACCGCAGGGCCACCCGGTCGCCGGCCCGGATGCCCCGCTCGCCCAGCCCGTGGGCCAGCGCGCTCGAACGGCCCTCCCACTCGCCGAAGGTGAGGTCCGGGCCGCCGTCGACCACGAGGGCCAGGTCGGCCGGCCGGGCGCCGGCCTGTTGCGCGAGGCGGTCGAGGAGGGTGCCGGTCACGGCTCCAGGCGCCAGGGCGTGGCCGGGGCACGGCAGGTGCTGGCCAGGGGCTCGAAGAGCGGGGCCAGGTGCAGGTCGACGGTGAGGCCCTCGAGGTCGGTCACCACGCGGGCGCACGGGAGGCCGATGGCCTGCAGCCGCCCTTCCCAAGCGGCCACGGGCTCGACGGCGATGCGCTCCACCACGTCGTGCTCCACCTCGGCCCGGGTCCGACCGTCGCCCTCGACGCCGCACACCTTGGCCAGGCGGCCCAGGTCCTCGTCGCCGTCGAGGTGGAGGACCAAAAGGCCGTCGCTGGCCGCCAACGGCTCGTCGAGCGGTCCCCACACCGGCCGCCCCCACGAGCGGCCATCCTCGACGCCCCTCTGGACGTCGGTCAGGACGTGGGCCTGCAGGGCCATGCCCCCCGCCTCCAGGCAGGTGGCCACCCGGCAGCCGGCGCCCGTCCGCTCGCGCTGGTACAGGCCGGCCAGCGCCCCCTCACAGGTGACCAGGGCTCCCATGAAGTCGGTGAGCAGGACCCGGGACGGGCGGGGCGGATCGGGGTCCGGGTGCAGGGCGTTGGCGAGCCCGGTCCAGGCCTGCACCAAGAAGTCGGTGCCGATGAGGCGCGACGCCGGTGAACCTGGCGACCAGCCGGACGCCTCGACGTAGACCAGGCCGGGGTTGGTCCGGGCCAGGTCGTCGGGACCCAGACCCCACTCCGCCGCCTTGCCGGGCCGCCAGTTCTGGAGGAACACATCGGCCCCCGCCGCCCGCTCGGCCAGCTCGCCCCGCCCGGCCGCTGAGCCGAGGTCGAGCTCGACCGTCTCCTTGCCCCGGTTGAAGCAGAGGAAGAACGACCCGGTGTCGTCGGCCAGGGGTGGCACGTTGCGGCCCACGTCACCGCCCGGCGTCTCGACCCGGGTGACCCGGGCGCCCAGCATCTGCAGCAGCAGCCCGGCCAGCGGCCCCTGCAGGCGGCTGGTGGCCTCGACGACCTCGATCCCGGCCAGGGGCAGGTCGGCCGTCGCCGGAGCTGCCCCCCGGGTGACGGGTCGGCCGGGTTCGCCGTCGGTGAGGGGGGCGAGCACCGGGAACCCGCCCCCGGGGCCGGCCAGCACCTCGTCGTAGGTGCGCACGGCGCTGAGGCTGACGCCGCAGGCCCGGGCCGCCGCCGTCGCCTCGGCCAGGGTGTGGGCCGCGGTGGCCTCGTGGAAGCCGTGGGGCAGCGAGCTGGTGCCCCGGTAGTAGCGGGGCCGGAACCGCGTCCAGGCCGCCCCCAGGTCGGCGGCCGGCGCCCCGAGGCGGAGCCAGAAGGCCTTCCACGCCTCGGTGTCAAAGGTCTCGATCTCGAACCACCGGTCGTCGGCGGTGCGGAACGGCGGCCCGGGAGCGGGGGCGGGGGCCGGCACCTCCTCGGGCGGGCAGGTGGCCGCGGCCAGGTAGTGCGAGGCCTGGAGCAGGCCCGCCTGCAGGACCGAGGTGTGCACGTCGCCCGCCGGCACGCCGCGGCTGCGCCCGATGGCGACGGCCAGCAGCGCCTGGGCCGCGAGCATCCCGGTGGCCACCGAGGCGATCTCGATCCCGATCCTCCGGGGCCCGCCCAGGTCGCGGCCGTGCAGGTGCATCAGACCGCAGGCGGCCTGGACCAGGGCTTCGCTGCCCGGCTCGTCGGCTGGTCGGGCCGAGCCCCACCACGAGAGGTGGCAACCGGCCTCGGCGTCGTCGCCCTCCGCGTCGGGCCAGGCCACGACGGTGGGGTCGCCCGCCACCGGCTCGACGCCGACGGCGGCCAGGCGGCGGATGCACGTCTGCACCGCCAACGCCGGTCCGGTGATGTGGGTGCGCAAGGTGTGCTCATCTCCTCGGTCGGGCGCAGGGCGTGCGCCTGAGTTCGCTGTGACCCGAGAACCCTAGAGTTCGGCGGCGTGACCGCCAACGACATGCGCCTCGTCCTCCTCGGAACGGCCGGTGGGCCGCTGCCCTCGGTCGCCCGCTCGGGGATAGCCCAGGCCGTCGTGGTCGGGGACAGGGTCCACGTCATCGACTGCGGCAACGACGTCACCCGCCAGCTGCGCCGGGCCAAGCTGCTGTCCCGCCTGCGCCAGGTGTTCCTCACCCACCTGCACTCCGATCACGTGTGCGACTACTTCAACCTTTTCCTGCTCGGGTGGCCGATCCTCCAGCACAACCCGCCGGTCCAGGTCTTCGGCCCCGGGTCGGCCGGGCCGATGTGCGCCCTGCCGGCCGAGGGCGACGAGCCGGCCATCCCGTTGGTCAGCGCCAACCCGACGCCGGGCATCGTCGAGATCACCCGGCACCACGTGGCCGCGTCCGCCTTCGACCTGAACATTCGGATGCGGGAGGCGGGCCGCAGCGACCTCACCGAGCTGATCCAGCCGTTCGAGATCGCCGTTCCCGAGTCGGCCGGCGCCGCCCCCCTCGGCCCCGTGTCCCCGCCCATGGCCCCGATCGTGGTCACCGAGGACGACGACGTGCGGGTCAGCGCCATCCTGGTCGAGCACGCGCCGGTCTTCCCGGCCTTCGCCTACCGCTTCGACACCGCCCGGGGCTCGATCGTCTTCTCCGGCGACACCGCCCCCTGCCCGAACCTGGTGACCCTGGCCCAGGGGGCCGACATCCTGGTCCACGAGGTGTACGACGACGCCCGCATCGGCGAGGTGGTCGCCATTGACACCTGGGAGGCCAGGCGGCGCCTCCACCACATGGTCACCTCGCACACCCCTCTCAGCGAGGTCGGCAAGGTGGCCGCCGACGCCGGGGTGGGCCGGCTGGTGCTCACCCACTTCGTCCCGGGTGACGACGTCCTCCCCGACGAGCACTGGATCGCCGGCGTCACCTCCTTCGGCGGCGAGGTCACCGTCGGCCACGACCTCCTCGAGCTCAGCCTCTGACGAGCGGCTCCTCGCCGGGCAGCGTCCACGTCGTGCACCCCAGCACCCCGTCGACGGCCACGGCGGCGGCGAAGCCCGGGGCCACCGGTGGCGGCCACCCACGGCCTCCGGCTGTGCCCCTCAGCGAACATGTGCTGCACCTGGGCGCCGTGGCCCCCTGACACGAGAGAGGATCTGCTCCATGCTCACGACCACGAAGGTCACGGCGCTCGTCATCATCCCCGTGCTGGGCGCGGCGTTCGTGATCCTGTTCTTCTTCCCCGGCCAGACCGATCGGCTGTGGGCCTGGACGATGCGTCCCGACATGACGCCGATCACCATGGGCGCCGGCTACCTGGGCGGGGCGTGGTTCTTCACCCGGGTGGCCACCAATCACCATCCCGGACGGGTGGCGGGCGGCCTGGGCGCGGCCACGGTCTTCACCGCGCTCCTCGGTCTGGCCACCATCGTCCACTGGGAGAAGTTCAACCACACCCACATCTCGTTCTGGGCGTGGCTGTTCCTCTACGTCGTGAGCCCCTTCCTCCTCCCGGTGCTGGCGGTGGTCAACTGGCGGGCCGGGACCACCGAGGAGCCCAAGACGACGGAGGACGCCGAGATCCCGCCCTGGGCGAGGATGTTCCTGGCCGTCGTCGGTATCGGGTCGGTCCTCGCGGCGGTGACCGTCTTCGTCGTCCCCCGCATCGCCGTCGACAACGGGCCGTGGAGCTTCACCCCGCTCACGGCCCGGTCGCTCAGCGCCTACATCGCCTTCACCGGGCTGTTCCTCCTCACCCCCCTGCTCGACCGCCGCTGGGCGTCGGTTCGGATCGGGGTCGAGGCCGTCACGGTCGGCCTCACCGTCACCGCCATCGGCGCCCTGAGGGCCCGCCACGACTTCACCGGGCCCGACTCGTCGGTGGTGGGGTTCGCCGTCGGGCTCGCCGTCCTGCTCGGCGTGCTCGTCGTCCTCCAGATCCAGCTGTCCCGCCCAGGTGCCGCCGCGGCGTCACCGGAACAGGGCTAGTCCCGGCGGGTCAGCGCAGACAGGTGGCTTCGGTCACCGCCCCGAACACCAGGTGGGCGCTGTGGTCCTGGGCCAGCGTCTTGGGGGAGCACTCCACCACCATGTACCGGAGACGCGCTTGACGCGCTTGACGGTCGTTGCCGGTACGATGGTGACCGTGTCGGTTGCCCGCCCGTCCACCCAGCGCACTGGCCGGGTCGCCGCCCGGGGCGGAGCGCCGGGATCGGCTGCCCGTGACCACGACGAGGCCGCCGACCTGTGGCTCGAGACGCTCCTCGACGGCCTGAGGGTCGAGCTGGAGCCAACGGTCCGCGAGCACCTCCGCCTGGGTCAGACGCCGACCGACCGCCCCCTCGACCAGCTGGTCCGGATGATGGCCGCTCCCATCCCGCGCCCCTCCCCGTGGAACGACAGCGTGGGCCCGTTCTACGACAGCACCGGGGTGCGCCGCCTGCTCGGGGTCACCCGCCAAGCCTTGGCCCAGCAGCGCTCCCGGCGCACCATCCTGGCCCTGGAGACAGCCGACGGGCATCTGCTCTATCCGACGTTCCAGTTCGATGAGCGCCGCCGTGTCCTGCGCGGCTTGGCCGGGGTGCTCGGCGCCGTGCCCGCCGGCTCGGTCGACGACTGGACGCTCGCCTCTTGGCTGAACCGGTCTCGGCTGGCCGAGTTGGGAGGGACCGTCGTCGCCCACCTCCAGGGTGGAGGTGACCTGGCCCCGGCTGTCCAGGCGGCCCGGCGGGCCGGTGCCCGCTGGGCGGCGTGACCGGCGGTCGGCCGGTCCGGCTCTCCGCCCCCGGGCACAGCCCTCGACCACTTGCCCGCTTCCCGGCGGTTGAGCTGGCCACCGGGACCCAGCTGTGGCGCTGTCACCGGGCCGACAGAGGCCCCTGGTGGTTCTCCTCCGACGGCTCCGGTCGATTCGACCTGCCCATCCCGGATGGCACCTGCTACCTGGCCGACGATCCTCTCGTCGCCTTCGTCGAGGTCGTCAGCCAAGGCAGTCTCGACGGGCTCACTGTGAGCCCGACGTTCTGTGCTCAGCGCCGGGTGCACCGTCTGGCCTTGCCCGCCAAGGCCCAGATGGCCGACGCAAGTGATGGGAGAGCCCGCGGGTTCGGCGTCACCCGGGAGATCCACGACATCGCCCACTACTCCCTGCCCCAAGCCTGGGCGAGGGCATGGCACGCAGCCGCCTTCGACGGCGTCAGGTACCTGGCCACCAACCACCAGCCCACCTCCGCCGGACCGACCTGGGAGGGACACGGCGCCCAGGGACCGGGGTCGTGGGCGCTGTTCGGCCGGGCTGGCCTTCGGAGCCGCTGGCGACGGGGCCGGGCCGAGCGCATCGACGCCACCCTGCTGGACCGACTTGGGGCAGAGGTCGGGATCGTGGTGGTTGACCCGCCGACGGTCGCCTCGGCCAGGATCGTCCAGCCGCCATCTTGAACACCCCGCCTGGCGTCGGGTTCAGGGGAACTGCGGCCCCCGCGGCGACGCCGCGGGGGCCGGGCGTCAGGTTCAGCCGCCGGTCTCGCAGTTCAGGAGGGTGTCCTTGCCGAGCCCGGCCCGGCAGTCGTCGGTGCCGTCCCGGCCGTCGAGCTCGTCGTCGTCGGCGCCCCCTCGCAGGGTGTCGTCGCCGTCGTCACCGAAGAGGCGGTCCTCGCCGTCGTCACCGACGACGTGATCGTTGCCGAGGCCACCGGAGATGATGTCGGCCCCGGAGCCCCCGATCAGGCGGTCGTCGCCGGCGCCGCCGCAGATGACGTCGTTGCCACCCAGGCCCCGGATCCGGTCGTTCCCGCCCAGGCCCACGATGACGTCGTCACCGCTGGTGCCGTCGATGTTGTCATCGCCGGTCGTCCCGACGATGGTGGGCACCAGACCCCGGCATAGCCGCACGTCCACGGCGGTGGTCGGCGGCGTCGTGGTCGGCGGCGTCGTGGTGGGCGGCGTCGTGGTGGGCGGCGTCGTGGTGGGCGGCGTCGTGGTGGGCGGCGTCGTGGTGGGCGGCGTCGTGGTGGGCGGCGTCGTGGTGGGCGGCGTCGTGGTGGGCGGCGTCGTGG
>JBBSKY010000053.1:0-21926 GCA_038255915.1 Acidimicrobiales bacterium | reverse complement strand
GGCGAAGAGAGACCACCTACGAAAGATGTTCCCGGGTATTGCCCCCTTCGCCACTCCCAAGCCCGAGCGGCTTCTCAACCGGATTATCCATATCGCTTCGAATCCCGGTGAAATGGTTTTCGATTGCTTCGCCGGGTCGGGGACGACGGCTGCCGTGGCGCACAAGATGGGTCGCCGCTGGGTCACCTCCGAGAGGGAGGTTGACACGGTGGAGCAGTTCACCCGGCCTCGGCTGGAGAAGGTCCTCGCCGGCGAGGACCCGGGCGGGATCGCCGCCGCCGTCGGGTGGAAGGGGGGTGGCGGGTTCCGCTACCTGAAGGTGGGGCCGTCCATGCTCGACCTCGACCAGGAGACGGGTGAGGTGTTCCTGGCCGAGTGGGCGACCAACGGCCCCTTCGCCGCGGCGGTCGCCGCCCAGCTCGGCTTCGAGAAGGTGGACGCACCGCCGTTCTGTGGGCTGAAGGGCCGCACCCGTCTCGCGGTGCTCGATGGCGTGGTCGGCGCCACCGAGACGGAGTTCCTCGTCGCCTCGCTCGGTGACCGGGAGCGGGCGGTGGTCGTCGGCAAGGCCTTCACCGACGGCGCCGAGGCCCGCCTCCGCGCGCTGTCGCCCGGTTCCCGGGTGCGGCACGCGCCCGACGACCTCCTCCGCAAGGGAGGCCGCCGGTGATCTTCCCCTTCAATGCGACCGCCATCGAGGACATCGCCGCCCGCCTCGACCTCCGCGGGCCGAACCGCCGCGCCCTCACCGCGGTCGCCGAGGCCCTCGACGCCGGCGAGCCCGGCCTGGAGATCGTCTGCGACCTCGCCACGGCCACCGGCAAGACCTACATCGCCGCCGGAGTGATCGACTACCTGGCCGCGGCCGGCGTCCGCAACGTGCTGATCGTGTGCCCGGGCACCACGATCCTCAACAAGACGGTCACGAACTTCACGCCCGGCCACGCCAAGTTCGTCGACGGCCTGGAGGTGATCACCGCCGGGCGCACCTCCGAGGACTTCCAGCGGGGATCGGTCAGCGAGGCGCTCGGTCCTCGGTCGCGGCCTGCGGTTGCCGTTCGGCCAGCGCACCGGCCGCCAGATGCTCGACACCGTCGAGGTGCATCCGGAGGGATGTCCTGCGCTCCCGCTTCGTGACCAGCACCCGCCAGGAGTCCAACGCCATCAACCGGCTGGTCGGGAAGTTCCTCGACGGTGCCGGTGTCACCGACGACGACAGCGGTTCCTGGACCGAGGCCAAGGTCCGCGCCGCCGTGGACTCGTTCCTCGCCCTGGTGCGCACGTACCACTCGCAGCGGGGAACGTCGCTGCAGAACGAGGTCGAGCTGGTCGAGTACCCGCCGAAGGAGATCGTTTCGCCCGACGAAGTCTTCCCGCTCAACTCGGTCTGGGTCCCCCGCCGCTGGTATCGCGGATGGACGAAGTCGTTGCTGCCGGCGGTCCGGTTCGACGCCAAGAGCACCGAGCTCGCCCTCGCCCAGCTCTTCGAGTCGAGCACGCCCGAGGTGTCGTGGTGGCTGCGGGTGGAGTCCCAGCAGGACGTGTGGATCCCCTGGGGGAACCGCAAGCGGCACTACCCCGACTTCATCGTCGTCACGGACGATGGCCACCACTGGCTGGTCGAGGGCAAGGCCGACGACCGGGCCAACGATCCCGACGTGCTGGCCAAGAAGGACGCTGGCTTCGAGTGGGCCCGCTTCACCAACGACTCGGGCGACGCCCCCGACACCTGGCACTACCTGTTCGCCACCGAGACGGCCATCCGCCAGGCCGGAGGCACCTGGACCGGCCTCAAGAACTTCGCCCAGTGGGAGTGACACACGCCGGCGGCAAGTTCCTACTTCAGGTAGGATGTCGCCGTGGCTGTGTCCAAAGTGTCGCTCAGCATCGAAGAGGAGGTGCTCGGCGAGGCTCGCGAACGGGCCGGTCGACGTGAGCTGTCGTCCTACGTAACGGATGCTCTCCGTCGCCAGCTCCAGCACGACCGCCTCGGAGAGCTGCTGGTTGCGATGGAAGCCGAGTCAGGCCCCGTTGCCGAGAAGCTGATGGAGGAGGCCCGCCAGCTGTGGCCAGGCCCCGTCGCCGCACCCAAGTCCCGTCGCCGCAGCGCCTGATCCTCGACAGCGGTGCCGTGATCGCCCTGTCCCGGAACGAAGAGCGGGCTCGGGCGGTGCTGCAGGCAGCGTGGGCGGCTGGCGTCGAGGTATCGGTCCCGTCGCTGGTGCTCGCCGAGACGGTGCGTGGTGCAGCCAGGGACAGCTCGGTCAACCGGGTCGTCAAGGCGGTGGGCGAGGTGACCACGGCCGACGAGGCGATCGGCCGGCTGGCAGGTGCCCTCCTCGGTGCGGCCCGCTCCGTCTCGACGATCGATGCCGTCGTCGTGGCGTCGGCCGTCAGCCTGGGTGGAGGTGTGATCCTCACGGGCGACCACGGCGATCTCGAGGCCCTAGCCGCCGGGCATCGTGAGGTAGTCATTAGCGCTCTGTGAGCGCTCAGGCCTCGAGGCTGGGGGGAAGGCCGAAGGCAGCGAACAGCTCGGGGTAGATGAAGTTGTGGTGGCCGGTGATGCGGCCGTCGCGGACGTCGATGACCTGGATGGCCCAGGGCTCCAGGCGGCCGGAGGGGCCCGGCTTGTAGCTGGCGAAGCCGGCGGTGCCGTTGACCTCGACCGGGATCAGCTTCGAGCCGGAGCAGCCGATCCCGGGACCGGCCATCCAGCCGATGACCTGATCGGCGCCCTGTAGCCACAGGTCGAACGGCGGCATGGAGATGACGGCGTCCTCGTGGAGCAGGGAGACGAGGGCGTCCATGTCGTAGCGCTCGAAGGCGTCGACGTAGCGGGCCAGCAGCGCCTGGTGCTCGGGGTCGGCCGTGGTGTCGAGAGCGTCGGTGTCGAGGCCGGCCAGGGTGGCCCGGGCCCGCTGCAACGCCGAGTTGACCGAGGCCACGCTCGTCTCGAGCAGCTCGGCGGCCTCGGTGGCCTGCCACTTCAGCACCTCGCACAGGATGAGGACAGCCCGCTGCTTGGGGGGGAGGTGCTGCAGGGCGGCGACGAAGGCCAGACGGATCGACTCGCGGGCGGCGGCCACCTCGGCCGGGTCGCCGTCGGTGGCGATGACCCGCCGGTCCTGGACGGGCTGCACCCACATGTGCTCGGCCTGCGGGTCGAGCACGGCGGTGGCGACGGTGGACGAGGGCCCGAGGTCCATGGGCCGGGCCCGACGCTGGGGGCCCCGCAGCATGTCGACGCACACGTTGGTGGCGATCCGGTACAGCCACGACCGGACCGACGACCGGCCCTCGAAGCTGGCGCTGGCCCGCCACGCCCGGACGAAGGTCTCCTGGACGGCGTCCTCGGCCTCGAAGCCCGAGCCCAACATCCGGTAGCAGTAGCCGGTCAGCTCGCGCCGGTGCACCTCGAGCTCGTGGTCGACATCCAACGTCCTGGCTCCGGGGGACATGGCCGTGCAGGCTAGGTCCCGAAGGTTCGAATCGGGGTCGGTCGCCGTCAGCATGGTGTGGTGACGAACCGCGCCGGGGGAACTCACCGCCACCGGTGAGATCCAGGGCCCCGGTCCGTCACCAGGACGTGACCCAAGCCGAGGTGGTCCTGGTGCGAGGTGGCCGGGAGCTGCTCCTGGGGCGAGTGGGATCCGGTCTCCGCTGCGACCTGGACCTGGTCGACCGCCTGGCCCGGATCCAGCTGGCGGCCCGGCGCATCGGCGGGGCGATCGTGCTCCGGCACCCGAGCACCGACCTCACCGAGCTGCTCGCCCTGGCCGGCCTCGACGACCTGCTCCCCGACCGATGAATCCGACGCCGCTCGTACGTCACATCGGCATCGCAACACCCACCATCCTGGAAGGAACCACGCCATGACCATCCGACAGAACGTTCCCTACGGTGCCCCCTGCTGGGTCGACCTGATGTCGTCCGACACCGACAAGGCCCGGTCGTTCTACGGCGAGCTCCTCGGGTGGACGGCCGACGAGCCCAACGCCGACTTCGGCGGGTACGCCAACTTCTCCAAGGACGGCGAGATGGTGGCCGGCCTGATGGCGGCGCAGCCCGACATGGGCCCCGGCGACGTGTGGTCGGTCTATCTGGCCGTCGAGGACGCCGTCGCCACCGTGGCCAAGGCCAGGGAGAGCGGCGGCCAGGTCCACGTCGACGCCATGGCCGTGGCCGACCTCGGGGTCATGGCCGTGCTGGCCGACGCCGGCGGCGCGGTGGTGGGCCTGTGGCAGCCCGGCGAGCACCGGGGCGGCCTGGTCGGTGCCGATGGGGCACCCTGCCACTTCGAGCTGCACACCCGGGACTACGACGCCACGGTCGCCTTCTACGAGAACGTCTTCGGCTGGAAGCCCGAGCCGGTGAGCGACTCGCCCGAGTTCCGCTACACGGTGCTGAACGTGGCGGACGGTGAGAACGCCGGCATCATGGACTCCAGCGGCTTTCTGCCCGAGGGCGTGCCTGCCCACTGGTCGGTCTACTTCGCCGTCGAGGATGTCGACAAGGCCTTGGCCACGGTGGAGACCCTGGGCGGCACCATCGTCCTGCCGGCCGAGGACACCCCCTACGGCCGCATCGCCTCGGCCGCCGACTCCACCGGCGCCAGCTTCAAGCTACGGGCCGACTGCTGATCCGGCCCGGGAGGGTGGTCAGCCGTCCTCCCAGGCCGCATCCTCGGCGTCGGCCTTGCGGGTGCGCTCGCGGGCGATCTCCAGGGCCCGGCCGGCCGTGGCCTCGTCGGGGTAGGGGCCGAGGAGGTCCATGCCCCGACTTCGCTCGTGGTGCTCGACCTTCCCCGTGATGGTGTTGAAGTACCAGCCTTCATCGGGGTCCGCGTCGTGCGCCACGGGGGGAGCGTGGCACCCGGGCGGTCCTGGTGTCAGGTCGGCCGGTGCGCTATCCGGGGACGTGGCCGAGGAAGATCTGGCGGGGGGTGCGATCCTCGGTGGTCTCCTCGGTGACGGCCTCGGGGCGCAGGCCGGCGTCGGCCAGGACCCCCAGCCACACGTCGTGGGGGAACAGCCCGCAGCGGTGCTCCTCGTGGATCACCTGCACCGAGCCGTCGGCCTCGCGCAGGAGGAAGGCGTAGTGGGTCAGCGTCCAGGTGTCGCCCGGGTCGGGGTCCCACAGCCAGTCGAGGTAGCGGGCGCCCCGGCCGTCGGGTCCGTCGCCGCCGCCGTGGTCGCTGCCCGGCTCGAAGGTCTCGGCGGTGGCGTCGGGGACCAGCACAACCACCCCTCCGGGCCGGCAGTGGGCGAACGCCGTGCCGACGGCGAGGCGCAGGTCGGCCTCGGTGGTCATGTAGTCGATGGCGTCGTGGACGAGGACGGCGTCGAAGGTGCGCCCGAGCCGCACGGTGCGCATGTCGCCCTGGACGTGCCGGCAGCCGGGGTTGAGCCGTCGGGATGCCTCCAGCATCTCGGGCGAGATGTCGACCAGCGTCAGGTCGAGCTGGGCCTTGAGGTGGAAGGCGTTGTGGCCGCCGCCACAGCCGAGCTCGAGGACCTCACGGACCGGGATGGCCGCCGACCCGAGCATCCGGGCCACGAAGCCCATCTCCTCGGCGTACTCCTCGGGCGGGGAGATGAGCGGCCACCACCGGGCCAGCTCACCGTAGAAGCGGTAGGCGACCGGCGGCTCCACCTCACCAGCCTGTCACCTCAGCCGCACCGGGGCCCGCAGCACCTCGGTGCCGCTCACGCGAACACCGCTGCGGTTCGTCGCGGACCCCACTGAGCCGGTCCGCGGGGGAGTGCCAACTACGGGCTGGCCCTCGGGGGGTGGGCCGGTGGACGGCCCACCCCCCAGGCGCTGACCCGTAGGTGGCCCGGCGGTCAGCCGTTGCCGCGACCGGACAGGCCGAGGCTGGAGAGCAGGTTGTTGATCAGGTTGGAGAGGAAGCTGCCCAGCCCGATCTGACCGCCACCGTTGCCGAGTGTGGGGACCCCGTCGGCGTTCCAGTCGATGGTGATGGTGCTCTTCACCGTCTCATCCGAGCAGCCGTCCTGGTCGCTGTCGGAGCAGAACACCACGGTCTGGCGGCCGGCGATGCCTGTGTTGTTGTTCAGCCGGGTGTGGAACTCACCGTTGCCGGCGGTGTTCACCTTGTCCTGGAAGCCGGTCTGGAAGCACAGGTCCATGCGCCCGTCGCCGTTCGTGTCGCTCAGCGTGGCGGTTCCCAATCCCGCACCGTCGGGGTCCGGGCAGGCCGAGATGGAGCCGACACCCCGGGACTCGAACGAGGCGGGGCCGTCGACCATCCTGTCGCCCATCAAGAAGCAGGCGTCGTTGTGGACGTTGCGGGCGGTGGACCCCGGGTCGCTGAACTGCTGGGTGTCCGACCGATCGGGCCTGAAGCAGTCGGAGCCGGGGGTCACAGTGCTGTTCTCGGTGGGCAGCCCGGCGTCAGGGTTGATGTAGGAGGAGGCTCGAACTCTCTCGCGGTTGGCGCCACCGGTCTCCCGGGCCTGGGCGGCAGTGCTGCCCACGAGGAGGAGGGCGCCGGAGGCGGCGCAGGCGACGATGAGGCGCTTCGGACGGCTGGTCATGGATGGTCTCCCAAGGTGTGGTGGCGGAATGAGGGTCGGAGTGTCTCGTCACGGACCCGGCCGCTCCCGAGGTGCCGAAGGCGGCTGGCCTTCTCTCTCTATGTCCGTGCCGCACAGATGTCACCGACATCTGTGCCGCAAGGTCTTCGGAGCGGCGGATGGAACCAGATGGCCTCAGGGGTGGTCGTGGCCGCACGGGGCGGCCGCAGGCCCCGGGCCGCCGCCGCCGGCGGCGGCGGCCATCAGCCCGGCGATGCCCTCGTCGTCGACCCACACCGCCTCGCACACCAGGTTGCACCGCTCCTCGCCGCCGCGGCCCTGGAGACGCCGCCCCAGGTCGGCCAGGAACCCGGCGATGTTGTGGCGGAACACCGGGAGCCACGAGTAGCGGGCCGAGCCGTCCGGCGCCAGGCGCAGGGGGCAGATGTCATCGACGTGGGCCGACAGGCGCCCCTCGCCCACGATGACGTGGAGGCTGTTGGTGGCCGACAGCTCCCGGTAGGACACCTTGCCGGGGTGGAAGATGCGGCCCAGCCGCCCGTCCCGCCGGAAGCGGCTGCTCGCCTCGAGCGCCTCGACCAGGGCTTCCGCCGCCGCCCCCTCCCCCTCGACCGGGCTCAGCACCGAGCGCCGGCTCCGGCCCACCACGGGCCCAAGGCCCTCCACGACGCTGAGCAGGAGGTGCTTCACGCCGGGGCCCATGACCGGGAGTTCGGCGCCGGAGCCCGGTCGGGATGGCCGAGGGGCGCACGAGGCAGGTGGCCCGCCACCGCACTGACGGAGATCAGGCGTCGGTGACGTGCTGGACCAGGGGGTTCAGCACGTCGTTCAGGGTGTCGGCCAGGAGGTTGATGCCGAGCACCACCACGACGATGGCCGCCCCGGGGAAGACCGACATCCACCAGGCCTGCTGCAGGAACTGCTGGGCGTTGTTGATGAGGAAGCCCAGGCTCATCCGGTCCTGGTCGCTGAGGCCGAGGAAGGCGAGGCCGGCCTCGAGCAGGATCACCCGTGAGGCGCCGAGGGAGATGACGACGGTGGCCGTGGGCAGGATGTTGGGGAGGACGTGCCGCCAGATGATTCGGACGTCCCCGGCCCCGCAGGCCCGGGCGCCCTCGATGTACTCCCGGGTTCGGATCGACAGGGTCTCGGCCCGCACGACCCGGGCCAGGAACGTCCACGACGTGAGGCCGAGGACCAGGATGAGGTTCCGCAGCGTGCGCTCGAACAGCGACATGGCGAGCAGGGCCAGGAAGAAGCGGGGGATCGACTGGAACAGCTCGGTGACCCGCATGAGGACCCGGTCGACCAGGCCCCCGCGGTAGCCGGCGGTGGCCCCCACGGCCAGCCCGATCACCGCGGAGATGAAGGTCACCCACACGACGACGGTCAGCGAGGTACGCATCCCGTGCACCACGGCGTTGAACAGGTCGCGACCCAGGTTGTCGGTGCCGAAGCGGTGGTCGGCCGAGGGCGGCCGCAGCGCCGGGTTGTCGAGCAGGAAGGGATCGGCGGCCAGGGTCGGGGCGAACGACGACACCAGCCCGACGGAGACGGTGAGGAGGAGGCCCACCGCGCCCGCCGGCCGGCGGACGACGCGCCGGAACAGGGCATGCCCGTGGCCGCGGGCGGGGGCGGCGATGACGAGCGGTTCAGCGGTGTCGGACACGGGGGTCGACCAGGCCGTAGAGGATGTCGGTGAACAGGTTGGCCACGATCACGCCGAAGGCGACGACCAGCACCAGGCCGAGCATGGTGATCCGGTCGGCCTGCTGGGCCGCGGTCACGATCACCGAACCCAGGCCCGGCCAGCTGAAGACCGCTTCGATCACCACGGCCCCCGACACCAGGAAGCCCACGCGGGTGCCGAGGACGGTCACCACGGGGAGGAGGGCGTTGCGCAGGGCGTGGCGGTTCAGCACCTGCTCGTCGGCCAGGCCCTTGGCCCGGGCGGTGCGCACGTAGTCACGGCCCAGCTCCTGCAGCAAACCCGTCCGGGTGACCCGGCTCAGGAGGGCGACCTCCGACAGGGCGAGCACCACGGCCGGCAGGGTGAGGTGAAAGGTGACGTCGACGAGGTGGCCGAGGCCGCTGAGCTCCTTGCGGATGTCGCTGTAGCCGAGGAGCGGGAACAGCCCGAGGCGCACGGCGAAGAAGAGGACGGCCAGCTGGGCCAGCCAGAAGGCGGGCGTGGCGTAGCCGACCAGGGCGGCCAGGTTCACGGACAGGTCGAAGCGGCCGAAGGGCCGGCGGGCGGCGAGCAGCCCAAGCAGGAGCCCGAGGACGGTGGAGATGCAGAGGGCGGCGCCGCTGAGCAGCAGCGTCGGACCGATCCGCTCGGCGATGACGGTGTTGACCGGTCGGCCCTGGCTGGTCGAGAACCCCAGGTCTCCCCGGGCCACCTTGGCGACGTAGGTGGCGAACTGGTCGGGCAGCGGCCGGTCGAGGCCGAGGTCCCGCCGGATCTCCTCCACCCGCTCCGGGGTGGCCGCCTCGCCGGCCAGGAGCTGGGCCGGGTCGCCGGGCACGGCGTGGACGATGACGAAGGTCACGATCAGCACACCGAAGAGGGCCGGGACGATCCCGAGGACCCGCCGGACCACGTAGCCCAGGCCCACGGCCGGAGCAGGATAGCAAGAGGTGCGGGCGCAACCACTCAGACGCCCAAAACGTTCCAGCGGCTTGAGATATCCCACCGATCCTGCGAGGATCCTTCGCCGCCACGCCGCAGCCGCAGGCGGCAGGATCCAGGGGGAACAGCCGTGCCCAGCAGGTCTTCGAAGCCCGCAAGCAGCGGGAGACCCCGGCGCACCGAGGATGGCGTCTCGCTGACCAAGGTGCTCGCCGTCGTCGCCGGCCTGGCGGTCCTGGCCGCGGTGGCGGTCGTCGTCGCCAGCCGCAGCGGGGATGACGAAGGCGGGACGGCGGCCCCGTCCACCGGCTCCAAGCCCCGGGGCGGCACCATGGTGGTGGCCATCGGGGCGACCACCGGATCGCTCAACCCGGCCACCACCTCGAACGGTGGCGTGCACACCAACTCCGAGGCCATGTTCAACGGCCTTCTGGCCTTCGACGCCGACAACAAGGTGGTGCCCGACCTGGCCGCCGCCCTGCCGGTCGTCACCGACAACCCCGACGGGACCCAGGACGCCCTGTTCACCCTCCGACCGAAGATGCAGTGGCACGATGGCACGCCGATCGTGGCCGACGACGTGAAGTTCACCTTCGAGGAGGCCCTGCTTCGGGGCCACAGCCGCACCGCGGCCTCGATGGGCCCCGCCCTCGGCGTCACCGGCTCGGGCAACGGCGCCGTCACCCCGCCCGACGCCATCACCCTGCCCGACGGCCCCGCCGGGCTCAAGGTCAAGCTCCACCTCCGCTACCGGTACACCCCGCTGCTCCAGCAGATGAACGTGACCGAGGCGCCGATCATCCCAAAGGCCTACTTCTCCTCCTGTGCGGTGACCGGCGGCGACGGCACCCTCATCGACGCCACCCCGACCTGCGCCAAGAACCTGGCGCCGGTCGGCAGCGGCCCGTTCAAGTTCGGCTCTGTCAACGCGAACGCCATCACCCTCGACCGCAACCCCACCTACTTCAAGCCCGACCTGCCCTACCTCGCCAAGGTCATCCTCCAGAACACCGCAGGGCCCTCGGTCGCCCCGTCGCTCCAGGCCGCTCGCGGCACCGCAGGCAGCGTCGACGTCGGCAGCCCCGCCGGCAACCTCCTGCCGCCCACGGCGGCCACGTTCGGGGGCACGGACTACTCGGTGGCCTCGGTGCCCCGAGGCACCGGTGGCGGCAACTGCATCACCACCCTGTCGTTCAACCTGTGGGCCAAGGGCCAGGAGGCGGGGGCGGTCCTGGCCGACAACGGCAGCTACAACCACCCGATCCTGAAGGACCTCGCCGTGCGCAAGGCCGTCTACCAGGCCTTCGACCGGCAGGCGGCCTTCACCAACATCGACTTCGGGAAGGGCCGGCTGGCCGACTCCCCGCTCCACAGCGCCCTGGCCGACGCCTACAAGGCCCAGCCCACGCTCCCCGCCTTCGACGTGGGCGCAGCCCGCGCAGGTCTCCAGGACGCAGGTTGGGTCGCCGGCGCCAACGTCACCGACACCCGCACCTCGGACGGACGGCCTGGGCTCCCGCCCAAGGGGACCCCGCTGGCCTTCGACGCCATCCACTTCGACACCGGTACCCAGGCCGCCTACGGCATCCAGCTCGACAACAACCTGCGCCAGGTGGGTATCGACCTGAACGACCGGCCGCTCGACAGCGCGTCCACCCAGACGGCCATGAAGAACCGGGCCTACGACACCACCTTTGTGTCGTACTGCGCCGGCGACGACCCCACCATCGGTGCCCGCCGCCAATACCACTCCACCCAGATCAGCCCGGTGGCCTTCACCAACACCTCCGGCTACCGCGAGCCCAAGGGGACAGCGGGCGACGGCACGATGGACGACCTGTGGGACCGGGCCGTGCAGGCCTCCGGGGCGGAGCGCAGCTCGCTCTACGGCCAGATCCAGGCCAAGGCGGTCGACCTCCTGCCCATGGTGTGGATGACCGAGACGGCCAACACCCGGGTGACCCGCTCGGTGTGCGGTGGCCTGAACCAGCAGAACACCGGCCTGTTCGTCGAGACCGCGTTCTGCGCGCCGTAGCCGCCAGGAGAGCCGCCAACTAGGGGCCCGGTCGAGGACCTCCGGGCACGACGGTGAGGGCCTCGGCGAAGTGGCAGGCGACCGGGTGGCCCTGGCCCCGCTCGATGAGGGCCGGGACCTCGTCGGCGCAGATGGCCTCGGCCCTGGGGCAGCGGGTGCGGAAGCGACAGCCCGAGGGCGGGTCGATGGGGCTCGGGACGTCGCCCCGCAGCACCACCCGCCGGCGGGCCCGCTCCCGCTCGGGGTCGGGCACCGGAACCGCCGACAGCAGGGCCTGGGTGTAGGGGTGGCTGGCTCGGGAGTAGATGTCGTCGCGGCTGCCGATCTCGACGATCCGGCCCAGGTACATCACCGCTACCCGGTCGGCGATGTGCCGCACCACCGACAGGTCGTGGGCGATGAAGACGTAGGCCATGCCCAGCTGGGCCTGAAGGTCCTCCAGGAGGTTCACCACGCCGGCCTGGATGGAGACATCGAGGGCCGAGACCGGCTCGTCGAGCACCAGGAGGTCGGGGTCGAGGGCCAGCGCCCGGGCGATGCCGATGCGTTGGCGCTGGCCGCCCGAGAACTCGTGGGGATAGCGGCCGGCCTGGTCGACGCTGAGGCCGACCCGCTCGAGGAGCTCCTTCACCCGAGCGGGGCCGCCGTTGCCGTAGCGGCGGTGTATCCGCAGCGGCTCGGCCACGATGGACCGCACGGTCATGCGGGGGTTGAGCGAGCCGAACGGGTCCTGGAACACGATCTGCATCCGCCGCCGGATCTCCCGCAGCTCCTGCTTCGTCGCGGCCACGACGTCGGCGCCGTCGAAGCGGACCGAGCCCGAGGTGGCCGGCAGGAGGCGCAGCACCAGCCTCCCGGTCGTCGACTTTCCGCACCCCGACTCGCCGACCAGGCCGAGGGTCTGGCCCCGAGCGAGGTCGAACGAGACGCCGCACACGGCGTGGACGTGGTCGGCTCGGCGCCCCCAGGAGCCCCGGACGGGGAAGTGCTTGACCAGGTCACGGACCTCGAGCAGGGCCGGGGCGACGGGAGCGGCGGAGGCGACGGGCGTGGCGCCGGGCGTGACGCCGGTCATGGCGAAGGCACCGCACGCTGCAGGTCGGACGGGCTGAGGCGGGCGACCTCGTCGGCGTAGTGGCAGGCGGCCCGGTGCCCCGCGCCATCGTCTTCCAACCGGGGCTCCTCGACCGGGCACCGCTCGGCGCGGCTGAACGGGCAGCGGGGATGGAACGAGCAGCCCGACGGCACGTGGACCAGCGACGGCGGGGCGCCGTCGATCGGCTGCAGCCTGAGGCTGGCGTCGTCCTGGTCGACCCGGGGGAGGGCGGCCAGGAGCCCCAGGCTGTACGGGTGGCGGGAGCGGTAGAAGACGTCGGCGGCGCTGCCCTGCTCGACCGCCCGGCCGGCGTACATCACCAGCACATGATCGGCCATGCCGGCCACCACCCCGAGGTCGTGGGTGATGAGCAGGATCGCCGAGCTGGTGCGCTCCTTGGTCTCCTGCAGCAGCTCGAGGACCTGGGCCTGGATGGTGACGTCGAGGGCGGTGGTGGGCTCGTCGGCGATGAGCAGGTCGGGCTCGCAGGCCAGCGCCATGCCGATCATCACCCGCTGGCGCATCCCGCCGGAGAACTCGTGCGGGTAGCTGCGGGACCGGCGGCGGGCCTGGGGGATGCCCACCAGGTCGAGCATCTCGATGGCCCGCTCGGCCGCCTCCTTGCGGGTGGAGGAGGTGTGCAGGCGGACCACCTCGGCGATCTGGCGGCCCACGGTGTGCAACGGGTTCAGCGAGCTCATCGGGTCCTGGAAGACCATCGAGATCTCAGCGCCCCGGATGCGGCACAGCTCACGCTCGCTCAGCCCGAGGAGGTCACGCCCCTTCCACCGGACCTGGCCTGAGGTGCGGCCGGGCGGGCTCGGCACCAGGCCCAGCACGCTCATGGCGGTCACCGACTTGCCCGAGCCGGACTCGCCCACCACGGCCAGCACCTCGCCCCGGTGCAGGTCGAACGAGACCCCGTCGACCGCCTTGACCGTGCCGGCATCGGTGGAGAACGACGTGCGCAGGTCGCGCACCGACAGCAGCAGCTCGCCCTCCGCCGCCGGGGGATCGCCGGGCTGCACCTGGGGGATGGTACCGGCCCCCATGCCCGGCCTGAGGCTCTCCCCCCGCTACTGTCAATGGACAGATAGGGGGCGACCACGCGTTTGGGGAGGTTCACGGCGACATGGGGTTGGGTGACATCCTGCGACGTCCGGAGCTCCTCGCCGCCGTGGGGGTGATCGCCCTGGCCACCGTCGCCGCCCTGTGGATCACCCGGCCCTGGCGGCGTCGCCACGAGGTCGAGCCCGAGCCGCCCCCTCCCGGGCCGGCAACCTCGCCCACCTTCACCCCGGCGCCCACCTCGGTCGTGGCCACCGTGCCCGCCCAGGGGGCGGTGCCGGTGCCGGTCACCGCCCCGGTGGCGGCTCAGATCCCCAGCCTCACGTTCGCCGATGTGGCCGGCCTCGACCAGGCCGTGGCCGAGCTCCAGGAGATCCGCGAGTACCTCGACGCGCCGGAGCGCTACGAGGCGCTGGGGGCCCGGATGCCCGGCGGCGTGCTGCTCCACGGGCCCCCGGGCTGCGGCAAGACCCTGCTGGCCAAGGCCCTGGCCGGCGAGACCGGCATCACCTTCTACCCGGTCTCGGCGTCGAGCTTCGTCGAGCAGTTCGTCGGCCTCGGCGCGGCCCGGGTGCGTGAGCTGTTCGAGCAGGCCCGCAAGGACGCCCCCTCCATCGTCTTCATCGATGAGCTCGACGCCGTCGGTCGCAACCGGGAGGAGGGCGGTGCCGGGTCACGCGAGTTCGACAACACCCTGAACCAGCTGCTCGTCGAGCTCGACGGGTTCGAGGGGTCCCGCAACGTGCTGATCCTGGCCGCCACCAACCGGCCCGAGCTGATCGACCCCGCCCTCCTGCGGCCGGGCCGCTTCGACCGCCGCATCCGCATCGAGCGGCCCGACCTGCGGGGCCGCGAGCAGATCCTGCGGCTCCACGCCGCCACCCGCCCCTTCGCCGACGACGTCCAGTGGGCCAAGGTCGCCGCCGCCAGCGCCGGCCTCACCGCCGCCGAGCTGGCCACCGCGGTCAACGAGGCGTCGCTGCTGGCCGCCCGCCGCCACCAGACCACGATCAGCCCCCAGGACCTCGACGAGGCCCTCGACCGCCACGTGTCGGGGCTGCCCAGCTCGCGCCGCCTCACCGCCGACGAGAAGCGGCTGCTCGGCGTGCACGAGGCGGGCCACGCCCTGCTCACCGTGCTCCTCCGCGACGTGGAGCCGCCCCCCCGGGTCTCGATCCTGAACCGAAAGGCCGGGTTCGACAGCTCCACCTGGGCCGGCCGCGACGAGGACGAGACGCTCGGCAAGCGCGAGCTGATGACCCGCCTGATCGTCCTGCTCGGCGGCCGGGCCGCCGAGCTGCAGATCTTCGGCCAACCCACCACCGAGGCGGCCGACGACCTCAAGGACGCGGCCACGCTGGCCCGCCGCATGGTCGAGCGCTGGGCCATGACCGGCCGCTACGAGCTGGCCGTGGGTCGCGACAAGGTGCCCTACATGGAGGGCAGCGCCGGCGGTGAGGAGGTCCGGGGGCTGGTGTCGGGCGCCGAGTCGGCCGCCCGGTCGATCCTGGCCGACCACGAGCGCAGCCTGCGGGCCCTGGCCGACGCCCTAGCCGAGCGCGAGACGCTCACGGCCAGTGAGATCGAGGCCCTCCACCAGCGGGTCACCGGGGGCCGTTCGCCCCTCGATGCACCGGCCGCCACGTCCCAGATCTGACCCTCGCGGGGAGCCGGGAGGAGTCCTGCTCAACGGCGGCCACGGCGCTGCGCCGGGCAGTTCAACGAGCGCCGGATGGCGACGGGACCGAGAGCTGGCGGCAGATCGCACGTGCGGTGCCAGTTGGGATCTCGGCGTGCCGTGGGACCGGGGCGCGCTGGTCGAACAGCGGATTGCGCCAGATCACGTGGTTCGAGCCCTCGCGCACCACCTCGCAGCCGTGGCCGGAGCGATGGCGCTCGAGGTCTCGGCGCTTCAAGCCGCAGCGATGTCGATCGTCACGCGCTCGACGTGTCCGCCCCCGATCGGGGGCTCCCGGCCCTCGTCTCGATAGGAAGCGATCATCTCCCGAGCCGCATCGAGCAGCATGGCGCGGGCATCCTCGATGGTGGGCCCGCACGTCACCACCGCCGGCCATTCGGCCAGTTGAGCCATCGTCCAGCCGCCCTCGTCAGGAGTGAAGACAGCGGTCAGCGTCAGCGTCTCGCCCATCTCCCCAACGGTACCCCGCTCAGCTCAGTCAGGCCACGCTGGCGAGGAGGTTAGGGGCTGGTGTCGGGCGCCGAGTCGGCCGCCCGGTCGATGCTGGCCGACCACGAACGCAGCCTGCGGGCCCTGGCCGACGCCTTGGCCGAGCGCAAGACGCTCACGGCCAGCGAGGTCGAGGCCCTCCACCAGCGGGTCACCGCCCGGCCTCCGTTCACCTGCGCTGACCTCCCGCAACTGCCGGGAGTTCGTGTCGCCCAGCGCCCACATGCTCCCGGCAGAAGCCGGGGATGGGATCAGGGCAAGGCGGCCGGGCCGGGTGTTGTCGTCCGGCGACGGACCAGGGCTGCGAGGCCAGCGAGGAGGCCGAGCCCCCCGACGACGAAGGCGAAGGTGGCCAGGCCCTTGACCCCGTCGAGATCGCTCTTCGAGGCCGCCTCGCCGCTCCCGCCCGTCCCGCCCGTCTCGAGGTCTGCCGACGTCGCCGCCTCCACGGGGACGGCCTGCACCGCCTCACCGGCCGTGAGCTTCAGGACCGGGGCCGGGTGGGCGGGCTCGCTGCCGCCGGGCGACACCTCCTCGATCCAGCTCACCACCTCTCCGGAGGCGTAGGTCTGGACCGCCTTGAACACGATCTGGTCGGCGTCTTTGGGGAGCGGGCCGGCGGAGACCTCGAACTCGTCGAACTCCCCGGGCTTGATCGTCCCGCCGCTCCAGCTCACCTTCGAGACCACCTCGGTGATCGGTTCCCGGCCCTCCCGCACGATCGGGGCAGCCAGCTTGGTCTTGTCGACGGTGTAGGTCCAGCCCGTGTGGGGGCGGACGCTCACCGACGTGATCGGGTTGTCGGTGGGGAAGGTGACCTCCAGCTTCACCGTCGCCGAGTCGGGTCGTTCGGTGGGTGCCCGGAAGGTGAGCTTGGCGTAGCCCCCCTTGGTCGCCGAGCTCGGGTTGACCGTGACGTGCGCCGCCGACGGGGCGGCGAAGGCGGCGAGCCCTCCGGCGATGGCCGCCAGGAAGGCGGATGAGCGTGTGAGGGACATGGGATCTCCTTGTCGTTGGTTCGTTCTCTGCTTGGGCTGTTGGGCGTGCTCTGGCCTGATGGCGGTCACCGCACGGGGACGGTGGTGACCGCCCTGACCTGGTCGGTGGTGCCTCGGAGGACGACGATCTCCAGGCGCCAGCGCCCGGCGATGGGCAGCTCGAAGCCGTGCGTCATGTAGCGGCCGGGCCCCATGCGATGCAGGGGCACCTGCAACGGGCCGAGGTCGCGGTCGGCCAGGCTCAGCTCGGCGATGACCTCGGATGGCTCTGGGGGCGATCCCTGGGTCGTGACCATGCCCACGCGCAGGTCGGTGGGCCCGACCTGGGCGGGATCGAGGGTGAGGTCGAGCACCAGGTCCTTGGCCTTGAGCTGCGTCGAGAAGGGCTTGGCGGCCGCGGCGCGGGCGGGGACGGAGCTGACCAGGAGGGCGCTGACCACCAGCACGGCGGAGGCGAGGACCACCTCGAACCCGACCGATCGCCGGAGCCTGGCCACCGTGGCCCGCGGGGGTTCGGCGGTTGCGGCGCCGAGGGCGACCGTCGGAGCGTGGGCTCCAGCTTCCTGACGACGACGGGCCCACGAGCGGCCGAGCGCCCCGAGCCCGATCATGCCGGCGAACAGGCCCAGCTTGACCAGGAGGAGCCGGCCGTAGGACGTCGAGGTCACCGAGCCGAGGGTGCCCACCTGGCGCCAGCTCTGAAAGGAGCCGGTGGCGACGATGGCCAGGACCGCCACCAGGGCCACCTTCGAGAAGCGTGGGACCACCAAGGTGAGCTCGTCGCGGTCGCCCCGTGGCAGCACGCACACCGCAAGCAGGGTCAGGCCCCCGAGCCAGACGCTCACGCTCCCGAGGTGGACGAGGTCTGCGGCGGCGGCCACGACGACGAGGTCGCCGACCCCGGAGTGCCCGGCCAGGCTGAGGGTCAGCAGGGTGCCAGCCAGGACCAGGCCGGCCGGCAGCACCAGCCGTGCCGGCGGGACCCGGCTGCTGTCGTTCGAGAGACGGGTGCGCAACAACCTCCCGGCGGGGACGAGCAGGAGGAGGAGACCGAGGCGGATCAGGGAGAGGCGACCGAAGCGGGTGTCGAGGACTTCGGCCACGATCGAGGGCCGTACGGCGTCCCGAAGGGGTAGCGCCTGGCTGGAGACGCCCTGCAGTGCGATGCCGACGGCGGTGGAGGTCAGGGCCACGATCCACGATCCTCGGAGGAGGACCTCGGCTCGATCGCCCCGGGCACCGTCCCGCCAGATGAACAGCACGAACACGCTGCCTCCGACCAGGACCACGAGGGAGGCGAACACCGCAAACCGGTCGAGGGCGAACAGGCGCCCGACGTCTGTGCTCCCGCCGCCGCTCGACAGCAGATCCTGGGCCAGGGCATCAGTCTCGGCGTCGGCTCCGGGTTGGCCGACCCGGAAGGTGAAGGTGCCACGGACCGGGTGGGAATCACCGGAGATGACCCGCCACGACACCACGTAGCCCCCCGCCGCCAGATCGGGCAGGGGCAGCACGACCTGGCTGGCCTCACCCGGCAGGTGGGCGGCAGGTCCGGTGTCGACCAGGCGACCGCCGGTGGCGAAGACCCGGACGGCATCACGGGCAGCCTCGACCGGTTCGGTGAAGCGGAGGACCACCTGACCCGGCGGAGCGGGGGATGACGCCGACGCCGCGGGTTCGCTCGATTGCAGCTCGGCGTGGGCGGCGGCTGGGGCCGCCCAGGCGAACACCACCCCGACGACCAGCCCGAGCCCGAGGAGGGCCCGCCTCATGCAGGCTTCAGCACACCAGGGCGCGCCTGGCGGTCGCGAGCCAGCATCCACAGCACCGGGAGGCCGATCAGATCGAGGAGGTGGGTGCTCTCGCGCAGCAGGCTGGCCTGCATGTCGACCACGTCGAAGGCGGTGGTCAGGACCAGGCAGGCGACGAGGGGGACGACGAGCGGCAGCATCCCCCATGCCCGGGCGGGCCGCCACGCCGCGAACAGGAACCCGAAGCCGAGGGCCAGGTCCCACGACCCGAGCTCCCTGGCGATGTGGGTCGCTTCGCCGGCGTCGGTGCCGAGCACCAGCGCAGGCAGCGCGACCGCCAGCTGGGCCAGGGCGATGAGGGCCAACGCCGCTCTCCACCACCCGAGGTGAGGGGAGGCAGGTCCCGCCGCCGGGAGGGCGGCGACGCGGGAAAGTATCGTGTCGCTGAGATCGGGGACGAGCTCGACCAGGACCGGCGGGCCGCTTTCGTCCTCACCCAGCAGTTCGGGCTCAGCTAGGCCGAGGACGCGCCCCGTCACGCCAACCGGGCTGATCTCCCGCAACTGCCGGGAGCACGTGTCGCCCAGCGGCCACAGACTCCCGGCAGAACCGGCTGTTCAGGCCACGGGCTCCCGGGCGGGCAGGGCCAGCAGGTGGTCGGCCACCGCCGCCACGGCGGTGACGATGGGCCCGTCGGGGTCGCCGTCGATGACCGGGACGCCGAGCTTGTCGGCCATGGTCACTGCGTCGCTCCAGGGGATCTCGCCGGCCTGGGCCAGGTCGTGGCGCTGGCAGAACTCGAGGATGGCCGCGGTGTCGTCGGCGCTGCGCACCTTGTTGGACACCACGCCCATGTAGGGGATGGGCAGCTCGGAGGCGAGCGCCGACATCCGTCGGGTGGTCTCGAGCGAGCGGTAGTAGGGCTCGGTGATGAGCAGGAGAGCGTCGACGTGGCGGGTGGTGCCCCGGCTCAGGTGCTCGGGCGAGGCCTCCAGGTCCAAGATGGTGACCAGATCGGCCTCGTGGGCGGCGTCAGCCAGAAGGCCGCTGACCGTGGCGTGGGCCGAGCACATGCAGCCCTCATCGGCGTGGGCCGGCATGCACATCTGCACCACCTCGACCCCGTCAGGGCCGGCGATGCCGTGCTCGCGCACCACCTGGGTGACCGGCATCACCAGTCCGCTGCCGTTGAGGCGCCGGCTCGTGAGGGTGACCGGCAGGGTGGACAGGGCGGCGGCCCGCTCGCGGTCGATGCCGAGGGCCACGGCCACGTTGGGGTTGCTGTCGCCGTCGATGACGAGGACCTTCTTGCCCCGCCGGGCCAGGAGGCGGGCCAGCGTGGAGGAGATCGTGGTCTTGCCCGCCCCGCCCTTGCCCGCCAGGGCGATCCGCAGCGCCCCGCTCATGCGCCGGCCACGGGGGCGGATGGGACCTGCGGCGCGACGGTGTCGGCGGGCTGGCGGTCGATGATGCGATCGTACCGGGCGAGGTAGGTGGACAGGTACCGGTGGCTCTCCCGCAGGGCGCCGGCCCAGGCGTGCAGCCAGTCGGTGCCGTCGGGCTGCAGCTCGTAGGTGCGCCGGGCCGGGCCGGCCGAGGAGTGCTGCCAGCTGGAGCTGACCAGCCCGTCGCGCTCCATGACCCGCAGAGCCCGGTAGAGCCCGCCGGGGTCGACCTTGCCCAGGCCGAGCTGGCTGACCTGCTCGAGGAGGTCGTAGCCGTGGGCCGGCGCCTCCCCGATCAACAGGAGCAGGGTGGCCCGCAGGTAGTTGCGGGGGAGCCCCCCCTGGGGCTCTTCTATGGTGCTGGTGGTCACGAGCGCTGTCCCCTCCGACCGAAGTCCTTGCGGGCTTGGTATAGGCCTCGCAGTCATGATGACATAGCCCCGCAGATAAGTGTACGGTGCACCTACCGACGCAAGGGGGAGACACATGGCAGTAGATGAAACTTCGAGGCGAGTTGCCCGCAGGGCACCTGGACGCCCCACCATCACCGCTGAACCGCAGGAGTACGTCAAGCGGGTCCAGCAGACGTTCCATGAGGAGTGCGTGCCTTCGGTGTACCCGCACGGGACGCTGGAGCCGTTCGACGGTCGTAAGAAGTCCGGCGTTGGCCTGATCGACGGGTACGACCCGCTCGACCCGATGGCGCCCATCGCCATCCGCAGCCGGGCCCTGGTCGAGCCCGAGGACACGCTGAACATCGGGCCCCTCAAGAAGATCTACCTGATCTGGCTGGTCGGCGCCTCCTGCGACGGTTGCACCGTCGCCGTGACCGGCGCCACCCACCCCCGCGTCGAGCACCTGCTCGCCGGCATCCTCCCCGGGCTGCCCCGGGTCGAGCTGATCCACACCGTGGTCTCGACCGAGGTCGGCCCCGACTGGATGCACAACCTGTTCATGGCCGAGCGGGGCGAGATGGACGCCCCCTACGTCATCTGCTGGGAGGGCTCGATCATGGACGAGTCCATCTCCGGCGAGGGCTTCTGGATGGGCCTGGGCGAGGACCCGGCCACCGGCCGCCAGATCACCAGCCTCGAGTGGCTCGACCGCCTCTCGCCGGGCGCCGCCGCCATCGTGGCGGTGGGCACCTGCGCCTCCTGGGGCGGCATCCCCGCGGCCAAGAACAACGTCACCAACGCCATGGGCATGATGGACTACCTGGGCAAGGACTACCGCTCCGCCTTCGGCGTGCCGGTCGTCAACGTGCCCGGCTGTTCGCCCATCGGCGACAACGTGCTGGAGACGGCCACCGCCGTCCTGCTGTTCCTCAACGGCCTGGCCCCCTTGCCCGAGTTCGACGAGCTGGGCCGCCCCGCCTGGCTGTTCGGGGAGACGGTCCACCGCCACTGCCCCCGGGCCGGCTACTACGAGGAGGGGGTGTTCGCCGAGCAGTACGGCGACAAGGAGTGCCTGGTCGAGCTGGGCTGCTGGGGCCCGGTGGTCCAGTGCAACATCGCTGAGCGCGGCATCGTCGACGGCCACGGCGGCTGTATGAACATCGGTGGCATCTGCATCGGCTGCACCATGCCGGGCTTCCCCGACAAGTTCTCGCCGATCTACGCCGTGTCCCCTGGGTCGATGGTCTCCAGCAACACCAGCCGCGTGGCCGGCGGGATGATCCGTCGCATGCGCAACATGACCCGGGTCGACAAGAACCTGACGCCCCGCTGGGACGGCGAGATCCCGAGCGGGTGGGCCCGTGCCCGCACCACGCCCAAGGGCTCGATGAAGGTGATGCACAAGTTCTACTCAAAGATGCAGCACCGCAACGAGGGCAAGGGCACGACGAAGTTTAACGAGCGGGAGCTCAGCCGCCCGTTCGAAGGCCACTAGGCCCCGGACCGAGATCGACGAGAGGACACCAGAACCATGTGCTTCAAGAACCTTCCGATCGAGTTCGACGACGCGGGCAAGGCCCGCCTGAAGGAGGGGGTCAAGGACCCCTACGCCTTCAACCCCGTCGAGCTGAAGAGCTACGCCCGCCCGGCCGACGGCCCCGGCGCCAAGCTGGGCGCCCCGCCCAAGCTGCGCGACTGGAACATCGACCCGGTCACCCGGGTGGCCGGCTCGCTCGCCGTCCACACCGTCCTCGACCT
>JBBSKY010000052.1:0-21992 GCA_038255915.1 Acidimicrobiales bacterium | reverse complement strand
CAGAACCCCGCCTACAGCCCGGGTGCCCCGTCACCAACCCCCTGACCTGTGGGGTTGCCGTCCATCAGATCGATCGGGTCACACCTGGGTCACATGCTGCTCAACCACTGGGCGCCGCCGCACCGAGAAGCGAGCCAGCAGCGCTGGCGTGGTCGTAGGATCACATCCCTGTGGTTTGGGTTCATCCCTCCCAGGAGGGTCGCAAGCTCATCAAGTGGGCGCAGGCGTGGGTGCACACAACCAGCGGTCGACGCCACCCGCCTCTGGAGTGGCGCCGCCAGACCGGTGGTGAAGTCGCGGTCCCCAAGCTCTCGACCCGTCAGCCGTCGATCGCCTCCTCAGGGCGCTCTCGCCGCAGGGCACGAAGTCCTCCGGGGCCTACGAGCCGGGCTCCATTGCGGTGCACCCACGAACCTCGGTGCGGCGCGGACCAGGCGCCAGGTGACGCAGCCACGCCGAGCGTCGCATACCAGAACCCCCCCGGTTCTGGTAAGTCATGACCCTCACAACCCCCCTGGTTCCGGTAAGCACGGGTCCGTGAGGGACGACCAGATCCGGTCTCGCCTCGTCCAGTCCAACCCGTGGTGGCGAACCGCCGTCGGCGGTGACCGGCTGACGTGGGCCGCCGACGACCGAGCCCTGCGCTCGCGCGTCCCCTTCGACCTCGGCTACCGGCCCGACATCCTCGCCGACATCGCCCTCGGACCGATCAGCGACGGGCTGGTCGTGCTCCGCGGCCCCCGGCGGGTCGGCAAGTCGGTGACGGTCAAGGACACCGTCGCCCAGCTCTGCGGCCGGCACGACGTCGACCCCAGGCAGATCGTCTACCTGGCCACCGACGGCATGACCGCCCAGGACCTCAACCGGGTGGCGGTCCTCGGCCGAGACCTCACCCGCTCTGTCAACCCGGCCCGACGCATCTGGCTCCTGGACGAGGTGACCGGCGTCAAGGGCTGGACCGAGACGATCAAGCTCCTGCGGGACAACACCCCGTTCGGCGACGACACCGTCGTCTGCACCGGGTCGTCCTGGGACGCCGACGCCGAGGTCGAGCGGGACCTCTTCGCCGGCCGGGCCGGAACGGCCACCACACGGCGGTCAAGGCTCCTCCTCCCCATGAGGTTCCGCGACGTCCTGGCTGCCACCGGGCGCGACGTCCCCACCCCCGAGCCGGCCCCGCCCTGGGACCTCCAAGGGTCCGCAGCCGCCGCCGCGGCGGCCGCCGTCGAGCTCGCCGTCGACGATCTCGACCTGGCCTGGCAGGGCTACCTGACCTCCGGCGGCTTCCCCCGGGCCGTGGCCGAACACCACCGGGCCGGCCAGGTCGGCGACGCCTTCCTCACCGATCTGGCCGCCTGGATCCACCAGGACGTCGACCCCGAAGCCCCCGCCGACTCGGTCCCGCTCCTCCTCGCCGGCCTCCACCAGCGGTCCTGCGCGCCGCTCAACCGGGCCACGACCGCCAACGCCCTCAGCTACCGGACCCGCCAGACGTTCGATCTCCGCCTCACCCGCCTCACCCGCAGCTTCGCCCTGTGGTGCCACCAGGTCGACGACGTCGGCCGCCGAGTTGTCGGCGCCCAATCGAAGATCTACCTCACCGACCCCCTCCTGGCCTGGCTCGGCCCCCGGCTGCGAGCCGGCCTCCCCGCTCCCGACCTCACGACCCTCACCGAAGTCGCCCTCGGGGTGGCGCTGGCCCAAGCCGTCGACCGCGCCCAGCCAGGACGCTGGGCATCCGACGACGCCATCGGCTTCCTCTCCACCGACGGCGCCACCCAGTACGACACCTCCAACGCCATCGTCAGCCAGCTGGCCCCCGGCCAGTCGTCGGAGCAGAAGGCGACCTCGGTGGACAGCGACGTCCGGGCGAAGGTCGCCACCAGCGGCCTGGTCTGCAAGGTGCTCGACGTCACCCGCTTCGCGGCCTGAACCGGAAGAGCGTCAGCCGCAGCGCCGAGGTCGGTCGAGCGGGCCGGGGTCGCGACGGTGCGCCGCAGCCGCCTGCCCGGTCGGGGAACTGGTCAGCTGAGGTCGGCGGCCATGAGGTCGACGCGGATCGGGGCGACCGACGTGAGCGACCCGCCCGTCAGGTGCCAGACCGGTGAGCCGAGGCGGTCGAGGGAGCGGCGGGCGTCGCGCCGACCAAGCTCGATCGCCCCGTTGATGAACTCGGGATCGAAGAGCAGGTGGGTCAGCACCTCGAGCCGGCCGGGGTCGCGGGCCAGCCAGGTGCCGGCCGACCGGCGCAGGCCAGCGGCGCGGCGCCAGCGCTGACCCGGCGCCCGGCCCTGGACCACCTGGCCGGCGAGCTCGGCCAGGGGCCCGGCCGAACCAGGGCTCGGCCCGGCGAACAGCCAGCGGATCTCGTCGGGGCCTTCTTCGGCATCCCCGGTGGCCCGCTCGTTCTTCCGGGCCAGCGTGCGCAGGTCCTCGACCATCCGGTCGGTCATCAGCGCATACAGGAGATGGGCCAGCCCCGCTCCCGCGGTCGGGGGCGGGACGGCGCCGTTCGCCCTCACGTCCGTCGCCGTCTCAGCGGGATCGGTGGCGATGACCACCAGCCGCTCGGCCCGCAGGTCCAACGCCGGCTTCAACGGGGTGTTCAGCCGTAGCCCGCCGTCGACGTACCAGCCGTCGGCCCGGGAGGGCTGGCTGACCTCCACGGGCGGGAAGGCCAGAGGGATGGCCGACGAGGCCAGGACGTGGCCGACCTCCAGCCTCGTCGCCACGTAGTCGATCGACCGGCACTCATCGGTCTTCGGCGCCTCCCCGTTGGCGGCCTCGACGAAGACCGTGCTGCGGCGGGTGGCGGCGGCGGTGGCCACCACGCCCACGGAGACGCGGCCCCGGTCCACGTTGTCGTGCAGCTGGTCCCAGTCGATGGCTTCCCCCAGCGTCGCGGCCAGCGGGGTGGTGTCGAGCAGGCCTTTGGCCCGTCTGCGGCCGGGCGCCCCGCCCCCGGGCGCCACAAGTGCAGCCAGCGGCGGGCGGAACACCGACGACCAGCGCACGCCCCGCCACAGCTTCAGCGCCGCATCGGCGGCCTCCTCGGCACCGAGGTGGCTCATCGAGGCGAAGGCCACCGCGTTGATGGCTCCGGCGCTGGTGCCGACGAAGATGTTGGGCCGCAGCTTCTCCGCCTCGAGCGCCGGAAGCAGCTCAGCGAGCACACCCCCCTCGTAGGCACCGCGCGCCCCGCCGCCTGAGACCACCACGGCCACACCTGATCGTTCCGGCTCCATCGATCGCTCCTCGCCAAGGTCTGAAGCGGATCATGGCAGAGAACGACGGGTGGTTCCAGGGTTCTCTTCTTGTATCACCGGGTGGTTGAGGGCTCGGCGGGGCCCTCGCACGTCGGGCCAAGGCCCGACGGGCGCAGAGGGCGAGCGCCTGCCGGCTGGACTCTCAGCCGGCCTGGAGGGCGCCGATGGTGGTGACGGCCAGGCCCTGCTGAGCCAGGGCGGTGAGGAGGTCGGGCAGGGCGTCCACCGTGGTGGTGCGGTCGGCACCGCCATCGTGGGCGAGCAGGACGTCGCCGGGCCGGGCCCCGGCGGCCAGGCGGGCGGCGCCCTCGCCGACGGCGTCGCGGAGCAGGTGGCGCTCGAGGCAGCCGTTCCAGCGGGCCACCTCCCAGCGCCCGGCCAGCAGCTCGGCCCGGGACGCGGGGCCCTCGAACCCGAAGGGCGGGCGGACGAGGCGGGGCCGAGCCGAGGGTCCCAGGTCCAGGGCGGTGAGGGCGGCAGCCCCACCCTCGAACTGGGCCCGCACGCCGGCCCGGTCGAGGCGGTCGAGCCGCTCGTGGGCCAGGGTGTGGTTGGCCACCTCGTGGCCCTCGGCCACCGCCCGCCGAACCAGGTCGGGATGCTCTTGCACCCGGGTGCCGACGACGAAGAAGGTGGCCTGGGCGTGGTGGGCAGCGAGCAGGTCGAGCACCGTCGGCGTGAACTGCGGGTCGGGGCCGTCGTCGAAGGTGAGGGCCACCGCCGCCCGGCGGGTGGCGACGTGGCGGTACCCGAGGCGGTCGGTTCGCATCGTGCCCAGGGCCGGCGAGCGGCCGGCGACAGCCCCGGCCACGCCGAGGGTCACGCCGAGGGCGGCTCCGAGGACGGTCCGCCGAGATCGCACGGGCTGGGAGTGTGCCAGACCCGACGGCGAGGTCCCCCGGCGACCTGGGAGGTATCGGGCAAAGATGCAGGACCGGCAGGCGAGGCGTGGGCTCGGAGGCGTCTCCCCGAGGCGCGGCCAGGCTCAGGCCGGCGCCGGCACCCGCAGCCGCCGCGCCACCTCGCTGGCCAGCAGGCGGCCCCGGGGGGTCAGCACCAGGCGGCCGCCCGTCGCCTCGACCAGGCCGGCCAGGTCGGGATCGCCGGCATCCAGCGCGGCGGCCGGCACGCCCAGGCGGGTGCGCAGCACCAGCTCCAGGGCCTCCTGGACCCGGGCCAGGCCGTCCAGCACCTCCTCCCCTGCCGTCGGGTCGGCGCCGGCCTCGACCAGGGCGCAGTAGCGCTCGGGTGTGCGCACGTTCCACCAGCGGCGGCCGGCGGCGTGGCTGTGGGCGGCGCAGCCGAGACCGCGGTAGTCGCCCTGCTCCCAGGTGAGCCGGTTGTGGCGGCACCGCTGGCCGGGGCGGGCCCAGCTCGACACCTCGTACCAGGCCAGGCCGGCCCGGCCCAGCACCTCGTCGGCCACCAGGTAGCGGTCGGCCAGGGCGTCGTCGTCGGGGTGGCGGGCCGGGTCGGCGGCCAGCGGTGTGCCCGGCTCGACGGTGAGGCAGTAGGCCGAGACGTGAGGCGGGTCGAGGGCCAGGGCGCCTTCGAGGGTGCGCCGCCAGGAGGCGTCGTCCTCACCGGCTCCGCCGGTGATCAGGTCGAGGTTCCAGGTGGCGAAGCTGGCGGCCCGCACCAGGGCGATGGCCCGGTGCACGGCGTCCGGGCCGTGGCTGCGGCCCAGGCCGGCCAGGACCACCGGGTCGAGCGACTGGACGCCGAGGCTGACCCGGGTCACGCCCGCCCTCCGCCACGTGGCCAGCAGCGCCTCGGTGGCGTCGTCGGGGTTGCACTCGACGGTCACCTCGGCCCCCGGGGCCAGGGGCACCGCGGCCAGCACCTCGGCCAGCAGGTCAGCCGGCAGCTGCGAGGGGGTGCCGCCGCCCACGAACACGCTGGTGGCGGGAGCCAGCCCCGCCCGTCCGGCCTCGGCCACCACGGCCCGGGCATACCGCTCGGCCAGGTGGTGGCGGTCTGTCCAGGTGGCAAAGGCGCAGTAGTCGCAGCGCGACGCGCAGAACGGCACGTGCACGTACACCCCGAAGCGCTCCCCGCTCACCCCCGTTCGACGATCCTCGTGGTCAGCAGGTGGCCGCACCACCCGCAGTACACCAGGTCGACCGTGACCTCGATGTCGACCGGCACCCGGAGGTGGCGCACGGCGTTGGTGGCCACCTTGCGGCAGGCCGGGCAGCGGGGCTCGGTGGACTCCTTGTTCAGCACGTCACCCTCGAGCTGGGCCAGCGGGGGGGCGATCGGGAACAGGGGCGCCACCTCCTCGAGACCAGGGTCGGGGAGCGCCATCGACAGCAGGGTCTCGCTCACCTCGGCGGCAGAGATCCCGAGCTCGTGCAGGCACCCGGCGGCCGCCCCGCCTGCGGCCAGGGCGCCGAGGAGCAGGTGCTCGGGGCCCACCCCCGTGCGGCCCAGCCGGTCGGCGTGGGCGACGGCGGCCTCGAGGGCGGCCTTGAAGTCGGGCCCGAGCGGCACCACCTCACCGGCCCCGTGGCCCGCCGGCACCTCACGGCGCAGCCGCTCGTGGCTGACGCCCAGGCCGTGCAGGAAGTCGCCGACGAGGGCGTCCACCCGGCACAGGGCCAGCAGCAGGTGCTCGGTCCCGGCGACCTCGCTCCCGAGCTCGCGCACCTCCTCCTGGGCGGTGACGATCACCCGTCGTGCATCCCTCGTGAAGCGCTCGTACACCGGGCTGCGAGGCTAGTTCCCCGCTGCGCCAGCACCGGGCGGTCAGAGCGTGAGGTCGAGGTCCTCGAGGCGGCGCAGCAGGGAGGCCGGCGTGGCCTCGAGCATCAGGGCGAGGATCTTGACGTCCTCGGACCGGATGGTGAGCACCTGGCCGTTGAAGTCCTGGCGCTGGACCTGGATCATCCCGAGGTAGCGGCCCAGCAGGTCCTTCTCGGGGGCGTCGAGGCGCTCCAGCCGGACCAGGTCGATCTTCAGGGCATCGGGAGCCAGGCTCAACGCCGCCTCCTCGGCCTGCAGGTCGATGTCGATGCCGTGATGATCCGTGGCAGCGTCGAGCTCGCCGCCCGGGTCCCGGGGCAGCAGCTGGTCGACCGGGACGCAGTAGCACCGGGCCAGGCGCTGCAGGCGGGGCACCGAGATGGCCCGCTCGCCCCGCTCGTAGGCGCCGAGGACCGACGCCTTGAACTCGTGGTCCGAGCCGGCCTCGACCGCCTGCAGCGACATGCGCTTCTGCTTGCGCAGGCTGCGGAGGCGCTCGCCCACCCGCACGGCGTACGCCGACGCCACCTGCTCCTCGGCTTCGATCGCCATGTCAACCACCTTCGGAGTGCCTGAGCCCAGGTAGTTCTAGGCTTGATCGGAACCCTAGGCCCTCCGACCTCCTTACGTGAGGCGAGCCGGCCCCCCACCCTCACCGACGGTGGCGGCCCGCAGGCCGCACAACAGGACGGCGGCGGCGATCGCGGCGGTCTCCGAGCGGAGGGTGGTGGGGCCCAGCTCGACGGTGGGGAGGCCGCAGCTGAGCTCGGCGGGGTCCCAGCCGCCCTCGGGACCGATGAGGAGGGTGGGCCGGGCCAGGCCGAGCGGGGTGGCTCCCCCCTGGTCGCACAGGGCCCCGCCCGACCCCGCCGCCTGCGCCGCCGCGGCCACGGTCTGGACGTCGACCACCTCGGGCAGCCGGGCCCGGCGGGCCTGCATCGCCGCCTCCCGGGCCACCAGGCGGAGGCGGGCCACCCCCTTGACGGCCCGAGCCGGGTCCCAGCGCACCACCGAGCGGGCGGTGGCCAGCAGCAGGATCCGGTCGACCCCGAGCTCGGTGAGCTTCTGCACGACCAGCTCGGGCCGGTCGCCCTTCACCAGCGAGAAGCCGATGGCGACCGGAGGGTGCGGGGCCGCCTCGGCGACCACCGGCCCGACGGGTTCGAGCCGCACGTCACCTGCCGCCGCCACCACGCAGGGCCGCCAGCGGCCGGCGCCGTCGCTGACGCCCACCGACTCGCCCAGGCGCAGGCGCAGCACCCGGCCCAGGTGGTGGGCGTCGGCCGGGGCCAGGGCCAGCGCCTCGAGGTCGTCGACGAAGGCCCAGGCCGCGGGCCTGCCGCTCACTTAGAAGGCCCGGAGCTCACTTGAAGGCGGAGCGGATCCGGCCGAGCAGCCCGGGGTCGGGGGCGGCGACGTCCTCGCCTCGCTCGGCGGCCAGCTGGCGCAGGAGGTCCTCCTGCCTGGCGGTGAGACCGGTCGGGGTGTCGACCACCACCCGCACGATCAGGTCGCCCCGCAGCGGCTCGCCCCGGCGGTCGACCCGGCGCAGCTCGGGCACGCCACGCCCTCGCAAGCGCATCTCCCGGCCGGCCTGGGTGCCGGCGGGGACGTGGAGGTCCTCGGTGCCGTCGAGGGTCTCGAACGACAGGTCGACGCCCAGGGCGGCGGCGGTGAACGGCACGTGCAGGGCGCTGACGAGGTCGACGCCCTCCCGGGTGAAGCGGGGGTGGGCGCCCACCCGAAGATGGACGAACAGGTCGCCGGGCGGGCCGCCCCGTGGGCCGGCGGCCCCGCGACCCTCGAGGCGGAGGGTGGCGCCGTTGTCAACGCCGGCCGGCACGTCGACCGAGTAGGTGCGGGGCCGGGTGACCCGGCCCTCGCCCCGGCAGGTCTCACAGGGCGAGGCGACCTCTTGGCCCAAACCGGCGCAGCGGGGGCAGGGCGAGGAGGTGACCATCTGGCCCAGGACCGACTGGCGGACCCGACGCACCTCGCCGGCGCCGCCGCACACCGAGCAGGTGGTGGCGCGGGTGCCCGCCGCCGCCCCCGAGCCGGTGCAGGTCTCACAGGTGACCGCCGTGCGCAGCGCGACCTCGCGGTTGGCGCCGAAGACCGCCTCGGAGAACTCGAGGTCGAGGATGGTCTCCAGGTCGGGGCCCTGGGGCGGCCCGCTCGGCCCCCGGGAGCGGCCGTTGGCTCCCCCGGCGCCGAAGAAGGCGCCGAGGAGGTCGCCGAGTCCCCCACCGGCCCCGAAGCCGCCGAAGGGGTCCTGGCCCCCGCCCCCACCCAGGCCGGCGTCGCCAAAGGTGTCGTAGCGGCGCCGCTTCTCCGGGTCGGACAAGGTCTCATAGGCCACCGTCAGCTGCTTGAACTGCTCCTCGGCCCGGGCGTCTCCGGGATTCAGGTCGGGGTGGTGCTCGCGGGCCAGCTTGCGGTAGGCCTTCTTGATCTCGTCGTCGCTGGCGCCCCGGGACACGCCCAGCACCTCGTAGAGGTCGGCCATCAGCCCTCCTCGATGCGCCGGCCCAGGCGCTGGCTGACCACGGCCACCGCGGCCAGCGCCTGCGGGTAGTTCATGCGGGTGGGGCCGAGGATCCCGATGGTGCCGGTCTGGCCGTCGGCGCCCCGCACGGGCGCCACCAGCACCGAGCAACCGGCCAGCGGAGTCAGGCCGTGCTCGTCGGCCCCGATGGCCACGGTGAGGCCGCGGTCGAGCAGGTCACGCAGCAGCGTCACCACCACGAACTGCTCCTCGAGGATGCCCAGCACCTGGCGCACGGTAGCCACGGCGTCAAAGGCGTTCGCCATCCTGCTGGCGCCGCCGACGAAGACCGCGCCCCCCTCCTCGTCCTGCCCGCCGGTCAGCGCCCGCATCGAGGAGGCGAGCAGGGCGTCGACCATCGCCTCGCCCGTGGAGGGCACCTCCCCCAGCTGGGCCACCGTGCGGCCGGTGAGGTGGCCGGCCAGGCGGGTGGAGGCGGCGGCCACGACGCCGTCGCCCACAGGGGTCCCGTCGTCGCGCA
The DNA here is from genome assembly GCA_038255915.1 of Acidimicrobiales bacterium. Lineage (GTDB taxonomy): Bacteria > Actinomycetota > Acidimicrobiia > Acidimicrobiales > JAUJNH01 > JAUJNH01. The sequence goes on along the minus strand of JBBSKY010000052.1, from coordinate 12,955 downwards.
CCGGCAGCTCGAGGGTGCGCTTCTCCACCGAGCCGTTGGACAGCACGGCCACGACCAGGGCGGTGCGCCCCCCGAGGCCGACCACCTGCACCGAGCGGATGCTGGCGGCCTCGTGCGGCGGGGCGATGACCACGGCGGTGTGGTCGGTGAGGCGGCTGAGCAGCTGGCTGGTCTCCGACAGCATGTGCTCGAGCTCGCCGTGGGCCTTGGTGAAGAACGACTTGACCTCGGCCCGCTGCCCGGGGTTCAGCTGGCCGGCGCCCCAGCCGTGGAGCGAGTCGACGAAGAAGCGGTAGCCCTTGTCGGTGGGGATGCGGCCGGCCGAGGTGTGGGGCTGCACCAGGTAGCCGTCGCGCTCGAGCACCGACATCTCGTTGCGCACCGTGGCCGACGAGGCCTGGACGCCACGGGACCTGGCCACGTGTTGGGACCCGACGGGCTGCGCTGTCTCGATGTACTCCTCCACCACGGCGCGGAGGATTGCAGCCTTGCGGTCATCCAGCATGATTGGCACTCGATCCTACCGAGTGCCAGGTCCGTTGCCGGTCCTCGTCGGGCTGTGGCGCAGGATTGCGCCCGGGCCGAGGCAGCCGGCCACGATGGGGGTGTGGCCGCCACCCCCGAGCCGACGCTGGCGCTGGCCCAGGCTCGTGCCCGGTGGGGCGAGGACGTGGCGGTGGCCGGGCTCTTCCGCCCCGGGCCCGATCCCGACGCCCGGACCGCGCTGGGCAAGGCGGTCTCCCGCCAGGCCAACCGGCGCCGCTCCCACCTCCCTCCCCGGATGCTGGTGGCCATCGACGGCTCGGGTCGGGCGTCGCTGTGCCCCTACGTGCCCGACGCCCAGGGCGGCCACCCCGAGGGCGACGACCTCTACGCCGGACCGTTCGAGGAGCTGGGCGCGGTGACGAGCGGGCCGCTGGCCGTGGTCGTGCTGCTCGCCGCTGACCGGCCGTGCGTCCTGGAAGCCGTCTGGCTCGACGTCGAGGCCGCCACCGTCGCCGCCCTGCTGACCGGCGAGCCGCTCCCCGACGAGCCCGAGCTGATGGCCAAGGCGGCCGACGAGGACGAGGACGAACCGACGCCGTTCACCCAGACGCTGCTGGCCCAGGCCGAGCTGGCCCAGGCTCGGGCCGACGCCCTCCTGGCCCAGGCCCACGCAGCCCTGGCCGAAGAGGCCGAGGAGACCGGTCGGCCGCCGATGCCCCCGCCGGAAGCGTCGCCCGACGCCCCTGAGCCGGCTGAGCGTCCCGGGGCGACCGAGCCCGCTGCATCGACTGAGGCGGCCGCGCCACCCGAGCCCACCACGCCACCCGAGCCCACCACGCCACCCGAGCCCACCACGCCACCCGAGCCGACCCCGCCACGCGAGCCGCCCGAGCCACCCGAGCCCGATGCACCCCTGCCGCCCGGAGCGATCTCATCGGCAGGACCGCTCCAAGCGCCCGTACCGTCAGAGACATCCGACGCGCCTGCTCCGGCCGAGTCCTTCGAGGCGCCCGAGGGCCCGGAGTCGACCGAGCCCCCTAGGTCGCCATCCGGAACACCTGGGCTGGGGGATGTGGTCCCGTAGGGCCGCAGCTTCAGTCGTCGAGGCGGAGGGCGGCGACGAAGGCCTCCTGGGGGACCTCGACCCGGCCGATCGACTTCATCTTCTTCTTGCCTTCCTTCTGCTTGTCGAGCAGCTTGCGCTTGCGGGTGATGTCGCCGCCGTAGCACTTGGCCAGCACGTCCTTGCGCTTGGCCTTCACCGTCTCGCGGGCCACGACACGGCCGCCGATGGCGGCCTGGATGGGCACGTCGAACATCTGCCGGGGGATCAGCTCGCGCAGCTTCTCGGCCATGGCCCGGCCGTGGCTCTGGGCCTTGTCCTTGTGGAGCACGGCCGAGAAGGCGTCGACCGGCTGGCCGTTCAGCAGGATGTCGAGCTTCACCAGGTCGGCCTCGGCGTAGCCGTCGGGCTCATAGTCGAGCGAGGCGTAGCCCTTGGTGCGGCTCTTCAGGGCGTCGAAGAAGTCGACCACCACCTCGCCGAGCGGCACCCGGTACACCAGCTCCACCCGCTCGGGCGACAGGTAGTCCATGCGCAGCATCTCGCCCCGCCGGCTCTGGGCCAGCTCCATCACCGTGCCGGTGTAGTCGGCCGGCAGGAGGATCGAGATGCGCAGCATCGGCTCTTCGATGGCCTCGACCTTGTTGAACTCGGGCATCTCGGAGGGGTTGTGGAACTCGACCACCTCGTCGCTGCCCTCGAGGTGGGCCAGGTACGACACCGACGGGGCGGTGGCGATGAGGGTGAGGTCGAACTCTCGCTCCAGCCGCTCCCGCACGATCTCCATGTGCAGCAGGCCCAGGAAGCCGCAGCGGAACCCGAACCCGAGGGCGCCCGAGGTCTCGGGCTCGTAGGTGAACGAGGCGTCGTTCAGCTTCAGCTTCTCGAGGGAGTCGCGCAGATCGGAGTACTCGTCGCCGTCGACCGGGTAGAGGCCGCAGAACACCATGGGCTTGGGGTCGCGGTAGCCCGACAGCGGCTCGACGGCCCCCCGCAGGGCGGTGGTGACGGTCTCGCCCGAGCGCGCCTCGGACAGGTCCTTGATGCCGGCGATGAGGTAGCCCACCTCGCCCGGGCCGAGCTCGGCCACCGGGGTCGGCACCGGCTTGCGCACGCCGATCTCCTCGATCTCCCGGGTGACCCCGGCCTGCATGAACCGCACCTTGTCATTGCCCCGCAGGGTGCCCTCCTTGATGCGGATGGCCGACACGACGCCCCGGTACTGGTCGTAGTACGAGTCGAACACCAGGGCTCGCAGCGGTGCGAGGGCGTCGCCCTCGGGCGGCGGGATCTTCTCGAGTACGGCGTCGAGCAGGGCCGGGACGCCCTCGCCCGACTTGGCGCTGATGCGCAGGATCTCGGTGGCGGGGATGCCGAGGACGGTCTCGATCTCCGCCGCGTAGCGCTCGGGGTCGGCGGCGGGCAGGTCGATCTTGTTGAGGCAGGCCACGATGGCCAGGTCGTTCTCGAGGGCCAGGTAGCAGTTGGCCAGGGTCTGGGCCTCGATCCCCTGAGCGGCGTCGACCACGAGCACCACGCCCTCGCAGGCGGCCAGGCTGCGGCTCACCTCGTAGCCGAAGTCGACGTGGCCGGGGGTGTCGACGAACTGGATCAGGTGGTCCTTCCACGGCACTCGCACGTTCTGGGCCTTGATGGTGATGCCCCGCTCCCGCTCGATGTCCATCGAGTCGAGGAACTGGGCCCGCATGTCGCGGGCGTCGACCGCCCCCGTCAGCGACAGGATGCGGTCGGCCAGGGTGCTCTTGCCGTGGTCGACGTGGGCGACGATGCAGAGCGAGCGGAGGCGGCTGAGGTCAGGCATGGGGGGCAGGCCATTGTGCTGCAGATGCCGCCACCGCCCGGAACCGAGGTCCCTACCGGCTGGCCGGCAGCTAGTCGGTGTGCCCCAAGGCCCGGTCGAGATCGGCTTCCAACTGCCTCCAGGCGGTGAGTCCGCGAACCCCGCCGGACCGATCGAGACGCTGGATGAGCAAGGCACGGTGTCGACCGAAGTCCCGTTGGAAGTTGGCCGCGCGGCGGCCCTTCGCCTCGCTGGCATCCAGAAGGAGCCTCATCAGCAGGTCCTTTGGGTCAGGGAGACTCTCGACCTCGCTCGCCCTTGGCATCGTCAGCTTGGCCTTGCCTCGGGGCTTGCCGGCAACGGAGCGGATCGCAACTTCGTCGAGGAGGAGCCAGGCCTCGGTCATCCGCACCGGCACGACGGGCACCACCGGCACTGCGGAGCCCAGGTCCAACGCCGCTCCTGTGATCTCCCGACGCCGCAGCTCCGGCGACTGCGACTCTGCATCTCGGTGCACGAAGATCAGGTCGAGACCCGAGGACTGGCCGAGAAGGAACTCGAGTCGGCCCTTCACCGTACGCCCGACATCTCCGAGAAGACGTTGGTCAACCGGCGTCACGACCGCAGCGGCACCACGTTGTGCACACAGTGCGGCGAGGTGACCGGCGATGGGAAGGTCAGAGGACCCGTCGGCTATGAACGCCGCCCGAAGGGTCATGAAGCGTCGAAGAGCAGCATCTGTGCGTTCGAGGGGAACGCCAGGTAGGGCACGAGGTCGGCCTTGGTGGCAGTCGCCTCCTCCTTGGTGCCGCTTCGCCACGTGCCCAGCACTCCGTCGGCCCGGAGCGACTTGACCAGGCGCCCCTCAAACCCGGACAGCTGCTCGCGGGCAACCAGCAGGTCTCCCTCCCCCACCAGCTGGACCACACCCGGCGAGTGGGTGTTGACGATGACCTGCCGGAACGGGTTGTCGACCCCGGGTGCACGTTGAGCATCGACGCCGAGGTCGCGCACCAGCTCGACCATCTCGGTGAGGTTCGCCGGGTGGATGCCGTTCTCGGGCTCCTCCATCATGACCAGGCCGGTGATCTCCGGATCCTCCAGGAGCACGCACAGGGCCAGGTAGCGAAGAGTCCCCTCCGAGAGGGACCGGGCGGGAAGCTCCAGACCTTGACCGTCCACGACCACGATGTTCAGCAGCTGGCGGGTCTCGTCGGCATCCACCCGGAGCGACCTGATGTCGAGCCCGGCCAGGCCGGAGAGTCGGTTGGCCACGCGGGCGTAGACGTCCTCGTCCGGCCAATCCTGGGCGATCCGGTGCAGCGCAGCTGCGAGGTGTCGTCCGTCGCTGGCCATCAGCTTGGGATCGACGTAGCGGTCGGCGCCACGGAGGGCGGTCGGCTCCAGAGCGAGGCGCCGCCAGCTCTGCATCTCACGGCGGGTGGCCAGCACCGTCTTGTCGTCGGCCGAGTTGACCGTGCTCACGACCGTCGTGGTCGCCCTCGTCGGCAGGGCCCGCTTCGGCCGGCCCCGGCTCCCACCGTCCTGGTGGACCATGAGGCGGCCGTCGGCCTCGTCGGTGGAGATGAACGGGCCACCCCTGCGCTGCCCGGTCACAACCGCCTCCCGGAAGGCCTTCGAGTGCGGGAAGAAGAGGTGACGACTGGCGTCGCCGCGGGTGATGTGGTGGAGCCGTTCGGACTCGACGACGAGCCGTCCCTGCCGAGCGGTGGCGACTGAGGCCTCGTAGGAGATCTGGACCTCGTACCGCAGGAAGGTCGTGCTCGGCTTGACCGAGGAGCCGAAGTCATCCACAACGCTCTGGGGGACGATCATCTCGGCGGCGAGTCGCATCCTGGGGCTTGCCTCGCCGCCGGTGGTGAAGAGGTGGGCCGGCTCGCCGACACTGTCCTCCCTCGTCGAACGAACCTCCTGGGCCGCTTCGAGCAGCGACCGATCCGCGATCAGCGACAGAAACTCGACGGCGTCGAAAATGTTCGACTTCCCGACCCCGTTCTCGCCGGCGATGCAGGTGAAGGGTCCGAACGAAGCCCCGAAGCCGACGAGGTTCTTAAAACCATCGACCTCAAGGCGCGTGAGCACCCAAGCGATCCTAGAAGCCGGCGGCGCTCGCACGGGTCGGGCCGAGAGCTCCGCCGGGGTTCTCGTCCATCGGCCCGTCCTGCGGGAGCTCCGTCGGGCTGGTGGACCGGGCGGGCGGCCACTATCCTGTCCGGGTCCCCTGACCGGAGAGAGATCCCGCCCGATGGCGAACATCAAGAGCCAGATCAAGCGCAACAAGCAGAACGAGCGGGCCCGCCTGCGAAACAAGGCCGTGCGCAGCGAGGTCAAGACCCGGGTCAAGGCCACGCTGACCGCGGCCGAGGCCGGCGCCGACACCACGGTCGCCGCCCTGCGGCTGGCCTGCAAGCGCCTCGACAAGGCGGCGGCCAAGGGCATCATCCACAAGAACCAGGCCTCGAACCGCAAGTCGGCCCTCATGAAGCGGGCCCTGGCCTCCAAGCCCTCCGAGGGCTAGCTCACCGGCCCCAGGGCCTCGACGTCGGTGCGGATGCGCCCGGCGTCACCCACCAGCACCGTGGTCAGGCGGCCCGGCGCCAGGTACAGGCGGCTGACCCGCAGGACGTCGTCGACGGTGACCTTGGCGAAGCGCCCCGGGAGCCCGGACAACCAGGCGGCGTCGAGGCCGACCGAGGCCAGCACCACCAGCTGGTTGGCCAGGCCGGCCTGGGTCTGCAGCGACAGCGCCGTGCTGCCGATGCGGTAGCGGCGGGCCGCCTCGAGCTCGTCGGCTGACACCGGCAGGGTGGCCATCCGGCCCAGCTCGTAGGCAATCTCGACCAGAGAGGGGGCGGTGACCTCGGTGGCCACCTCGGCCGACACGGTGACCAGGCTGGCGGCCTGGAGGTGCTCGATCCCGGCGTGCGGCGAGTAGGTCCAGCCCTTGTCCTCGCGAAGGTTGGCGTTGAGGCGGCTGGAGAACGAGCCGCCGAGGATGGTGACGGCGAGGGCGAGGCTGGCGGCGTCGGGGTGCTGGCGGTTCACGGCCGGGCCGGCGAGGCGAACCGAGGTCTGCACGCTCCCCGGCCGGTCGACCAGGACGACGGGGCCGGGGCTGAAGCCTTCGGGGGGCGGGAGGTGCTGGGCCGGGGACCCCGACGTCCAGCCACCCAGGGCGGCCTCGGCGGCATCCAGCAGACGGCCGGGGGTGACGTCGCCGACCAGCACGAGGTGGCCCGCCGCCGGACCGACCCGCAGGCCCAGGTAGGCGGCCAGCTGGCGCCTGGTCACCTTGGCCACCTGGTCCGGCGTCGGCAGGGGGTCGCCGTAGGGGTGGGTGCCGAAGACCCGGGAGGTGAGGGCGAGGCGGGCGATGGTGCTGGGCTGGCTGGCGGCCATGGCCAGCTCCTCCTGCAGGCGGCGCTGCTCGGTGGCCACCTCCGGGCCGGGGAAGGCCGACTCGGCCAGCACCTCGGCCGCAAGGTCGAGCAGCGGCTTCAAGTCGGTGGCCAGCGCCGAGCCCGACAGGGACACGTCCTCGGCATCGGCGCCGGCGGCCAGGCCTCCGCCCATGCCCTGGAGCCGCTCGGCCAGCTCGTTCTGGCTGCGGCGGCTGGTGCCGGCCAGCAGGGTGCGGCCCAGCACCTGCTGACGGGCCCGGTCCGACGCCGCCGGCCGGGCTCGACCCGAGGGCAGGACCAGCCGCAGCTGCACCAGAGGGATCCCCGGCTTGCGCACCGCCCACACGGTGAGCCCGTTGCCGAGCACCCGGGTGCGGGGCGCCGGCACCTTCATGGCCGAGGGAGGTCGCACCTCGGGGATGGGGCGGGGAGCGGGAGGCTGGCTCGCCTTCACTCCGCTCATGTGGCCCCGGGGCGGGCGCCCGCCACGACCTCGAGGACGGCGCGGCGGTCGGTGGCGAAGGACCCGGCGCAGGCGGCCTCCACCTGGGCGGGGGTGATGGCGCCCAGCCGCTCGGGCAGCTCGGCCATCAAGCCGGTGCCGCCGTGCACCTGCTCGAGGGCGGCCAGCAGCTCGGCCCGGGAGAGCAGGTCGTCGCAGCGGCGGAGGTGGGCGGCCACGTTGGCCACCACCACCCGCTCGAGCTCGTCGACGCCCACTCCGGAGGCGAGGTCGCCCACCTCGTCGTCGAGGGCGGCGAGCAGCGGGTCGAGGTCGCCGGTGAAGTAGGCCAGGATCTGGGCGATCACGGGGTCGCGCTGGGCGAAGGCGTCGCCGAAGGTGCCGATGTAGCCGCCCACGTGGGTGGCCAGGCGATCGGTCTGCACCAACCGGCGCTCCAGTCGGCTGGCCGTGCCGTCGACCAGCACGTCGATGGCCAGGAGGGTGGCCAGGTACTCCTCCAGGTCGGTGACCGGGTCGGGGACCCGGTAGCCGATGGCCACCGCCGGCAGCGGCGCCCTCGCATCGTGAACCTGGGCCCGGATCTCGGTGGCGGGGGCGGGCTCGGCGAAGCTGGGCCGGCGGGGCACCCTGCCCCGGGGTATGTCGCCGAAGTGGCGCTCAACCAGGATCATGGCGGCGTCGACGTCGAGGTCGCCGGCCACCACCAGCACGGCGTTGCCGGGGGCGTAGTAGCGGGAGAAGAACGAGGCGGCATCGGCGATGGTGGCCGACTCGAGGTCGACGAACGAGCCGTAGCCGTCGTGGGCGTTGTTGAAGGTCTGGTAGAGGACCTTGGGCAGCTGGATCCAGGGGAACCCGCCGTAGGGCCGGTTCAGCACGTTGACCCGGATCTCCTCTTTCACCACGGCGATCTGGTTGGCCAGGGTCTCGGTGTTCAGGCGGACCGAGCGCATGCGGTCGGCCTCGAGGAACAGGCCCAGCTCGAGGGCGCCGGCGGGCAGCTGCTCGAAGTAGACGGTGGCGTCGGGTGTGGTGTGGCCGTTGAAGGTGCCGCCGTTGCCCTGGACGAGCTGGGCGTGCTGAAGCTTGTCGAGGCTGGTGGACCCCTCGAACATCAGGTGCTCGAACAGGTGGGCGAAGCCGGTGCGGCCCTCGGGCTCGCTGCGGAAGCCGACGTCGTAGCGGGCCAGGACGGCCACCGACGGCGCCGTCGGGTCGGGGGCGAGCACCACCCGCAGCCCGTTGCCCAGGGTGCGCCGCTCGATCGGCACCGACGGCGCCGGGAGGCGGCGGGCGCGGTTCTTTAGAGCGGGAGGCCTTGGGCCCGAGCGGCCCTTCAGAGCGGGAGGCACCGGGCGGACGCTACCGCCGGCCCGGGGACAGGCGGGCGAGGCGGGCGACCAGGATCTCGAGGGTGATGCGCTCGGAGTCGCGGCCGGGCCCGTAGGTGCGCAGGCCGCGCAGGTCGAGGTCGGCCCGGTGCAGCAGCTCGACGGCCCGGGCGACGCCGGGGGGGCCGAGCTTGGCCGCCTGGGCCAGCGCCTTGCGGGCCGGGAAGGTGCTGCCCTTCAGGCCGAGGATGGCGGCGGCCTGGGCCTCGTTGCGGGCCCCGCTGCCCTGGAGGCGGAGGATGCGCTGGTAGTGGCCCCACAGCGAGGCCAGGACGACGAAGGGGTGGCGGCCCTGCAGGAGGCGGTGGAGGTGGTGGAGGGCGTCGCCGGGGTTGCCGCCGTCGATGGCGTCGGTGAGGTCCCACGGCGCCCCGCCTCCCTCGTCGCCGAGCACCGGGTCAAGGTCGGCGGCCGAGATGCTGGCCCCCTCGCCGTGGGCGGCGGCCAGCAGGTCGAGGATCCCGGGCAGGCGGCCCAGGTCCTCGCCGAGGTGATCGCCGAGACGGGCGGCGGCCCGGCGGTCGAGGCGGACCGGGGCGGTGGCGAGGCGGTCGGCCAGCCAGGTGCTGCGGGCCTTGGCGTGGCCGGGGGGGCTGGGATCGAGGATGGTGGCGCCGGCCTTCTTGGCCCCGTCGACCAGCTTCTTGTGGTCGCCGGAGAGGACCAGGACCAGGCTGGTCTGGGGGTTCGGGTCGGCCAGGTAGCCGCAGATGCGGCGCACGTCCTCGGCGCCGCGCAGGTGGTCCTGGGCGTCGCGCACGACCACGGCCTTGTCGGCCCCGCCCAGGAAGAAGGCGTTGCAAGCCTCGATGACCGACCCGACGGTGAGGTCGTCGCCGCCCAGCTCCTCGATGTCGAGGTCGGCGGCCCGCAGGTCGCCCAGCAGCCGGTGCAGGGCGTCGGCCACCAGGGCGGGGTCGCCCTTCAGGACGTAGGCCCGGTCAGGCACCGGCGGCCTCGGTGGGCCGGGCGGCCTGCTCGAGCTGGACCTGCCGGGCGGTGAGGAGAGCCTCGAGGACGGCCGTCACCCGGCGGGCGCCCCGGACGTCGTGGACTCGCACCAGCCGGCAGCCCCGGGTGATGCCGAGGGCGTGGGCGGCGTGGCTGGCGAGCCGGCGCTCCTCGATGCCCAGGCCGAGGAGGTCGCCGAGAAAGCGCTTGTTCGAGGCGCTGAGCAGCAGCGGAGGGCCGAGGTCGGCGAGGGCGGCCGAGCTGCGCAGGAGCAGGAGCGACTGGGCCGCGGTCTTGCCCAGGTCGAGGCCGGCGTCGACGATGATCCGGTCAGGGGCCACGCCGGCGGCCCGGGCTCGCTCGACCCGCTCGGCCAGGAAGCAGCGCACCTCGCCCACCAGGTCCGCGTACACCGGCTCGGGATCGGCCACCCGGGGCTGGAGGCGGATGTGGGTGGCCACCACGGTGGCGCCGGCCGCCGCGGCGACGGGCAGGTAGCGGTCGTCGCTGAAGCCGCTGATGTCGTTGCCGACGACGGCGCCGGCGGCGCAGGCCTCGGCCAGCACGCCGGACCGCCAGGTATCGACCGAGAGAGGCACCTCGAAACGGGCCCGCAGCGCCTCGACGGCCGGCACCACCCGCTCCAACTCCTCGGCCTCGCCCACCTCGGGGCCGGGCCCGGCCTTGACCCCTCCCACGTCCAGCAGGTCGGCCCCGTCGGTCACCAGCTGCTCGGCCCGGTGCAGGAAGGCGTCGAAGCCGAAGTGCGACCCCCGGTCGAAGAACGAGTCGGGTGTGCGGTTCAAGATCCCCATCACCAGCGTGCGGGTGGTGAGGTCGTGCTCGATCGACCCGAGGCGCAGCTGCACCCGGCCGACGCTAGCGACGCCCCTTCTGCCCGGTCAGAGGTGGACGCCCCAGCAGCACCCACTGCCCGGGCAGAAGGCCGCGTCACGGCCCGCCCGCAGGCGACTGCCGGCGAACGACCTCGACGTCGCCGCTCTGACCGGTGGTGACGGTGTAAGGCCCGACGCGTAGCGACGCGCCCTCCGGGAGCGGGCGGAGGCCGGCGACGTCGAGGCGGGCGGGGCCGGCGAGGGTGACGACGTCATGGCGGTCGAGAACCGCGGCCAAGGGCGCCAGCACCCGGGGACCGGTCCGGGTGGCGACCATCAGGTCGATGCGGCCCACCTGGCGCAAGCGCAGGGCCGACAGCACGCGAGCCGGGTCGCCGCCGTCCAGGGCGGCGACGGTGACGCCCTCGTCCCGCCACAGGCGCAACCCGAAGGCCGACCGGTCGTCGGTAAGGGGGCCGGGGCCGGTGGCGGCCAGTCGCACAGACGGCACCACCAGCACGACGACGCTCAGCAGGGCGAGCGTGCTCTGGCTCGGACGTCGTCGCTGGTCTCGCTGCACGGCCCACCACACCAGCCCGGCAGCGAGGGCCACCGCCACGGCGCCCACGGGGGCGAAGGGCAGGCGGGCCGCCCCCTGGGCCACCGCCACCAGCCAGGCCAGCAGCAGCCGGCTGGGCACGTGGAGCAGCCAGGCAGGCCACCTCCCGAGCACCCCGGCGACCAGGCCGGCGGTGAGCCCCCACACCATCACCGGGCCGGCGACGGGCACGGCCAGGGCGTTGGCCGGCACCGAGACCGGCGACAGCCCGCCCAGGGTGAGCAGCAGCGGGGCGGTGGCCACCTGGGCCGCAAGGGATGCCGCCACCGCGTCGCGCAGCATCGCCGGGCCGGGCAGGCGGGCAGCCAGCGGGCGGGCCCAAAGCGCCATCCCGACCACGGCCGCCACCGACAGCTGGAAGCCGAGACGGTGCACGAGCATGGGGTCGACGAGCACCAGGCCGGCCACGGCCAGCGCCACCAGGCGCAGGGGCGAGGCCTCGACGCCCAGCACCCCGGCCAGCAGGGCCAGGGCGGCCATGGCCGTGGCCCGCAGCACCGAGGGCTCCCACCGCACCGCCAGGCCGAAGAGGGCCAGCACCCCAAGGGCGGCGGCGAAGCGCCATCGCAGGCCAAGGCGGCGCAGCAGCGGGCCGGCGGCGGCCAGGGCGAAGGCCACGTTCTGGCCGGAGACGGCGAGGAGGTGGGTGAGGCCGGCGGTCTGGAAGTCGGCCTTGAGGTCGGCCGGCTCGTCGCGGTCGTCACCCACGACCAGACCGGCCCACAGGGCCCTCCGGTCCTCGGGCAGGGCGGTGGCGCCACGGGCCAGGGTGCGGCGCAGGGTGTTGGCGGCCCGGATCCACGGCGGTCCGGCGCCGGCCGGCTGGCACGTGGCCACGCTCAGGCGGGCCGAGACGTGGCGGGCGGCCAGCCGGTCCCGGGAGCCACGAGCGGGGGCGTCGAGGGTGCCCGTGGCCTCGATCCGCTCGCCCGCCAGCCGGGGCCGCAGGCAGCCACCGGCTCGGCCGAAGGCAAGGGCGTCGACGTGGCGCCCACCGGCCAGCCGCAGCTGGGCTCGGACGGCGCCGCCGCCGGCCACCGGGTCGGTGGCCACGGTGGCGGTGCCCGCCCAACGCGTCGGTGGCGGCGGCTCGACCCCGGCCCACGACCGGGCCCCGAGCACCGCGGCCAGCAAGAGAGCGGTGACGCAGAGCAGCAACGGCCGGGACCGGGCAGCGGCGAGCACGCAGGCGACGACCGTCGCCGCTAGGGCAGGCCGGCCTGCAGCAGCAGCAGGAACCGACCGGCCCAGCAACGCCCCGATGGAGACGAGCACGGCCAGCGCCACGCAGTGGCGGTCCTCCATCACGCCGCCCGGCAGGCAGTCGCTAGCGGAGCGCCGGGCATCGGCGTCCTCCTCGGGTTTGACAGATCCGTCCAACGAGGGGGAAGCCCAGATGAACCTTACCCGGCTGCCTTCCCGCCCACCAGGCTCAGCGGGCGGTCAGCACCCCGCAGGCGAAGCGGTCGCCGGCGTTGCCGGTGGCCAGGGTCTTGGCCACGGCCTGGGGGTCGTTCGCGGTGTACTGGTCGACTCCGGGCCCGACCGGCACGTTCCCGAAGTTGTCTCGGCCGGCGTGGAGGATCACCGCCCTCCCGGCGAGCAGGCTCGGGGAGATCCGGTCCGTCGTGAAGGTCGCAGCCGCACCGCCGTTGGCGTTGACCAGGACGCTCGGCATGTCACCGAGGTGGTCGGCGTGGTTCTCCCCCTCGGCCTTCAGGTGACCGTCAGCCGACGAGAAGGCGGTGGAGGCGGCGGCCAGCGGGTCGGCGATGCAGCCTTCCCCGTTCCCGGCCACGTCGTTGGCGTGCACGTGAAAGCCGTGGAAGGCACGCGTTGCGGTGCCGTTCCGGATGTGAAGCTTGACCTCGACGGTCGTCGCCCGGCCACGGTCGAAGAACTCGACCTTGCCGATCCGAT
>JBBSKY010000051.1:0-22093 GCA_038255915.1 Acidimicrobiales bacterium | reverse complement strand
GGGCGCGGTGGTCGTGTTGGTGTTGCCTGGTGGGACGCTGGTCAGGCCGCCCGGCTTCGTCGTCGTCGTCGGCCGCTGGGTGGTGCCAGGACCAGGTCCCGGGGCCGGGGTGATCGGGAAGATTGGCGTCTGGGGGGTGACGGGGAGGGTCGGCACGGTCTCCTCGGGGAGGAACTCGCTCGGGTCGATCAGAGTGAACGGGGGGAACGTCACCACTGGGACGCTGGAGGTGGGGGTGGCAGGTGCGGTGTTGAGGGCGGTCTGGTCGTCGTCGCCGCCCCGGGCCATCAGGATCAGGCCGGCGACGAGGAGGATCGCACCCAGGATGGCACCGCCGACCAGCAGCCGGCCCTGGAGCGGCGGACCGGCGCCGGTGACGGCGACGCGCTCGGTCTCGACGACGAAGCTGGGCGGCGGGAAGCCGTTGGCCAGCCACGGCTCGAGGCCGGGACCCTCGGTCACGGTGCCCACTCGAAGCCGGGCGACGTCCGGGGCGGTGCGGCGGCTCCCTCGGCCACGCGCAGGACGAGCCGGGTGAGACCGGGGCGCCGCACCGTGGAGGGCACGGGTGGGGCGGGGGCCTCGGCGTACAGGGTGAACGGGGAGGGCAGCTCGCGGCGGACCTGGTTGCAGTCGGGGCACAGCTCGACGTGGCTGGAGATCAGCACCGAGCCCTCGGTGGTGAAGCGGCCGTCCCAGCCCTTCAGCGCCTTGGTCAGAGCCGGGCACCGCCCCTCGGTGGCCCGGTCGATGAGGTAGCCCACCAGGCCGGCCTCTATCTGGTTGCGCATGCCGACCTCCATCTGGTGGGCCTGGGCGGGGCTGACGCCGAGGGCGTCGGCCAGGTCCTGGCCGGCGAGCCCGTGGCGCAGCGCCAGGTCGAGGAGCGACCGGTCCCGCAGGGGCAGGTCGGCCACCGCCTCCCACACCAGGGTGATCAAGCGGTTGCGCTCGGCGTCGGGGCCGGCGAGGGTTGGTCGGCGGTCGGGGCCCGACGTCGGCCCCGCCCGCAGCACGGCGTTCCGGCGGGTGACGGCCAGCAGCCACACGGCCAGGCGGTGGTCCTCCTGGAGGCCAGCCAGCCGCTGCAGGGTCTCCTCGAAGGTGGCCTCGAGGACCTCGGCGGCCAGGATGCGGTTCCGGAGCATGGCGAAGGCGAGGTCGTGGACCTGCCCGGCGAAGCGGTCGAACAGCACCGTGACGGCGTGCACCTCACCCCGAAGGGTGGCCTGGACCAGCTCGACGTCGTTCACCGGTCCCTGAGGATAGGGAACTGTGCCTGCCGAGGGGGTACCGGCGGGTGCCCGCTACGTTGCACGTCGTGGAGCACGCTTCGCTGCGGGACGAGGTGGCGGCGTGGTTCGCCAACCGCCTCCCGCCCGATCTCTACGGCGGGCCGCTCGAGGTGCTGGTCGATCGCGAGGAGGTGCTGCTGGTCGGGCCGGTGCCCGAGCCGGCGCTCGACCGCGAGGTCAGCGAGGGGATCCGGGCCGCCGCCTGCGCCGCCGCCATCCACCGCTTCCGTGAGGCGACCCGGGACGACCGCACCCGGCTGGCGCTCGAGGCCGAGCAGCTGTTCGGGCGGAAGGTGTCGTGGGGGGCCACCTGCGGCCCGGTGCACGTGCAGTTCACCAGCATCTCGGTGCCGGTCATGACCAGGCTCCGCCTGAGCGAGCGCCAGGTCCTCGACGTGCTGGTCGACGCCAGCGTGGCCCGCAGCCGCAGCGACGCCCTCGCCTGGTGCGTCCGCCTGGTGGGCCAGCACGAGGCCGAGTGGCTGGGCGAGCTGTCGGGCGCCCTCACCCACGTCGAGAAGGTGCGGGCCGCCGGCCCGCGGAGCAGCCAGGCCGGGGGCGCAGGCTGATGGCCGGCCTCGGTCAGGGCTTCAGCCTCGGGCGACTCGGCCCCATCCCCATCCGCCTCGACCCGTCGCTGTTCGTGATCCTGGCCCTCATCGGCTACCGGCCGGGGGTCACCCTCAACGAGATACTGGTGTGGGTGTTCGTGGCCGCCTTCTGCATCCTGGTCCACGAGCTCGGCCACGCCGTCGCCTTCCTGGCCTTCGGGCGCAAGCCGTCGGTGCTGCTCTACGGCTTCGGCGGGGTCACCTCGGCCGAGGGCGGCCTCGGCCCCTGGGCCAGCCTCACCACCAGCCTGGCCGGCCCCATCGCCGGGTTCGGGCTGGGCGGCCTCATCCTGCTCGGGGGGCTCACCGCCGGCGCGCCCGCCTCGGGCTCGCTGGCCCAGACCGCCTTCCGCTACGGCCTCTTCGCCTGCTTCGGCTTCGGGATCTTGAACCTGCTGCCCATCCTCCCCCTCGACGGGGGGGCGGCTGTGGCCGCCTTCCTGCGCGGGGTGCAGGGGCCGTCGGGCGAGCAGGTGGCCCGGTACATCTCCATCGCCTTCGCCACCCTCCTGGCCCTGGTGGCCCTGCGGTTCGGGCAGCTGTTCGCGGGGCTGTTCGGGGTGATGTTCGCGGCGCAGAACTACCAGGAGCTGAAGCGCCACCGGGAGGAGCCGCAGCGCGACGAGCTGCGCGAGGCCTACGACGCCCTGTTCGAGGGGCGCCCGGCGGTCGCCGCCGACGGGGCCCGCAAAGTGCTTGCCGGTCGGGCCTCGAGCGACCTCAAGGAGATCGCCGCCGAGACGTTGGCCTGGGCCGAGCTGGGCCGGGGTGACGTCGCCGCCGCCCGGGCCGCTCTCGGCCTGCGCCCCGAGCGCCACCACTCAGACCACCGGCCGGTGGGCCGGCTGGCCGAGGCCGCCGTGGCCCTGGCCGAGGGCGGCGACCAGGCCCTGGCCGTGCTGGTGGTCTGCCTCGACCAGGGCGAGCACGGCCCCCCGAACGTGCTCTTCCCCCTGCTCGAGCGGGTCGGCGTGCTGCCCGAGCTGTGGAACCGCCTCGGGCCGGCCGGCCGGGAGGCGCTGCAGCGCATGCACGCCGCGCGCGGGTAGCCGCGTTGGCCACCCTGCCCGAGCTGGCCCGGCTCCACACCCGGCTGGAGGTCGACCAGCTCGCCCACCTCAGCCGCCTGGTGTCCAGCTGGGGGATCCTCGCCGACCTCTGCTTCGCCGACCTGCTCCTGTTCGTGCCGGTGGCCGGCGGTGGCGAGGGGTTCGGCGACGGGCGGGCCGGCGATGGAAGGTACATAGTCCTCGGCCAGGTGCGGCCCACCACCAGCCAGACCCTGCACACCGACGACCTGGTCGGCCGCATCATCGATGAGGCCGAGCGGCCCCTGGTCGCCCGGGCCTTCCGGGCCGGAGAGATTATGGACGGCGAGGTGGCCGTCCCGAGCCGGGGCGGTGAGCCCGCCCGTCTGCAGTGCATCCCGATCCGCCACCTCGGCTGTGTCGTCGCCGTCCTCACCCGCGAGGCGGCCCTGACCGTGGGCCGCCGGCCCGGCGAGCTGGAGCGCTCCTACATCGAGGTCTTCGAGCGGTTCGCCCGCATGCTCGTCGCCGGCTCGTTCCCCTACCCCGTCGACGAGGGGACGACGGGCGAGTCGCCCCGGGTGGGCGACGGCGTGCTCCTGCTCGACGAGGCCGCCCGTGTGGTCTACGCCTCACCCAACGCCGTCAACCACCTGCACCGGATGAGCATCTACTCCAACGCCGAGGGGGCCCGGCTCGACGAGGTCGGCCTGGGCACCAACGCCATCGACGAGGCGTGGGCCGCCGCCCTCCCGGTCACCGAGGAGCTGGAGCGGCGCCCCGACGTCATCGTGCTGCTCCGGGTCCTGCCCCTGCTCGACGGGCGGGCCGGCGCCGAGGAACCTCCCCGGGTGATCGGGGCCATCGTCCTGCTGCGTGACGTCAGCGACGTGCGCCGCCGTGACCGCGAGCTGCTGTCCAAGGACGCGGCCATCCGTGAGGTCCACCACCGGGTCAAGAACAACCTGCAGACCATCGGGTCGCTGCTGCGCCTCCAGGGGCGGCGCCTGCCGCCGGGCGAGGGCCGCGAGGCCCTGGCCGAGGCCGAGCGGCGCATCCGCTCGATCGCCCTGGTGCACGAGATCCTGAGCCGGGAGGCGGGCGAGCAGGTGCCGTTCGACCAGATCGTCGGCTTCCTCGTGCGCATGGCCGAGGACGCCACCCTCACCCCCGAGGCCCCGGTCCGCTTCACCGTGACGGGGGCCGCAGGCGAGCTGCCGGCCACGCTGGCCACGCCCCTGTCGGTGGTGCTCAGCGAGCTGCTGCAGAACGCGGTGGAGCACGGCTACCCCGACGGGTCGGCCGGCGGCCACGTGCGCATCGAGCTGGCCAACGACGGCGACCGCCTGCAGGTCGTGGTCCAGGACGACGGCCGGGGCCTTCCGGCCGGGTTCACCATCGACCGCACCCGCAGCCTGGGCCTGTCGATCGCCCGCGACCTGGTGACCACCCAGATGGACGGCACGATCACCCTGAGCAACGCCCAGGGCACACGGGTGGTGATCGACGTCCCCGTCCCGCCCCCCGAGATCCTGCCCGGCTGAGGCCCGCCCGAGGGGACGGGCCGGCTCTACGCCGTGGCGCGGGTGGTGCGCTGGCGGGCCAGCCAGGCCTTGCGCAGCTTGCGGCGCTCCTCCTCGGAGGTAGCCCCCCACACGCCCGACTCCTGGTTGGTCGACAGGGCGAACTCCAGGCACTGGGGCTGGGCCTCGCACATGCGGCAGACGGTCTTGGCCGACTCGATCTGCTCCAGGGCCACGCCGGTCGTCCCGATGGGGAAGAACAGGTCGGGGTCGGTGTCGCGGCAGGCGGCACGGGTGCGCCAGTCAGCGACGTCCCAGTCGATCGAGCGGTGCCAGGTCAAGGTCATGGTCGGCCTCCGAGGGGCACGGTGTCGGACAAGAGTGTGAAAGCGTTCACATGAGCCCCCCGACCCATGCGTGAGGAGGACAAAACCTCCGCTACACATGTTAGCGAGCCTCTTGCCCGATGGCAACGGTCGATTTCGGGTTCTCTAGCCCGGGGAAGCCGCCGGCCGGGGGACGGCCAGGGTGAGCACGTCGGGGACCCACACCAGCTCCAGGCGGTCGGCGTCGCCGAGGTGATCGCCGTCGACCTGGTAGGGGAACGACCCGTGGCCGGTCACGGTCAGGCGCTCGAGGTCGTGGCGCTCGACCACCCGGCCGTCGCGCGCCAGGCGGTCGCCGCCGAGGAGCGACTCGGTGAGGTAGCGCAGGGTCGGCAACAGGTCGAGGTCGCGGAAGCTGAGCATGGCGAGGGGGCGGTCGAGGTCGGCGTTGGGGTTGGTGTCGAGGGGCCGGTTGCCGAGGAAGGTGTACGGGTTGGAGTTCTGGCACAGCGCGAACAGGGCGTCGTCGACCACGGTGCCGTCGGGGTGGCGCACGGCGAAGCGGGGCCGGCTGCGCTCGTAGGTGCGCACCCAGGCCTGCAGCCCGCACCAGGCGAACAGCGGGTGGCCGGCCCACCGCTTCAGCTGGCCCCGCCGCTCCACCAGCCGCACGACCTCGGCGTCGAGGCCCATGCCCACGTGGAACAGGAAGTAGCGGCCGTTCACCGTGCCGAGCCCGATGCGCCGGGTGGAGCCGGCCTCGAGGGCGCTCAGCAGCTCGCCGGTGGCCTCGATCGGGTTGTTGGCCATGCCGATGGTGCGGGCGAACACGTTGGTCGAGCCGCCGGGCAGCACCCCGAGGGTCACGTTGCTGCCGGCCATGCCGTTGGCCACCTCGTTCAGGGTGCCGTCGCCGCCGAGGCAGACCACGACCTCGTAGCCGTCGGCCACCGCCCCCTGGGCCAGGCGGGTGGCGTGGCCCCGACGGCTGGTGGCCGCCACCGTGACGTCGTGATCGGCTCCGAGCGCCTTGGCGATGACGACCTTGGCCCGAGGCGTGACCGAGGACGCCGACGGGTTCCCGATCAGCAGCAGACGGGCCACTCAGGCCGGGACCTCACGGAGGGCGGCCAGGCTCTTGGCCAGGAGGCGTGAGACGTGCATCTGGCTGATCCCGAGCTCGGTGGCGATCTCGGCCTGGGTCCGGTCCTCCCAGAACCGCAGGTGCACGATGCGCCGCTCCCGGGCCGCCAGCCGGTCGAGCAGGCCGGCCAGCTCGGCCCGCTGCTCGGCGGTCGCCATGGCCACGTCGATCTCGCCCATGGTCGAGGCCACGCTGGCATCACCGTCGGCGCCGGGGGCGGGGGCGTCGAGGGACGACGAGCGGTAGGCCTGGCCCGCCTCCAGCGCCTCGAGCACCTCCTCCTCGGTGACCCCGGCCGAGGAGGCCAGCTCGGCGACGGTGGGGGAGCGGCCCAGGCTCTGGCTGAGCTCGTCGACCAGCCGGGTCAGCTCGAGGTACAGCTCCTGGAGCCGACGAGGGGCCCGCACGGCCCAGCCGGCGTCGCGGAAGTGGCGCTTCAGCTCGCCCAGGATGGTGTGGGCGGCGTAGGTGGCGAACTCGACGCCCCGCTCGGCGTCGAACCGCTCGACCGCCTTCAGCAGGCCGATCGACGCCACCTGTACCAGGTCGTCGAGGGGCTGGCCCCGGTCGGCAAACCGGCGGGCCAGGTGGCGGGCCAGGGGGAGGTGCCCCTCGATCAGCCTGGCCGCGTCCTCCTGGCTGCGGGTCTCGACGTAGACGTCGAGGAGCCGGCGGAGCTCTTCGCGGCGGGCTGCGTCGAGCGCCATCAGGCCTGCTTGGTCCGCATGCGGAAGCCGGCGCCCTGCCCGTCAGACGGCGCCAGCAGCGTGTAGTCCTCGACGAGGGTGTCGAGGATCCGCTGCGACAGGGCGGACAGCGTGACGTCGGCGGCCTCGGCCGGAGCGGGCTGAAGCCGGGCCTCGACGGTGAAGGCGGCGTCGAGGATGACGAAGCGCACGGCCAGCGTGGAGGTCAGCTCGGCCCGCGACGCCACCGTCCAGCACAGCTCGTCGACGGCCAGGCGCACGTCCTCGACGGCGTCGATCGGGAACCCGAGGCGGCTGGCCAGGCCCGAGGCGACCACCCGCACCAGCCGCACCAGGTCGGGGGTGGTGGGGACCTCGAGTCGGATCTCGTCGCCAGCGCCCTTCCGCTCGGCCACGGCGACGGAACCTACACCTCCCGACCGCCCCGCCCCGAGCCGGGGGCGCGTGGCTCGGGTTGCTCCCCGGTTGGAGGAAGATGCCAGCCATGCACGTCGCCGTCTGCGTGAAGCAGATCCCGGATCCCAGCGCTCCTGGTCGGCTGGACCCGGCGACGAAGACCCTGGTGCGCGAGGGGAAGTTCGTGATGGACGACTCCGACAGCTACGGCGTGGAGATGGCCCTCCAGCTGGTGCAGGCCGCCGGCGGGGGTGCGGTCACCGTGATCTCCATGGCCCCCGGCGGCGAGATAAAGGGGGTGCGGGAGGCCCTGGCCATGGGGGCCGACGACGCCATCGTGGTCAGCGACGAGGCGCTGCGGGGCTCCGACGCCCTGTCCACCGCCAAGGTCCTGGCCGCCGCCGTGCGCCGGGCCGGCGAGGCGGGCGACGGCATCGACCTGGTGCTGGCGGCTACCGAGTCGACCGACGGGTACACGGGCACGACGCCCGTCCAGGTGGCGGCCCTCCTCGGGCTGCCGTCGATCACCTTCGCCAAGAAGGTGACCTCCGACGGGGTGACGGTCACGGTCGAGCGCCAGACCGACGAGGGCCACGACGACGTCCAGGCCGCCCTGCCGGCCCTGGTCACCCTCACCGCCGGGTCGGTCGAGCCCCGCTACCCGGCGTTCAAGGCGATCATGGGCGCCAAGGCAAAGCCCTGCCAGGTGATCGGCCTCGCCGAGCTCGGCCTCGACCCCGGCGACCTCGGGTTCACCGGGGCCCGCCAGGAGGTCACCTCGGTCACCGCTGCCGCCGAGCGCACGGCCGGCGATGTCGTAGAGGACGACGGCCAGGCCCACCTCCGGATCGTGTCGTACCTGGAGAGCCTGAAGGTGGTCTGAGTGGCCGTCGATCGGATCTGGGTGGTGGTCGAGCCGGCGGGCGGCGGCGCCGCCACCAACGGGCTGGAGCTGCTGGCCGGCGCCCGGGGCCTGGCCGTCACCGTCGAGGCCGTCACCTTCGGCGACGCCAACGGCGCCGCCGCCACCCTCGGCGACCACGGCGCCGCCACCGTCCTCACCGTCGACACCGGCAACGCCATGGCCGGGGTCCCCGTCGCCGCCGCCATCGTCGCCGCCCTGGAGGCCCGGGGGAGCGACCGGCCCACCGCCATCCTCCTGCCTCAGACCTACGAGGGCCGCGACATCGCCGGTCGCCTGTCCGTCGCCCTCGACGCGCCCGTCCTGGCCAACGCCGTCGGCCTGCGCGACGACGGTGGCCGCCTGGTGGCCGAGCACGCGGTGTTCGGCGGATCGACCATCGTGCAGGCGGCCTTCACCACCGACCGGGTGCAGCTGTTCCTGGTGCGCCCCAAGACCTTTGTGGCCGAGGGGGGCGCCGGCGCTGCCGCCACCGTCGCGGCGCTACCGATCCCCGACACCGGCCGACCAGGCGCCACCACCGTGCTGGCTCGCCACACCGAGGAGCGCCAGGGCCCCAAGCTCGACGAGGCGGCGGTCGTCGTATCCGGCGGCCGGGGCCTGGTCGACAAGGACCGCTACGCCCTGGTCGAAGAGCTGGCCCGCCTCCTCCACGGCGCCCCCGGCGCCACCCGGGCCATCGTCGACGCCGGCTGGGTGCCCTACTCCTATCAGGTGGGCCAGACCGGCAAGACGGTGAAGCCCGACGTCTACGTAGCGGTGGGCATCTCTGGCGCCACCCAGCACATGGTCGGCATGAAGGGCGCCAAGAAGATCATCGCCATCAACAAAGACCGCGACGCCCCGATCTTCGCCATCTGCGACCTCGGCATCGTGGGCGACGCCACCAAGATCCTCCCCAAGCTGATCGACGCCCTCAAAAACCGCCCCTAGACACCTGCCCGGTTCTAGGAACTCTCCCGACGACGCCCTGCCTGGCGGAGCGGTGCGGGTGTCCACGCCGGCCAGTCCGGCTCGCCAACGACCCAGCCGCGTTCGAATCGGGCGACGACTCGGAACGGCTGTGCGGCCAGGCTGTTGTCGTAGCCGGTGGCACCGTCGACGAGATCGATCGCGGCGGCGACCAGCGGCCACAGCCTGCGGTACCGCTCCCGGATCTTTTGCTCGGGGACGAGGTGACCTCCGACGTCCACACGGTTGTTGACCCGGGCCACGGCGAGCTCCTCGGAGACGGCCACAACGTACAGTGCGACCAGGTACCCGGCGTCTACGGCGGCACGGACCAGCTCCAGCTTGGACTCGTGGGAGAACACGGTCTCGGTGACAAAGGACACCCTGTTCTCGATCAGATGGGACCGGCGCTCGGCGGCAAGCGTGGCGGCCTTGTAGGAGCTGCCGGCCGGGTCCTCGGGCCAGCGCTGCGCAGCGATGAGGTCGGCGTTCACGAACTCGAGGTGGGTGGCCGGCCCGATGACGGTGTCGTGCAACGTCGACTTCCCGGCGCCGTTCGGCCCTGCGAGGAGGTGGAGGACCGGGTCGGGCATCAGCCGGCGGCTGTCTCTCCCGCTCCCCGACCGCGTGCCTCCTCCTGATCGGTTGCGACGGCCTGGTGAGCCGTACCACGGTTGCCCCGTTCGACGATGCTGCCGTCGGGCCCAAGCTCGACCCAGGTCCGGCCGGCGGCGAACTGCTTCGCGAGGTTCAGCCCCTCACGGAGGTCATCCATACGGGCTGACCACTCTGCCCGGACGACGGCCTGCTCCTTCACCGTCAGCATGTCGTAGGACCGACTGCCTGCGAGCACACCAGCGATCTCCTTGTGCGAGATGCTGGCCGATGCCTCGATCTCCCGGCCGATCCGCGCCCAGTGGGCCACCTGTTGTGAGGCGCTCCGACTCTGGGTCGCCCCGGCGAGCCTTGCCGACGCGTACAGGTCATCGTCGATGCGGGTGGGCGACGTCGTGGCCATGGGACCTCCGTCCGGAAGGGCAACCTGGCGTGAGTGTAGCAATCTGCAACAGCAGCGCCTTTGAGGAACGGCTCCTCTGGCGGAGGTCCGGACACCGCAGGTCGCGAACCTGCTGCTACACCAGGGGCCAGGGGTAGGGGCGGCGCTCGGGGTCGGGATCGGGGAGCTCGCCGCGGTCGGCCAGGACGGTGGCTCGCCGGGCGATGAGGTCGACCTCGCGGGCGAGGAGGAGGCGGGTGAGGGGCTCGGGGGGCTCCGCGGCGAGGCGGCGCAGGTCGTCGCGCCAGGCGTCGTCGAGCCGGTCGCCGCCGAACTCCCAGATCACCGTGCGCAGCTTCGGCTCGACGTGGAAGCACAGGCCGTTGTCGATGGCCCACACCAGGCCGTCGTCACCGAGGAGGCAGTGGCCGGCCTTGCGGTCGGTGTTGTTGACCACGATGTCGAACACGGCGAGCTGGCGGAGTCGGTCGTGGTGGGCCGGGTCGCCCAGGACGGTGAAGTAGTGCTCCTCCTGGTCGCCCCACACGAAGCGCTGGAGCGACCCTTCACCGAGGGGCGCGTCGGGCCGCACCAGAGTCTCGGGGACCAGGTGCCAGCCAAGCGCCTCCGACACCACCCACGCCGCCGCCTCGCGCTTGAACAGCCCGTCGGGGAAGTCCCACAACGGACGCTCCCCCCGGTGCGGCTTGTAGATGGCCTGGCAGCCGTCGCCGGCCAGGCGCAGCGTCACCAGGAAGGTGGCGTTGGACGACCACCGCATGCGTCCCTCCACCTCGACGTCGCCACAGGCGAGCACCTCGACGTAGCGACCGGGGTCGAGGTCGGGGAACCGCTCGATGGCTACAGCCTCGGTGGCCGGTGACCGTTCGTCTTCGGGCACACGTGGCCCCGGGGGTCGAGGGGGTAGCCGCACAGGGGGCAGGTGGCCCGGCCGGTGGCTACGAGGGTGGCGCCCCGCATGGCCAGCGCCGCGGCCTGGCCCCGGGTGCAGCCGAAGCGGGCGACAGCCCCGCGGTCGGGGTCGTCCTCGTCGTCGATGTCGTCGTCCGGATCGTCCTCGTCGGGGACGACCAGCACCCGCTCCTCGCAGACCAGGACCACCCGGTCGTCGTCGTTGCTGAACGACAGGCCGAGTGAGCCGACGACGAACTCCGACAGGGTGGGCTCCTCCAGGTCGAGATCGGCCGGCTCGGGGATGGGCGAGCTGGCCGGGTTCTCGTGCAGCAGCTCGCCCAGCCGCTCGGCGAGGGCGGCCACCTGGCCCTTCTCGACCTTGAGGCTGACCACCAGCGAGTCCTCGCGGGCCTGCAGGAAGAAGGTGCGCTCGCCGGGCGGGCCGACGGCGCCGACGGTGATCCGGTCGACCGAGGGGAGGTCGAAGCTGCCGCTCATGCGGCACCGGGCAGGCCTGCGGTCGAGTTCACGCACAGGACGTTCGGGCCGCCGGCCGAGTAGGCGATGACGGTGATCGAGCACGGGCTCACGCCGAAGCGCTGGAAGTGGTCGAGGTGACTGCCCATGGCGTCGGCCACCAGGACCTTGATGGGGTCGGCGTGGCTGACGCACACGACGACTTCGCCGGGGTGGGCGGCCACCACCCGCCGGACGGCGTCGGACGCCCGGGCCTGCATCTCGAGGAACGACTCGCCGTCGGGGAAGCGGAACTGCGAGGGGTTGCGCTGCACCTGCTGCCACTCGGGCAGCTTGTACAGCTCCTTCAGCTCCCGGCCGGTCCAGGCGCCGAAGTCGCACTCGAGCAGGCCCCGCTCCACCACGACCCGCAGGCCCAGCGCCTTCCCGATGGGCGCGGCGGTCTCCCGGGCCCGCTCGAGCGGCGAGGCGTAGACCGCGGCCACCTTGGCGTAGGCCCGCAACCGCTCGGCGGCGGCCTGGGCCTGGGCCCTGCCCTCGTCGGCCAGGTGCAGGCCACGGGCCCGGCCCGGCAGCACCTTGCCCGTGGTGGGGGTCTGGCCGTGGCGGACGAACGCGATCGTCGTCGGCTTCGGTGGCTTGGGACGCGCCGGCATGTCGAGAGGGCACCGTAGTTTGGCCTCGTGCCTAGCCCCGAGCGACCGGCGGCGGGGGGCGGGGACGACCTCGAGCGGCTGGAGGCCGAGATCACGGCCTGCCGCCGCTGCCCCCGCCTCGTCGCCTGGCGCGAGCAGGTGGCCGAGGATCGTCGGGCCGCCTTCCGGGACGAGGAGTACTGGGGTCGTCCGGTGCCGGGCTTCGGCGACCCGGAGGCCCGTCTCCTGGTGGTCGGGCTGGCGCCGGCGGCCCACGGCGGGAACCGCACCGGCAGGGTGTTCACCGGCGACCGCAGCGGCGACTGGCTGTACGCCGCCCTGTGGCGGGCCGGCTACGCCAACCAACCCACCTCCCACCACCGCGACGACGGCCTGGCCCTCTCGGGCTGCTGGGTCTCAGCCGCCGTGCGCTGCGCCCCGCCGGCCAACAAGCCCGCACCCGAGGAGCGCGACGCCTGCACACCCTTCCTGGAACGCGAGGTGGCTCTGCTGTCGGAGGTGTCGGTGGTCGTCGCCCTCGGTCGCTTCGCCTGGGACGCAGCCTGGTCGGTGCTGGCCCGTGACGCCGGCGCCCGATCGGCCGGACCCGTCGGGCGCCGGCCGGCGTTCGCCCACCTGGCGGAGTCGGCGCTAGCCCTCGACCCGGCCGGCCGCCCCCGAACGCTCCTTGCCTCGTTCCACCCGAGCCAGCAGAACACCTTCACCGGTCGCCTGACCGAGCCCATGTTCGACGCGGTGTTCTCGAGGGCACGGGCGCTCGGGGCCTGACGCGCAGGAGCGCCGCTCGAGGCGGCGCTCCTGCAGGCGGTGTCTGGGATCAGCGGGCGGCGAGGACCCCGGCGATGGTGTTCACCTCCGAGGCGGGCCGGGCTAGCACGTTCAGCAGGGCGGTGCGGCCGGTGGGGGTCAGCCCGCCGAGCAGGCTGCCGATGGCCGGGAGCTGGCCGGCGGGCAGGGCGCTGAGGAGGCCGCTGAGGCTGGTCAGCGAACCGGTGGGCAGGGCGGCCAGGACCGAGCTGAGCGAGGTCGCGCCGCCGGTCGGCAGGGCCGAGAGCAGCTGGCCGAGGGCCGGGACCTGCGCCGCCGGCACCAGGGCGAGCACCTGGTTCAGCGAGACCACGCTGGTCGAGGGCAGGACCCCGACGACGCCCTGCAGGTTGGGCACCGAGCCGAGGACGCCGGTCAGGCTCCCGGTGAGGCCGCCCAGGAGGCCGCCGCCGAGGAGCCCGCCCGTGCCCGAGGTCATGCTGGTCAGCAGCGCGCGCAGTGACGCCAGCTGCGACGGGCTGAGGCCGGCCAGCACGGCGCCGAGGGAGGCCCGCTGGCCGGCGGGCAGGTTGGCGAGCAGCCCGGACAGCGAGGTGCCGGAGGGGATGACCGACAGCACCGAGGTCAGGTTGCCCACCTGGCCCGAGGGAAGGGCCGACAGGAGGGTGCCCAGCTGGGGCAGCGACCCGACGGGCAGCGTGCTGAGCAGGGTCTTCAGCTGCACGAGGACGGTGGTCGGGCTGCTCAGCAAAGTGGAGAGCGTGCTGAGGTTGGCCCCGGGGAGGGAGGCGAGCAGCTGGTCGACCAGGGCCAGGTCGGCGGCGGGAAGGCTGGTCAGCAGGCCCGTGACCTGGGTGATGTTGCCGGCGGGGAGGGTGTTGACCAGGGAGCCGAGGGCGGGCAGGCCGCTGAGCGACGGAACGCCGGGGAGGCTGGGGACGCCGGGCAGCCCGGGGACGCCGGGGAGGGAGCCCGGCACCGAGGGGATCGTCGGCAGGACGCCGGGCAGGCTCGGCACCGGGAGCACCGGGAGCACCGGGAGCACCGGAAGGCCGGGAAGGCCGAGCTGGCCGGTGCTGGCGCTCCCGCCGACGGTGACCTGGCCGACCGGTGCGGTTCCTGCGGTGAGGTTGGTGGATGCACCGGGCACCGGGAGGCCCAGCGTGGACAGCAGGGAGGTCGCCGCCGGCCGCACCGGCGTGGGCAGGACCGCGGCACCGGCGGTGGCGCTGCCGACGCCGACGAGGGCCACACTGGCGGTGAGGAGCTTGACGGTGAGGATCTTGGGCACGGGTTGCCTCCGGGGCTTCAGCTGGTGGGTGGGCCGAGACTCCGCACGCACAGCTGCCACCGAGGCCGAGGTCAGCCTCATCGGTGAGCACGTCCGCCCCGGGGTCTAGATGCACCATCGGCGGAGCCACCGACCGCCTTGCTGACCATTGACGATTTGGCCCGAGGGGACTAGTCAGCCAACCGTCGGGCGGATCGCTAGGCCGGAGCCGGCGCCTTGGGGGGCAGCGGAGGCATCCGGCGGGGGGCGGCCACCGCCACCTCGGGCCAGCGCTTGCGGCTGACCCGCGACAGCTTGCGCATCAGGGCGATGGCACCCGGGTCGTCGTCGCCGGGCCGGGTCTCGATGACCCCGTCGGCCACCAGGCGGCTCATGATCTCGCGGCCCCGGTCGGTGCGCACCACCGTGAGGGTCCAGTCGTTGAAGGCGCCGATCCCGCCGGTCGAGATGTCGGCGTGCTCGGCGGCGAAGTCGGGGCACAGCTTGCAGCCCTCACGGGTCCAGGCGTGGCACTCCTTCAGGGGCACCTCGTGGTAGCTGCCGTCGCGCATCCAGATCTGGAAGACGCCCTTGATGTTCATCTTCACCATGTCGGCCTTGTGCAGCCCGTACCTGGCCTCGAACAGCTCCTCGAAGATGGCGTCGTCGAAGGTCTTCGAGCACAGCAGGCCGATGTTCAGCGACAGCCGGCGAGCCACCTTGCCGGCCTTGCGGGCGGCCATGATCGGGGGTACCGAGGATTGGCACGACATGCCGACCAGGGCGATCTTCTCGGCGCCGCCGGCCACCGCTTCGGCATAGGCCATGGTGTTGGCCGAGTAGGTGTAGCGGCTGCCGGCGCCGGCCAGCACCTCGTCGCGGGTGCGGGCCACGCCCGGCACGGCCTTCCACGTCGTGCCGTCGCCCTCGAGG
This sequence comes from Acidimicrobiales bacterium, assembly GCA_038255915.1. Taxonomy (GTDB): domain Bacteria; phylum Actinomycetota; class Acidimicrobiia; order Acidimicrobiales; family JAUJNH01; genus JAUJNH01. Next base: position 7,174 of record JBBSKY010000051.1, on the reverse strand, counting down.
TAGGACACCAGGGCGGCGTCGATCTCACCCTTCTCCAGCGCCCAGATGAGGATGGCCGAGACCAGCCCGCCGTCCTGGCCCCGCTCGTGGACGTCGGGGTCGGCGGCCCGGGCCAGCAGCACGTCCTTGGAGATCCCGGAGACCTCGGCCTCCTCGCGGGCCCGGCCGAACAGGTGGGTGTCGGCCTCGGGCTCCCAGTCCCGGAAGCGGGGGCAGGCCCGGGTGCAGGAGGTGCAGCCCTTCTGCCCGTGGGTGCAGTCGGACGGGCCGAGCTCCTCCTCGATGTTCATCGGCTTGTACACCCCGTTGGTGTCGTCGTAGCCGAGCACGTCGTGGGGGCAGGCGATGACACAGCCCGCGCAGCCCGTGCACAGCCCCGAGGTGACCACCTCGTCGAACAGCTCTTTCCACTGGAACTTCTCGCGAACAGCCGGCGGCACAGCGCCGAACCTACCCGGATGCCCGGCCCGTAGGGTCACGGCGATGCCGGAGCTGCCGGAGGTGGAGGCGTACCGGCGGCTGGCGGAGTCGGCATCCCTCGGGAGGCTCGTCACCGCGGTGGAGGCGCCGGATGCCTGGTTCCTGAAGGGAGGCATCGTCGCCGAGGACGTGGAGTACGCCCTGTTGGGATGCCGCCTGGTGGCCGCCCGCCGCCGGGGCAAGCTCCTTCTCCTCGACACCGATCACGGCCGCACCCTGGGCCTGCGGTTCGGGATGACCGGGCGCCTGGTGGTCGACGGGACGGCCGGGGTCGACCAGCTGCTGTACACGAGCAGGCGCGACGAGGCCGTCTGGGACCGGTTCACCCTCCACCTCGCCGCTGGCGGGGTGCTGCGGATGAACGACCCCCGCCGCCTCGGCGGGGTCAGCCTGGACCCGGACGAGGACGCCCTCGGGCCGGACGCCCTCGGGGCCAGCGCGGCGCAGCTGCGGACGGCGCTGGCCGGATCGGCGGCCCCCCTCAAGGCCCGCCTGCTCGACCAGGCCCGCCTCGCCGGGGTGGGGAACCTGATGGCCGACGAGGTGCTGTGGCGGGCCGGCCTGGCACCCACGCGGCCGGCGGGCTCACTGCCCCCCGCCGATCTGCGGCGCCTGCACCTTCAGCTGCGCCGCACCGTCGACCTGCTCATCGAGCGGGGCGGCTCCCACCTCGGCGACCTCACCCCTCACCGCCTCCCGGGCGGGGCCTGTCCCCGGGACGGCACCCCCCTGCGCCGAGCCACCATCGGCGGCCGCACCACCTGGTGGTGCCCCAAGCACCAGCGTTAAGCCCGCGCCCAGGGCCTGGGGGTCTGGGGCGAAGCCCCAGCTGGGGCCCCGCTGCGCAGGCGCCTCCGCCTGCGCAGCGGGGGTTAGGGAACAGCCGCTCGGATCAGGTCGGCGTAGCAGGCGGCGCCGGCGGGCCGCAGGTGGGTCCCGTCGTCGTAGAGCACGTCACCGCCGCTGCAACTGCCTGACATTCGCTTCCAGTCGACGACCTTCACGTTCGGCTGGTCGGCCACGCCCTCGGCGATGGCCGAGTTCGTGATGCCCTCCCAGCGCCGGGGGACCCGCACGGTGACCAGGACGACCGGCCGGCCCTGGGCCGCGTCGATGATGTCGGTCACGTCGGAGGCGGTGGCCGGGCCGTTCGAGCCCAGGTGGACGACGAAGGCCCCCGGCAGGAGACCGCGTTCGGACAGGGCCGAGACGACGCCCGAGCCCTCGCCCATGAAGCGCCCGAGCTTGGCGTTGACCACGATGCCCGGGATGGCGTCGGCCAGGGCGGTCCGGGCCCCCAGCATCACCGAGTCGCCGATGGCGTAGACCTGGGCCGGAACGACCACCTGGCGGGAGCCCGGACCGGCCGACGAGCCGGGGATGACGGCGTTGGGGTCGGCGCCCGGCGGCGGCGGGTTGGTGGAGGGGGTCGTCGTCTCATCCTCGGCGCCGGCCCCGGTCGGCACGAGCGCATCGAGGGCCAGGTCCGGCTCACCCCCGGCCTCGGCCAGGGCATCCTCGGTGGCCAGGAGGGAGTCGAGGGGCGGGGGCGGCTCGGCCCTGGCCACGAGGGTGCCGACGAGGAGGAGCAGGCCCAACCCCAGGCTCCCGAGGGCGGTCCAGGACCGGCGCACCTGGCGGCGACGATCCGGGCTGGCTCCCCTCAGGTTGCGCTGGACCCGGCTGAGCGACCGCCCGAGCGCCCCGGTGCGGACGGGCACCTCGACGTAGCGGTACGACAGCTCGGCCAACCCGGCCGACAGCACCAGGCGCAGGACCAGGGTGGGGCCGGACGACCATGGCACGTCGAGTCCCGGGCGGGTCACCACGTAGACCGGCCAGTGCCACAGGTAGAGGCTGTAGGAGCGCCGGCCGATGGCCACCAGGGGCCGGGCCCCGAGGACCCGGCTGGTCAGCGAGCCGGGCCGGGTGGTGCCGACGATCACCAGGCATGTGGTGAGGGCGACCAGCTGGAGCCCGCCCAGGTAGACCAGGGGCGACCCTTCGCCCAGCCGCCAGAAGCACAGCACCAGGACGGCTCCCCCGCCCAGGCCGGCCAGGTCGGCCGCCCACGGCGGCAGGCGCCGACCCACCTCTGCCGGGGGCACGGCGTCGGGCGACCGCTCCCAGGGCCGCCAGAGCAGGGCCAGCGCACACCCGAGCAGCAGGCCGCCGGCCCGGGTGTCGAGGCCGTAGTAGAGCCGGGACGGGTCGTAGGGGACCCCAGGCCTCGGGTCCTCCCGGAGGGCGAAGGCGAGGGCCATGGCCAGGCCGGATGCCGCGGCCAGCCCGGCCACGGAGGCCGCCACCTTCAGCCGGTTGCCGCGCCACAGGGCCAGCAGGGCCAGGAAGAGCAGGGGCCAGACCAGATAGAACTGCTCCTCGACCGCCAGCGACCACAGGTGCTTGAACGGCGACGACTGCCCCGTCTCGGCGAAGTAGCTCTGCTCCGAGATCAGCTGGTACCAGTTGGAGACGTAGACGGCGGCGGCGATGGCGTCGCCCCGGGCCCGAGCGACCAGATCCGACCACCCGACCACCAGGGCGACCAGCACCACGAGCAGCAGCAGGTACAGGGCAGGGAGCAGGCGGCGGGCCCGCCGCAGCCAGAAGCCCGCCAGGCTGGTGCGGCCCGTGGTGCTTCGCTCGCTCCACAGCAGGGCGGTGATCAGGTAGCCCGACACCACGAAGAACGACTCGACGCCGAGGAAGCCGCCGCGCACCACGCCCACTTCGGCGTGCCACGCCAGCACGGCGACCACGGCGACGGCACGCAGCCCGTCGAGACCGGGCTGCTGGGGGATGCGGCCGGCGCTGACGCTCTTCGGAGAGGGGGAAGCGGTGCGGGTCTCCACGGCGCGGGACCGCAGGGACGATGCCTGCGGCGGTGCCCTCGGCAGGATTCGAACCTGCGCACACGCCTCCGGAGGGCGATGCTCTATCCCCTGAGCTACGAGGGCGGGAACCGGCCCGGGACGCTAGTGCCTGGCGGCGCGAGGCCGGTGGCAGGTAACCCTGGGGGATGGCCGATCCCGCGCTAGCCCTGGAAGCCGCCCTCCGGCGGGCCGTGGCCCAGGCCTTTCCCGAGGCCGCCGACGCCGATCCGGTCGTGCGCCCCTCGAACGACCCGCGCTTCGGCGACTACCAGGCCAACGGGGCCATGGGCCTGGGCAAGCGGCTGGGCCGGCCGCCCCGCGAGGTGGCCCAGGCGGTGGCAGACCACCTCGACGCCGCCGCCGCCGGGGTCGGGTCGCCCGAGGTGGCCGGCCCGGGGTTCCTGAACCTGCGGCTCACCTCGGCCTGGCTGTCGGAGCGCCTCGACGAGCTGGCGGCCGACTCGCGGCTCGGCATCGGCCGTGCCGCCCGGCCCGAGCGGGTGGTGGTCGACTACTCGGCCCCGAACGTGGCCAAGGAGATGCACGTCGGCCACCTGCGGTCCACGATCATCGGCGACGCCCTGGTCCGCATCCTCGCCTTCCTCGGCCACGACGTGGTCCGCCAGAACCACATCGGCGACTGGGGCACGCCCTTCGGGATGCTCATCGAGCACCTGCTCGACCTGGGGGAGGCCCAGGCCGCCGACGAGCTGTCGGTCGGCGACCTCACCGCCTTCTACCAGGAGGCCCGCCAGAAGTTCGACGGCGGGGTGTTCGACACCTCGGATGGAGCGCCGGGCTTCGCCGACCGGGCCCGCAACCGGGTCGTGCTGCTCCAGGCCGGAGACGCCGAGACCCTCCGGCTCTGGCACCTCCTGGTCGAGGAGTCGAAGCGGTACTTCAATCTGGTGTACCGCCGCCTCGACGTCCTGCTCACCGATGACGACCTGGCCGGCGAGTCGTTCTACAACGACCGGCTCGGCCCCACCTGCGACGACCTCGAGGCCCGGGGCATCGCCGTTGTCTCCCAAGGCGCCCTCTGTGTGTTCCCGCCCGGCTTCGAGGGCCGGGACGGCGGGCCCATGCCCCTCATGGTCAAGAAGTCCGACGGAGGTTTCGGCTACGACGCCACCGACCTCGCCGCGGTGCGCTACCGGACCGGCGACCTCGGCGCCTCCCGGCTCGTCTACGTGGTCGGGTCCCCCCAGGCCCAGCACCTGGCCCTGGTCTTCGCCGGGGCCACGTTGGCCGGCTGGCTGGGCGACGGCCGGGAGGCGGTGCACGTGGCCTTCGGCTCGGTGCTCGGCACCGACGGCAAGATGTTGAGGACCCGCAGCGGCGCCAGCGCCAAGCTGATCGACCTCCTCGATGAGGCCGTCGAGCGGGCGGCGGCCATCGTGGCCGAGCGCAGCGAGCTGTCGGCCGAGGAGCAGGCGGCGGTGGCCGAGGCGGTGGGCATCGGCGGCGTCAAGTATGCCGACCTGTCGAACGACCGCATCAAGGACTACACCTTCGACTACGACCGGATGCTGGCCACCGACGGCAACACCGGCGCCTACCTGCAGTACGCCGTGGCCCGCTGCCACTCGATCCTGCGCAAGGGCGCGGCTGAAGGAGCCGCACCCGGGGCGGTGGCCCTCGCCGAGCCGGCCGAGCGGGCCCTGGCCCTGGCCCTCCTCCGGCTCGACGGCGCCGTCGCCGCCACCGCCGCCGACCTGGCCCCCCACAAGCTGAGCGGCCACCTGTTCGACCTGGCCCAGGCCTTCACCTCCTTCTACGACGCCTGCCCGGTGCTGAAGGCCGACGATCCCACCCGGGCCAGCCGCCTCACCCTTTGCCGGCTGACCGCCGCCGCTCTCACCCTCGGCCTCGACCTCCTCGGCATCGGTGCCCCGGAGCGCATGTGAGGATGCGTCAGTGACCAGGTCCCGGTGCGAGCGCAGCGAGCGAGCCGGTGAGGGCGAGCGGACAGCGAGTCCCGATACACGGCGGGAAACACAGTGACGAGGGTGCTGGTGGTGGACGACGACCCGGTGATCGTGCGGCTGCTGCGGGTGAACTTCGAGATGGAAGGCTACGTGGTGTCCACGGCCGCCGACGGGATCGAGGGGCTGGCCGAGGTGCGGGCGAACCGGCCCGACATCGTGGTGTCCGACGTGATGATGCCGAAGCTCGACGGCCTGGGCCTCGCCGCCGCCATGAAGGCCGACCCGGCACTGGCCGCCATCCCGATCATCCTGCTGTCGGCCAAGGCCCAGAACGCCGACATCGACGCAGGCCTCGAGGTCGCCGACGACTACGTCACCAAGCCCTTCGACCCGCTCGAGCTCCTCGACCGCGTCGCCGCGCTGATCTGATGGCCGGGCCGCTGCTGCGCCAGCTTCTCCCCGACACCGCCAGGGTCGACGCCGACGGCCGGTGCTCGGTCGGCGGGTGTGACCTGCTCGATTTGGCCGCCCTGTTCGGCACGCCCTTGTTCGTCTACGACGAGGCCCACCTGCGGGCCCGCTGCCGGGAGGCGGTGGCGGCGTGGGGCGACGGCGTCGCCTACGCCACCAAGGCGTTCCTGTGCGTGGCCATGGCCCGCCTGGCCGCCGAGGAGGGGATGCACCTCGACGTCTCGACCGGCGGTGAGCTGCACGTGGCCCTCGCCGCCGGGGTGCCGCCGGAGCGGCTGGTCCTCCACGGCAACAACAAGTCCGACGCCGAGCTGCGGGCCGCGCTCAACCTCGGCGTCGGCCGGATCATCGTCGACTCCTTCGACGAGATCGACCGCCTCGAGCGGCTCGCTCCCGCCGTCGGCGCCCGGCCCCGCGTCCTCATCCGGGTGACCCCGGGCATCGAGGCCCACACCCACGAGTTCGTGCGCACCGGCCAGGACGACTCGAAGTTCGGCTTCACCGTGTCCACCGGCCTGGCCGCCCAGGCGCTGGCCCGCCTGCGCCGCCTCGACACCGCCGGCGTGGTCGACCTGGTGGGCCTCCACGCCCACATCGGCTCGAACGTCTTCAGCATCGCCTCGTTCGAAGCGGCGGCCGAGGTGCTGGCCCGCCTCGCCGCCCCGCTCGGCCTACCCGAACTGGTGGTCGGCGGCGGCCTCGGCGTCCCCTACGTGCGGGGCGAGGAGGCGCCGACCATCGCCTCCTGGGCCAAGGCCACCCGCGGCGCCCTCCTGGCCGGCGGCCTCGACCCGGCTGTGCGGGTCACCGCCGAGCCCGGCCGCTCCCTCGTGGCCGCGGCCGCTGTCACCCTCTACACCGTCGGCACGATCAAGCCCCTGGCCGGCATCCGCACCTATGTCGCCGTCGACGGCGGCATGAGCGACAACCCCCGCCCCGTCCTCTACGGCAGCGGCTACGAGGCCTTCCTCCCCCGTTGCACCGACGCCGACCGCCCAAAGGCGGTGCGCATCGTCGGCAAGCACTGCGAGACGGGCGACGTCCTCGTCGCCGAAGCCTTCGTCCCCGAAGATCTCGCCGTGGGCGACATCCTCGCCACCCCCGTCACCGGCGCCTACGGCCACTCCATGGCCAGCAACTACAACAAGGTCCTCCGCCCCCCGGTGCTCTTCGTCAAGGACGGCCTCCCCCGAGAGGTGGTCCGCCGCGAAGTGCTCGACGACCTCCTGACCAATGACGTTGGGCTAGGCGCTGGACCATCAGGTCGATGACGACCACAGCACGAGCACTTCTTGTCTGAACAAGCCGACGACGGCAGCGAGCGACTCCTCCCGAGAGGTACGTGCCACCAACCCGGCGTTCGGGGACTGGCCGGGACGCCGGCTGAGCCGTCGTTATGGGGCGCTCGACTGGTGCCGG
>JBBSKY010000050.1:0-22832 GCA_038255915.1 Acidimicrobiales bacterium | reverse complement strand
GGTCCACGTCGACCCGGGCGCCACCGGCTCCAAGTCGTTCGTCCGCTGCGACGCCCTCATCCTCGACGAGGAGAGCCGCAGCGACACCTACCCCTACATCGAGGTGGGCGAGCAGGACGCCGAGATCGGCCACGAGGCCACCGTCTCCAAGGTCGGCGACGACCAGCTCTTCTACCTGATGAGCCGGGGCCTCTCCGAGCAGCAGGCCACCTCGATGATCGTGAACGGCTTCATCGAGCCCGTCACCCGCACCCTGCCCATGGAGTATGCCGTCGAGTGGAGCCGCCTCATCGAGCTGCAGATGGAAGGCTCCGTCGGCTGACGGTCGTGGCGAACCGGGCGGCCCCCCTCCTCGGCAATCGCTCAGACAGTTAACTCGCTCCTTGCTCGAGGAGGGGGGCCGCCCTACCTTCGATGACTGGTCAGCCTCCTATGTAGAGGGGCCGGCTCTTCGTCGGTTCAGCCGTAGTGGTGGCGGGCTTGGAGGATCACGATGTCGTCGCCATCGACCAGGTAGACGAGGCGGTGCTCCTGGTCGATGCGGCGGGACCAGGCGCCGGCCAGCGCGTGGCGCAGCTGCTCCGGCTTGCCGATCCCGTCGAAGGGATCGCGGGCGATAGCCTCGAGCAGGCGGTTGACACGCTTTAGGTTCGCCCGGTCGCTGGTCTGCCAGTGGAGGTAGTCCTCCCACCCGTGGGGCGTGAAGATGAACCTCATCGGTCGAGCTCGTGCTCCTCCACGGCGCCGGTGCGGGCCTGGTCGAGGCTTTCCAGGAGGCGCCGGGCGTTGGCGGGCGAGCGGAGGAGGTGGGCGGTCTCCTCGAGGGCCCGGTAGTCGTCGCCGGAGATGAGCACGGCGTCACCTCGTTTGGAGGTGATCTCGACTGGCGTGCGGTCAGCGTTGACCTGTTCGATCAGTGGGAAGAGGTTCTTTCTGGCTTCGCTCGCCGTGATGGCCATGGTCATCCCTCCTGCGGTACGAGATACCGTACCGCTGCCTCAGACCTCGAGGTGGTCGACGGGCTCGTCGGTGGTGACCAGGAGTGAGTCGGGGGCGTCGCCGTCGGTGCCGGGGGGGATGTCGGTGGGGCCGGCGTCGCCCACGATCATGGGGTCCTCGGTGCCCACGCCGCCGCCCCGCAGCTTGTCGAGGAAGCCTTCCCCTTCCGGCTCGTGGGCCTCGGGCAACACCGGTTCCAGGTCGTCGTCGGGCTCAGCCATGGCTGTGGTGTTCCCCGGGGACCTCGGTGGCTACCCGAAGCCGAGCGGTTCGTGCCACGGAGGGGGCGGGGCGCTGGCAGACTCAGGGGGTGCCGATGCGGGAGGAGTGCAAGCACTTTCAGAGCCGGACCTACGCCAGCGGCGACACGGCCCGGTTCTGCAGCCTCGACCTGGCGCCCGAGGCGCCGTGGAGGTGTCCCGAGATCTGCCCGCGGTTCGAGCGGCGGGTGGGTGACGTGGCCTTCCAGCGTGGCACCCTGGTGTCGCCGGCCACCCCTGACGAGCCCCAGAGCGCCGACATCGGCACCCTGCTCGACCAGGCCGAGAACATCATCAACTCAGCCGGCCCGATCATCGTGGCCGAGGTGCGGGCCGAGCGGGAGCGCCAGCGGGTCGCCGCCGAGAACCCGCCCCGGTGGCAGTTCTGGAAGCGCCGCCGGCGCTGAGGCCGGCGATCTCGGGCAACCTGGGCCCGTGCGCTTCGCCTATCGGATCGTCGATGTGTTCACCGAGCGGCCGCTGGCCGGCAACGCCCTGTGCGTGGTCCTCGACCCGGTGCCCCCGCCCGTCATGGCCGCCCTGGCCCGTGAGGTCAACCTTTCGGAGACCGCCTTCCCGGTGGTGGTGGCCGACGGAGAGTACGAGGTGCGCATCTTCACCCCGGGCGCCGAGCTGGCCTTCGCCGGCCACCCCACGCTGGGCACCTCCTGGGTGCTGGGACCGGGCCGCTGGACCCAGCGCAGCTCAGGGGCCACGGTGGCGGTCGAGGCCACCGACCGGGGCGCGGTGATGGAGGCGCCCGAGCCCAGCTTCGAGGAGGTGGACCCGGCCCCGGCTGTTGCCGCCCTCGGGCTGGCGGGGGCCGAGGCCGCGGTGGTGGCCGAGGCGGGCGGCATCCGCCACCTGCTCGTGCCCACCGAGGCCCCCCTGGCCGGGCTGGATCCCGACCTGACGGCGGTGGCGGCCCTGCAGCGCCGCCACGGGACGGCGTCGGTGGCGGCGGTGCGCCGGCTGGACGACCGAACCCTGCACGCCCGGGTGTTCTGCCCCGGCCTTGGGATCTCCGAGGACCCCGGCACCGGGTCGGCCGCCGGCCCCTTCGGCCGTCTGGCCCGCCAGCGGTGGGCGATGGAGACCGACCTCACCATCCACCAGGGTGACCAGATCGGCCGGCCGTGCCGGATCGAGGTCCACACCGGTGCGGTCCTGCGGGTCGGCGGCGCCGTGGCCCCGGTCGCCGAGGGCCGCTTCACCCTGTAGGGAGCCAGCCGCCGCTCCGTGCATTTCCACTATGGCCGTAGGGTTATTAGGGTTGGCTGGTCGTGACCGCCCCCTTCTCCGTCGATGCGGCGCGGGAGCTGGGCGGCCCGCCCTGGCTGGTCGAGCGGCGGGTGGCGGCGGCCGAGCGGCTGGCTGCCGGCTCGCTGCCCACGTCGGCCCAGGAGGTGTGGCGGTACAGCCCCATCGACAAGCTCGACCTGGCCGACTACCACCCGGCCGCCACGCCGCCGACGGGCCGGCCCTCCCTCACCGGCCTGGCCGCAGCCCTGGTCGACGCCCTCTCCGCGCGGGCCGGGCTGGTCTTCACGGTGGACGGGGCCCTGGTGCACTCCGAGGGCGACGGCCTGCTCGTCGAGGAGGCCACCCCCGAGCTGCTCGCGGCGGTCGCCCCCCCGCACGACGCCCTCGGTGACCTGCACGACGCCTTCGTGGCCAGCCCGCTCGCGGTGGTCATCCCCCGGGGCAAGGTCGTGGTCGAGCCGCTGGTGGTCGTCCACCTGGTCACCGGCGGCGGCGTGTTGGCCTGCCCCCGGCTGGTCGTCCACGCCCAGGAGCGGGCCGAAGCCTCGGTGGTCGAGGTCTACGTCGGCGCCGACGACCCGGCCGGGGCCCTGGTCCTGCCCATCACCGCGCTGGTGGCCGACCAGGGGGCCCATCTGCGCCACGCCGCGGTGCAGGCCCTCGGACCGGCGGTGTGGTCGGTGGCCCACAACGGCAGCCGGGTCGAGCGTGACGCCACCCTGCAGAGCATCGCCATCGCCCTCGGCGGCGCCTACGCCCGGCTGCGCACCGACGCCGCCCTCACCGGCCAGGGAGGCGAGAGCACCCTGCTCGCCGCCTACGTCGGCGACCGCGACCAGGTCCACGACTTCCGCACCATGCAGGACCACTGGGCCCCTCGCACCCGCTCCGAGCTGGTGTTCAAAGGTGCCGTCGGCGGCCGCAGCCACGGCGTCTACAGCGGCCTCATCAAGGTCCACAAGGGAGCCAAGGGGACCATGGCCTTCCAGACCAACCGCAACCTGGTCCTGTCCGAGACGGCGCACGCCGACTCGGTGCCGAACCTGGAGATCGACGAGAACGACCTGGCCTGCAGCCACGCCTCGGCCGTCGGCCCGATCGACCCCCAGCAGCGCTTCTACCTCGAGGCCCGGGGCGTGCCGGCCAAGGTGGCCGACCGCCTCATCGTCCTCGGCTTCCTCGACGACGTGCTGGCCCGCTCTCCCCTCCCCGGCCTGCGCGAGCCCATCGCCCTCGAGCTGGCCCGCCGCGTAGAGGTCGTGGCATGAGCCTTGAGCGGCTCTGCGCCACCGGCGACCTGGAGGACGGCGCCGTCCGGCGCTTCGACCTCGGTGAGCACCGCATCGCCCTGGTCCGGCTGGGCGACGACTGGTACGCCCTGGGCGACCGCTGCAGCCACGCCGACATCAGCCTCTCCGAGGGCGAGGTGCTGGCCGACGACTGCGCCCTCGAGTGCTGGAAGCACGGCAGCTCGTTCGACCTGCGCACCGGCGAGCCCCAGTCGCTGCCCGCCACCCGGCCGGTGCCCGTGTACACCCTCAAGGTCGAGGGCGACGACGTCCTGGTGGAGCTGTCGTGAGCCGGCTGGTCATCGACGACCTCCGGGGCGGGATCCCCGAGCGGGAGATCGTGCAGGGCATCTCGCTCGACATCGGCCCCGGCGAGGTCCACGCCATCATGGGCCCGAACGGCTCGGGCAAGAGCACCCTGGCCGCCCTGCTCCTCGGCCGCCCCGGCTACGCCGTCACCGGCGGGTCGGTGCGCATCGAAGGCGACGGCGACCCGGTCGAGCTGCTGGGCCTGCCCACCTGGCAACGGGCCCAGGCCGGGGTCTTCCTGGCCATGCAGAAGCCGCTCGAGGTGCCCGGGGTGTCGCTCGTCGACGCTCTGAGCGCGGCGTTCGAGGCGGGCGGCCGCGACCCCGCCCTGGTCGGGGCCCGCCTCGAGGAGGAGGCCGACCGGGTCGGCTTCGAGCGCCGCTTCCTCGATCGGCCGCTCAACGTCGACCTGTCCGGCGGCGAGCGCAAGCGCAACGAGACGGTCCAGCTGGGCGTCCTCCGGCCTCGCTTCGCCATCCTCGACGAGATCGACTCCGGCCTCGACATCGACGCCCTGCAGGCGGTGTCGCGCCGCATCGAGGCCGAGACCACAGAACGGGGTCTTGGCGTGCTGGTCATCACCCACTTCAGCCGCCTCCTCACCGTGCTGCGGGCCGACCGCATCCACGTCCTGGCCCGGGGCCAGATCGTCGCCTCCGGCGGCCCGGAGCTGGCCGAGCAGCTGGAGGGCGAGGGCTACGCCCAGTTCGAGCCTGAGGAGCCCTCCGACCCCGGCGCCCCCGGCCTCGCCCCGCCGGTCTCGGCCCCCTCCGACGACCCCTTCGCCGACCCGCTCGCCTAGCCCACCTCCGGCCGGGAATCAGCGCTCGGCGCTGGGTTCCAGCCACCGCTGGAGCGTCTCGGTCGTCCAGGTCGGCACGCCGGTGCCCAGGAAGTCGTTGTCGTTCGTCCAGACACCCGCCGAGAGGGCGATGGCGGAGGCGACCACGGGCCAGTCTCGGAGATCCCGTAGCGACCGGGCCCGGGCTTCGTCCTCGAGGGCTGAGTAGACGGCTTCGTCGATGATGACCAGGTTGGTCTCCACCGCCTCGAGGCACAGCTCCGCCAATCGCTCGCCGACGCTGACGGCGAGCTGGCGGTGTCGGACGAACGCAGCGATGCGGCGGGGGAGCTCCACCCGCATCTCTCCCCGCATCCGTTCGGGCAGGAACAGCTCCAGGCGATCGTCGCCCAGCCGCGCGCGTCCCCTGGCCCGGAGCAGCTCGCCGACGAGGACGCTGGTGTCGACGACCAGGCGCATCAGCGCCGGCGGCGGCCCGCCACCTCATGTACCAGCTCCTCCTCGTCGAGGCCCGCCGCCTTGAGTAGCTCCCCGGCCGCGACACCGAGGCGGCCGAGCGCCGCACGGCCCGCCCGCCGGTCCGTGGCGGAGATGGGCACGAAGAAGCCGATGGGCTTGCCGTGCCGCTCGATCACGAGCGTCTCGCCCGAGCCCATCATCTGGGTGGCCTGGTCCCTGAACTCCCGCACGCCGACCGATCGCACCGTCGCTCCCTTCGTTGTGGCCACCAGTGTAGCCACATCAGCGCGGGTTGGCGCCGGCCTCTAGGCGGCGACGGGCGGGGTGGTGACCTCGTCGGGGGTCTCGACGGGGGCGGTGGCGCCGAAGGGGACGGGGGCGACCTTGCCGCCGACGACGTAGACGGGGTCGCCGATGCTGATCGCGTTGTGGACCCAGCCGCTCTCCCACATGGGCACCCGGACGCAGCCGTGGGAGGCGGGCGTGGCCGGGATGGAGGGCGAGCCGTGGATGGCGATGCCGCCAAAGAAGTAGACGGGGTCGTACAGGCTGCCGAGGGGGGAGACCCGCAGGCCCTTGATCTTGCGGTCGGCCCGGTAGGAGCCGCCGGGGGTGATGGCGGTGTCGCAGCCGCCGCCTTTGTCCTTCGGCAGGCAGTAGCGGGCCCCGTTGCCGGTGGAGACGGCTAGCACCCGGCTCAGCCGGCCGTCCTTCCAGAACTGGGCGATCTGGCGCTTGAGGTCGATCTCGACCCGGGTCGGCTCGGTGGTGTCGAGCATCGGGTGGCCCAGCGGCGCCTTGGCCAGCTTGGCGAGGGTGGTGGGGTCGGCCCGGCCGGTGCGGGGGAGCCCCTGCTGCTTCTGGAAGGCCATCACGGCCATGGTCAGGTGGGCGTCGTAGGCGCCGTCGGACTTGCCCGGGTTGAAGCGCAGGGCGGCGAGACGGCCCTCGAGGGCGGCGACGGGTGCGCCCCTGGCTCCGGTGACCAGGCCGTTGGGCCCGCCGTCGATCACCTCGGCGGGGGCGACCTCGTCGGGCACGACCGTGGTGGCGGTCGGCGCGCTGGGCGCCGGACCGGCCGCCACCGCAGGATCATCGAGCGACCGGGCCGCCACGCCTCCCGGCCCGAAGACCTGCCCGCTGGCTGCGGCCGTGGCCCGTTGGATGCAGCCGGTCAGGGCGCCACCGGCCATCACGGCGCAGGCCAGCGCCGCGAGCACGGCCGGGGTACCGGGGAGGAGGAGAGCTGGACGTCGCACCGCGATGCGGCCTTTCGCTGACAAACGGGGAAGTTGGGCCACATCACATCAGACGCAGCGGTTCAGATCAACCTTCCAGGGAAGTCGAGGGTGCTTCCGAGGGCCGCGGGTCGAGCGCCAGCAGGGCCGCAGGGCGCAGGACGGCCAGGCCGGCGAGCACGGCGAGGAGAGCGGCGGCGCCCAGCGTGGTGGCCCACCGCAGGCCGACGGCGTCGCCCACCACGCCCTGCCAGAGGGCGCCCAGCGGGTAGAGGGTGCCGAGGGCGACCAGGAACAGCGAGATCACCCGGCCCCGGAAGGCCACCGGGGCCCGCAGTTGCACCACCGCCTGCAGGCCGGCCAGCACTCCGATGTACGCAGCCCCCAGCAGGACCATGGCGGCGGCGGTCGACCACAGGGTGGGCGTCCAGGCGTAGGCGGTGACCAGGACCGGGGTGGCCACCAGCCACACCAGCAGGGCCCGGCGCCGGCCGAAGCGCAGGGCCAGCGACGGCACGAGCAGGGCTCCGGCCACCGCTCCGATCCCCTGGGCGGTGGTCAGCACGCCGGTGGCCCGGGCCACGGCCCGTTCGCCCCCGCCCACCAGGGCTCCGGCCCGCCCGGCCACCAGGGCGATGAAGGGTGACACCAGCAGGGCGGTGACCGCCACCAGGCCGAGGGCGGCCCGGCACCCGGGCTCGGCCCGGGCCGCCTGGGCGCCGGCGACGATGCGGGCCAGCACCCCGGTGCGGTCGGGCTCGGGAGGCGAAGGCAGGCGGATCGAGGCGATGGCGGCCACCGCCGCGAAGAAGGACAGGGCGTTGATGGCGAACGCAGCCTGGAACGACCCGTAGAGGATCACCACCGCGGCCAGGGCGGGACCGAGGACCCGCCCGATGTTGTACTGGGCCGACCCGAGGGCCACCGCGCCGAGCAGCTCGTCGTCCGGCACCAGATCGGGCAGGAGGGACTGCAGAAAGGGCAGGCGCAGGGCCGCCGAGCACCCCTCGACGAAGACCAGGGCGATGACCAGGCCCGGGGTCGCCTGGCCCCGCAAGGCCAGCACGGCCAGGCAGGTGGCGACGGCCGCCTCGAAGCAGTTGAGGGTGATGAGGAACCGACGCCGGTCGACCCGGTCGGCCAGGGCGCCGCCGACGGGCGATAGCAGGCCGATGGGCAGGAAGGCGGCCACGGCGGCGGCGGCCACCAGGGCGTCGCGGCCCGTGGTGGACTTGATCAGCACCCCCACGGCCACCGTCTCCATCCATGACCCGGCGTTGGAGACCAGGCCGGCCGACCACAGCACGGCGAAGGGGCGGTGGCGCAGCGGGGCAAGCGCCGCAGGCAGGCGCAGGCGACCTCCGACCGCCTTCATCAGGGGTTCTCCTCCCGGGCTGTCGGACGCGGCCGCAGCGTACGCTCCGCCCCATGGCAACACGTGCGTTCACCGGGTTCGGGGCGGGGCGGAACGCCGAGGAGGCGCTGGCGGGGGCCGAGGTGCCGCCCAGCCTCACCCGGGTTGCCGAGGTGGTGGTGCCTCCGGGCGAGAACCCCTCGAAGTTGGGCACGTTCGTGCAGCGGGTCGCCATCGACCCTGCCGCGCTGGCCGAGGTGCCCGAACCCCTGCGGGCGACGGTCGAGGCGGCGGCGGCCCAGCTCGTTGCCTCGCCCGACCTGGCGCTGGCGGTGTCGATGGCCGGCTCCCCGGCGGGCGCAAAGATGCTGGCCCGCCTGGCTCCCACCGACGACCAGGCCGTGGCCTGGCTCCTCTTCGGCCTCATCGAGAGCCCCGCCGGCGCCTGAGCATGGGAAGCACGAAGGGGGAGCCGAAGCTCCCCCTTCGCGGCGGCTGCTGCGCTCGGCGGGTGCGCAGCGCCACTTCTTGGGGGCAGGTGGCGGACCCGCACCCCAAGTGATCTGGAGTATAGCCGCCCGCAGCGCTACGCCAGTCGAGTGTCCGGGTTGTCCTCCTGGCCCGTCTCGTCGAGGGCCTCGATGAGGGTGTTCCAGGACAGGGTGGCGCACTTGATGCGCACCGGGAACTTCACCACGCCCTGCAGCGCCTCGAGGTCGCCGAGCTGCACCTCCGGCTCGTCGCGGCCCTCGGCGACACCGTCGGCCTCGTCCTGCTCACCGTCGGCGTCGCCGCCGAGGGCCTGCTCGTGGATCGACATCAGGCCCTTGAACCGGCGGATGAGGGCCCGGGCCTCAGCCATCGTCTTGCCCTTGGCGGCCACGGTCAGCATCGAGGTGGACGACTGGCTGATCGAGCAGCCCTGGCCCGACCACTTGATGTCGGCCACCTTGCCGTTCTCCACGTCGACGAACAGGGCCACCTCGTCGCCGCACAGGGGGTTGAAGCCCTCGACCCGCACGGCGGGGGGTGCCGCCAGCTCGCCCCGGTTGCGGGGGCTGCGGTAGTGGTCGAGGATGATCTCTCGGTACAGGTCCTCGAGGCCGGCCATGGGTTCTTGTACTCCTTCTTCTCGCTACCGCGAGAACAGGTCGTCGACGTCGCAGAGGCCGTCGACCAGGGCGTCGACATCGGATTCGTCGTTGTAGAGGTAGAGCGAGGCCCGGGTCGTGGCCCCGACGCCGAGGCGGCGCATCAGCGGCTTGGCGCAGTGGTGGCCGGCCCGCACGCAGACCCCCTTCTGGTCGAGGACCTGGGACACGTCGTGGGGGTGGATGTCCTTGTAGGAGAACGACAGGGCCCCGCCCCGCATGGCCGGCTCGCTGGGACCGTAGACGGTGACGTCGTCGCCGTGGCGCTCGCGCAGGACCCGCAGGGCGTAGGCGGTGAGCGACACCTCGTGCTCGCGCACCGCCTCCATCCCGAGGGCGCTGAGGTACTCGACCGCCGCGTGCAGGCCCACCGCCTCGGCGAAGGGCATGGTGCCGGCCTCGAACTTGGTGGGCACCTCGGCGGTGGTGAAGCCGTCGAGGCGGACGTCGCGGATCATCTCGCCGCCGCCCAGGAACGGGGGCATGGCCTCGAGCAGCTCGGGCCGGGCCCACAGCGCCCCGATCCCGGTGGGACCGCACATCTTGTGGCCGGTGAAGCCGAAGAAGTCGACGTCCAGGGCCCGGACGTCGGTGGGCACGTGGGGCACCAGCTGGGCCCCGTCGACCAGCACCAGGGCCCCGGCGGCGTGGGCGGCGTCGACGATGCGGCGCACCGGGGTGAGGGTGCCGAGGACGTTGGACATGGCCGTGAAGGCCATCAGCTTGGCCCCGTCGAGCAGGCGGTCGAGGTGGGTGAGGTCGAGGGTGTAGTCCTCGGCCATGGGCACGAACCGCAGCTCGATCCCGAGCCGGTCCCGCAGCATCATCCAGGGCACCAGGTTGGCGTGGTGCTCGATCTCGGTGAGGACCACGGCGTCGCCCGCCCGCAGGTTGGCGCCGCCCCAGCTGGAGGCCACCAGGTTGATGGCCTCGGTCACGTTCTTGGTGAAGACCAGGCCCTTGGGCGAGGGGGCGCCGATGAACCGGGCCACGGCCCGGCGGGCGGCCTCGTAGGCCTCGGTCGACTCGACGGCCATCTGGTAGGTGCCCCGGTGGATGTTGGCGTTCGACGTCTCGTAGAACCGGGTCATGGCCTCGAGCACGGCTCGTGGCTTCTGCGAGGTGGCGGCCGAGTCGAGGTAGACGAGCCGGTGACCGTGCACCGTGCGGGACAGCACGGGGAACTCAGCCTGGCGTCGGGCCACGTCGAGGCTCCTGGCGCTCCCCTCCACCGTGGTCATGAGCGGAAGGCTTCGTAGCCGTCGGTCTCGAGGCGGCGGGCCAGATCGATCCCCCCGGTCGCAACGATGCGGCCGTCGAGCAGGATGTGGACCACGTCGGGGGCCAGCAGGTCGAGGATCCGCATGTAGTGGGTGATGAGGAGCACGCCGAGGTCGGGGCGCGATCGCCGCACCTCCTGCACCCCCTTGGCCACCACCTTCAGGGCATCGATGTCAAGGCCAGAGTCGGTCTCGTCGAGGATGGCGATGTCCGGCTCCAGCACCGCCATCTGCAGGATCTCGTTGCGCTTCTTCTCGCCGCCGGAGAAGCCCTCGTTGAGGTAGCGGTCCATCATCGAGTCGTCGATCTCGAGACGCTTGCACCAGTCCATGATGGCCAGCCGGGTCTCGAGCACCGAAAGGTCCTCGATGCCCTTGCGAGCGCCGAGCGCCTGGCGCAGGAACTGGCGGATCGGCACCCCCGGGATCTCCTCGGGGTACTGGAAGGCCAGGAACATGCCTGCCTTTCCCCGGGCGTCGACCGGCCACGCGGTCACGTCCTCGCCCTTCAGCCGGATCGAGCCCGCTGTCACCTCGTACTCGGGGTTGGCCAGCAGGGTCTGGGCCAGGGTGCTCTTGCCCGACCCGTTCGGCCCCATCAGGGCGTGCACCTCGCCTGCGCCGACGCTGAGGTCGACCCCCTTCAGGATCTCCGTCCCCTCGACCGACACGCGGAGGCCGTCGACCTGGAACAGGGGAGCCGTCACCCTGCCAGTGTATTTGCACTATGCCCGTAGGGGAAACCCCTCGGGCCTCCGGCCCCTGCTGGCCGCAGCGCTGGGACCCCCGGGCGGACCCGAATTCTCAGGCTCCAGCCGGGTGGCGGCTGCCCAGCTGGTCAGGGCTTCGTCCAGCCCTCGGGGAGGAGGAGGTCGCCGTCGGCGTGGGCGTAGAACACCTGCCAGCCGTGGTAGCCGAGGAGGGCCCGCGGATCGGCCTTCATGGTGGCGGCGTAGGCCAGAACGGCGTCGACGTAGGCGTAGGAGTGGTTGTAGTTCCACACCGCGGCTCGGGGGTCTCGGTCGATGCCGTTGCGCTTGAGTAGCCGGGCCGCCGCCTTCGATGCCGCGGCGAGGTCCTCGATGTCGCCGCCCGCTCCGTACTGGCCCCACGTGGCGGGCAGGAACTGCATGGGACCCTTCGCTCCGGCCGTCGATGTCCCCCTGATGCGGCCCATGCGGGTCTCCACCAGGTGGATGGCGGCGAGCACCTCCCAGGCGACCCCGATCTCCTTCCCCGCCGCCTGGTGGGCCGCCAGCACCGAGGCCGCCGGAGGTGGGGCCACGATGCGCCACGCCGGCAGCGTCGTCGGGCGGCGCTTGTGCAGCGAGGCGAGAAGCCCCTGGGCGTCGGTGTTGGCCACGATGGCTGCGTGCAGGGCAGGAGGGACGGCCCGGAGCGCGTCGGGCCGCCAGCCCGGGTTGGCCGCCAGCTGGCGGTAGCCGACCTGCTGGGCCAGCCCGAGCGCCGGCAGCTCGGTTGCCGGCGTCGCCGGGTCCCGCAGGGTCGCCTCGATCCGAGCGAGCTCGGCCCCCAGCGCAGCGGCGTCGGCGGGGGCCGCCGGCCCCGGCCCGGCGGCGACCGTCGGTGCCGGTGTCGGTGTCGGTGTCGGTGTCGGTGTCGGGGTGGTGGGCGCCGCCTCCGGGAGCGGGGTGGAAGCCTGCGCCTCCACCGGCGGCGGTTCAAGGTCGACAACCGTCGGCGCCGGACCGGCGACCTGACGGGTGTCCCGGCAGCCGGGGGTCGCCAGCAGCGCCACGGCGAGGGCGGCGGTGACGGCGGTGACGGCAGGGCGCACAGCTGACACGCTACGACCGAGGTGCCGCCGCTGATGGTCGCTTGACGGGCGGCGGGTTCGCTGCCGGGTCTGGCGGGCAGGCTCGGGGCCATGGACGACAAGCGGCTCCTGTGGAAGGTCGTCGGCACCGTGAGCGGGCTGGGTGGCGGGCATGGCCACCAAGTCACTGCTGCGGGTCGGCTGGCGGCGGCTGAAGGGCGGCGACCCGCCGTCCAACCCGGCGGCGCCCGGCACCTCGTGGGGCGAGGCGCTGGCCTGGGCGGCCTCGTCGGGCGTGGCCATCGCCGTCACCCGCCTCATCGCCCAACGCAGCGCGGCCGAGGCCTGGAAGGCCAAGCGCGGCACCTACCCACCGGGGCTGGAGAACGTCAGCCCGTAGGCGGCCAGGGGAGGAGCAAGCCGTCGAGGTCGGGGTCGTTGGGAGGAGGCGCCGTCCCCTCCCGGTGGGTGCCGAGGTAGAGCCAGGCGACGATGGCGTCGGCGTCGTCGAGGCCGAGGGCGGCCTTCACGTTCGGGTCGTAGGACGGGTCGCCCGTGCGCCACATCGACCCGTAGCCGAGGGCGGTGGCGGCCAGGCAGGCGTTCTGGGCGGCGGCGGCAACCGCCGCCAGCTGCTCGTCCCAGGGCACCTTGCCGGGGGGCCGGCGCACCGCGGACACCACCAGGACCAGGGGCGCCCGCCCCAGCTTGGTCCGCTCCTTGGCCCGCTTGGCGGCGATCGGCTCGGTGCCGGCCGCCGCGCATCGGGCGTCGTAGGCGGCGACCAGCACCTCCCCGAAGGCGTCCAGCGCCGCCCCCGAGAGGATGGTGAAGCGGAAGGGGCGCAGGCGCTCGTGGTCAGGGGCGGCGGCGGCGGCCCGCAGGATCGTCTGCAGGTCGGCCGGGTCCGGAGCCGGCGCCACCAGCCGCCCGGTGGAGCGCCGGGCGAACAGCACCTCGATGGCATCCACCTCGGTGTCAGCCCGGGCCGTCGGTCAGGCCGGGGAGGGGCAGCTCGTCGGCGTCGGCGTCGTCGGGCGGAGGCGCGGGTCGCCCGCCGCCTCCCGGAGATCGGAGGAAGTGCTTTCCCAGCGTCTCCTCCTGGCCTTGGTAGCTGGAGCCGATGCCCGACCCGTAGAGCTGCTCGGGCTCCTCGAGCATGTGCTCGAAGGTCAGCTTGCACACCCGCTGGCCGCTCTCGACCATGAAGGGCACGTCGTGGGCCCGCACCTCGAGGGCGGCCCGCGACCCTCGCAGGCCGCCTGCCGGGTCGTAGCCGAACCCGGGGTCGAAGAAGCCGGCGTAGTGGGTACGCAGCTCGCCGCTGGTGGGGTCGTAGGCGGTCATCTCCGAGGCCAGCGACGGGGGGATCTGCACCGACTCCTGCGACATCAGCAGGTAGAAGCGCTGGGGCGACAGCACGATCCGGTCGCTCTCCTCCCGCTGGGCCGCCTCCCAGTAGGGCCTTGGGTCGGCCTTGCGGGTGGCGGTGAGGTCGAGCAGCGGGGCGTTGTCCCGGGCCCGATAGCCGACGCGGCCGTCCTCGTCGCCCCGCAGGTCGAGGCTGAGGAACATCCCGTCGGCCAGCGCCAGCTGGTCGGCCGGCACGGCCCGGCCCCGGTCGAACAGCAGCGGGGTGCGGGCGTGGAAGGCCCGGATGTCGTCGTCGGACAGAACGGCCCGGCCGACCGACAGCCGCAGCTGGTTGAGGCTGAGGTCCTCGCGCACCCGCACAGCGAAGGACAGGGGCACGACCTCGAGGTACAGCGGGCCGTCGTAGCCGGCGGCCACCTCGTCGAAGCGGTCGCTCTCGTCGGTGATCACCCGGGTGAAGACGTCGGCCCGCCCCGTCGAGCTCTTCGGGTTGGCCTTGGCCCGGACCCCTGCCGGCAGCGACACCCGCTCCTTCAGCGGGATGAGGTAGGGGCGGTTGGTCTCGAGCAGGGCCCCCTCCCGGTGGAGGTCGAGCTCGCCCAGGATGTAGTCCTTCATCTTCACGTCGACGGTCTGGCGGTCGGGCAGGAAGCTGCACCGGATCCGGTACGCCACCTCGCCGAGCCGAAGATCCAGGCTGGCCGGCTGCACGTTGGCCCGGGGGATGGTGAACCCGCCGGCGGAGATGATCCCCTCGTCGATGGCCTGGTGCAGGCGCTGGCTGGGCAGCACTCCTCGGGCGTCGGACGGCAGCTTCATCGGCAGGCGGGGGGTCGGGACGCCCCGGCCCTCACGAGCGGGGAGGATCGGTCCACGCCGCATGGTAGGCCGCGCCCGTCCGGCCTCACCTCCCCGCCTCCGACCGGAGGCGCCGGGCGGCGAGCAGCGCCCTGGCGGCCAGGACGGCGGCCAGCACGGTGAGGGTGACGGCGGGAACCAGGCCCCGGCCCACCACCGTCAGGTACGCGGTGAAGGGCTCACCCTGGTGGCCGACGTCCACCGTGACGGGGAAGGCCGAGGTGCAGGCCACCCGGTGGCGGCCGCCCCGAAGCACCCGAACGGCGGCGAACCCCCCGTCGGTGATGGCCGTCGGCGCCATCTGGCCGCTGCGGGCGTCGGTCACGGTGCAGACCGGCTGGGACTCACTGACCGGCGGCAGGCCGCCCGGCGCGTTGCGCACCACGAACAGTTTGTGCACCCCCCGGTCCAAGCGCACCTCCTTCACATCGGGAGAGAGGAGCTTGACCCCCGGGTGCTGGAGGTGGAGCACCCCGACGACGGCGATCGCCGTGCCGAGACCGAGGCCGAGGGCGAGCGTGCAGCAGGCCAGGAGCAGGCGGGCGGCGATCCGCTGCTGCAGCGGCCGCTCCCTCACCAACCCCTTTCCGCCCACTCCTGGAGGTGGGGGCGCTCGGTGCCGATGGTGGTGTCGGCGCCGTGGCCGGGCAGGACCATCGTGTCGGCGGGGAGGGGAAGGAGTCGCTCGTCGAGGGAGGCCAGGATGGTCCCGAAGTCCCCCCCTGGCAGGTCCGTTCGGCCCGGGCCGCCGGGGAACAGGGTGTCGCCGCTGAAGAGCAGGGGCGTTCCCTCGAGCAGGAAGCACAGCGAGCCGGGGGTGTGGCCGGGGGTGGCCACGGTGCGCAGGCGCAGGTCGCCGACCTCGATGACCGCGTCGTCCTCGAGCAGGGAGTCGTAGGACGGCAGACGGGTCGCGTCGGCGGCGGCGACGGCCACGTCGTAGCCAGCGTCGCGCAGCGCCGGCACGGCCTGGATGTGGTCCCAGTGGCCGTGGGTCTGGAGCACCCGGCGCACCCCGAGGTCGCGGCACAGGCCGAGGAGCCGGTCGTGCTCGTTGGCTGCGTCCAGCAGCACGGCCTCGCCCGTGCGCGTGCACCGGACGATGAAGACGTTGTTGTCGATGGGCCCGACGACGAGCGAGTGGACCTGGGCCCCGGCGTCGGACCAGTGAAGCCGAACCGGTGTCGCCATCCCGCAAGCCTGCCACGGCCAGCCACGGCATCGGGGCGCCGCGACCCGGTCCGGCCGCCGGTAGGTTCGAGCCGTGGCCATCGTCATCTCGGTCGTCGTCGTCGCCCTCGTCATGGCCGTGGCCGCCGGGGCGATCGGCCGTGAGGCCCGCCGGCTCGACGCCCTCCCGCCCCGCGCCGTGTTCGATCTCGAGGAGGCCGTCCTGTGGGTGGCCGAGCACCTCCCGGACGAGGTCACCGCCCAGCTGTCCTACGACGAGGTGCGCCAGATCCTGGATCTCAGCCTCGACCACCTGCGCACCCTGGGCCTGGCCGGCAGCACCACGGGCGAGCCGGTCGAGGGCGAGGTCGTGGTGGACGAGGCCCAGGCGGTCGCCGCCGTCCTCGACCGGGCCACCGAGACCGGGCTGGACGTCAGCGCCCACCACGTGCAGGCGGTCCTCAGCGCCCAGTTGGCCTACCTCCAGGCCATCTCGGCGGTAGGACCGCCGGCCGAGGAGTAGCAGCCGGACGCGCTGCCGCTGGCCGCCGCCGCCGGACCCGGGCGGCGGGCGCCGCGCTTGAATGGCCGGACATGGCCGTCCGCCCTCCCCGCTTCGAGCACCACCGGTTCGTCGGTGACAAGCGCACCCAGGTCGTCTACGACCTCGACGACCCATCGCTCGACGAGGAGGTGGTCCAGGACCTCGTGGCCCACGGGCAGCTCCTCGCCTTCGCCCCTGACAGCCTGGCCGAGGCCAGGAACCGGGGCTACCGGCTGGCCCGGCTCAGCCGCCGCCACCCGTGATCCGCTCCGGGGCCCGTGGGGCGACGTGGAGCTGATCAGCGAGGGCCTCCGCCTCGACGCCCACCTGGCCCGGCCGCAGGCGTCGGCCGCCGGCGGGTCCCGCACCCGGCTCGGCCTTCTGATCGCTCACCCGTTCCCCGAGCCGGCCCAGGGCGCAGCCCGGGGCTGGGCCACCTACCCCGCGCTGGCCGACCGGATCGCGACGGGGTCGGGCTGGGTCTGCCTGACCTTGGCCCTGCGGGGGGTGGCCGGGAGCGAGGGCGACTTCTCCCTGGCCGGCTGGCTGCGCGACCTGAAGGTGGGGCTGGAGGCGCTGCTCGACCAGCCGGACGTGGCCGGGGCCTGGGTGTGCGGGTTCGGCCTGGGCGGGGCCCTGGCCCTGTGCCTGGCCGCCGAGGACGACCGGGTCCTCGGCGTCGCCAGCTTCGCCGCACCGGCCGATCTCGACGAGTGGGCCGCCGACCCGCGGCGCTTCCTCGAGCACGCCCGCACCGTCGGGGTGGTCCGAAGCCCCGGCTTCCCCCCCGACCTCGACCGCTGGACCAGGGAGCTGCGGGACATCCGGCCGCTCCGGGTCGTCAACCGCATCCCGCCCCGTCCGCTGCTGATCGTGCACGGCTCCGACGACGACCGGGTCCCGCTGGTCGACGCACGGGCGCTGGCCGACGCCGCCGACGGCCTGGCCGACCTGCGGGTGGTGAGCTCGGCCGGCCACCAGCTGCGCCACGACCCCCGGGCCGTCGCCGTCCTCCTCGGCTGGCTCGACCGGGCCGTCACCCCCCTGGTCGACGGCTGAGCCGACCCCGCACCGCAGCGAAACCGCCGCTAAGGTGCAATGGGCCCAGTCGTTGCTTTCCCCTTGCCTCGTCGCGTGCCGCCGCCGATCCCCGCTGATGCTCCGCCGCCGCTTCGTCCTGATCCGAGCCGTGCTGGCTGTCGGGTTGCTCCTCGGGTCGCTCGCAGTCATCGCCCCGGCGGCCCAGGCCGCCGCCCCGGCGCCGGCCGTCGTGCCCGTCGCCCCGGCCTTCGGCCCGGCCATCGACCCGCTGGCCGACTACGTCGGCCAGACCACCTGCGACCCGACCCCCAAGCCCGGTGCCATCGCACTGCGGGACCTCCTGGAGGCGACCTACCCGGTCACCTCGTCGCTCGGCATCACCCGCGACTGCGCCATCGGCGGCCAGTCCGAGCACAAGGAGGGCCGGGCCTACGACTGGGCCGTCAACTCCTCCGACCCCGTCCAGAAGGTCATGGCCGCCGACTTCCTGTACTGGCTCACGACCTCCGACGGCCACGGGAACCTTGCCGCTATGGCCCGCCGGCTCGGGATCATGTACATGGTCTGGGAGGGCAAGATCTGGAAGTCCTACGCGGCCGACAAGGGCTGGCAGCTCTACACCGGAGCCAACCCCCACACCGACCACGTGCACTTCTCGCTGAGCATCGCGGGCGGCAACGCCCTGACGTCCTGGTACTCGCCGCCCACTGCGGGGATCGCCTCGAGCGGGGTGGCCTTCCACCCCGTGTCCCCCCGACGGCTTCTGGACACCCGGTCGGCCAGCCGGGTCGGCCCCTACGGCACGCCGATGGCCCCGAGGCAGGCGCGCGACGTCACGGTGACCGGGGCGGGCGGGGTGCCCTTTGACGCCGGGGCGGTCGCCCTGAACGTGACGGTGACGGGGACGACGGCGGCCGGCTTCCTGACGATCTGGCCGAACGGCCAGGGCCAGCCGGCGGCGTCCAGCCTGAACTGGGCGGCCGGTCAGACCATCGCCAACGGCGTCACGGCCAAGGTCGGCTCCGGCGGTCGGCTCACGCTCTACAACGAGGCCGGCAGCACCAACGTGATCATCGACGTGGTGGGCTACTACGACGCCCAGCCCGGTGACGGCTTCAGCCCGATGGCCCCGGCCCGCATCCAGGACTCCCGGCCCGGGCCCCAGGTCGGCCCCTACTCCACCCCCTGGGAGCCTGGCCGGACTCGAGACGTGCTGGTGGCCGGGGTGGCCGGGGTGCCCACCGGCGTCGACGCCGTCGTGGTGAACGTGACCGTCACCAACGCCACCGCAGGCGGCTACCTGACCGTCTGGCCGGCCGGGCAGCCCCGGCCCACGGCGTCCAGCCTGAACTGGGCCCCCGGACAGACCATCGCCAACGCCGTGACGGTGAAGGCCGGCACGGGCGGCAAGGTCTCGGTGTTCAACGAGGCCGGGCTCGTCGACGTCATCGTCGACGTCATCGGCTCCTTCGCCCCCGGGACCGGCCTGGCCTACCACCCGCTCACCCCGAGCAGAGTCCTCGACTCCCGGTCCGGCGAGCCGTGGGGGCCCGGGGTGGGGCGTGAGGTGCAGGTGGCCGGCGTCGGGGGGGTTCCGGCCGGGGCCGTCGCGGTGATGTCGAACGTGACCGCCACCTCCACCACGGCCTCCAGCTTCCTCACCATCTGGCCGGCCGGCCAGGCCCAGCCGCTCGCCTCCAGCCTCAACTGGGTGCCGAACCGGACCATCCCCAACGCCGTCAGCGCCGCCCTCGGCGCCTCGGGTCGCATCGCCGTCAGGAACGAGGCGGGCACTGTCGACGTCCTCGTCGACGTGGCCGGCTGGTACGGGTAGGAGTGTGCTGAAGTAGAGCGAGGCGGAGGCTGTCACGCGGGCCGTGATCTGCCACGACGCTGAGTCACGGCAGCCGAGCCGAGTATTTCAGCATGCTCCTCAGGCCCCACCCGGCCGGTCCGGCGGATCAGCCGGTGGCGATGGCCCGGTCGAGGGCGTCGCTCAGTGCCCGGGCGGCCTGCTCGGGGTCGGCCGCCTCGGTGAGCCAGCGGACCACCACGATGCGGCGTCCGCCGGCGGCCACGATGGCCGGGACCGACTCGGGTGACGCCCCTCCGGTGACGAAGAACGGCCGAAAGGCGTGGGCGGCGGCGTGGGTGACGTACCCGAGGCCGACGCCGTCGCGGCCCGGCTTGGTGGGGGTGGCCACCACCGGTCCGACCGAGGTGTAGTCGACCGGCTCGTCGGCGGCGGCCGCCAGCTGCTCCGGTGCGTGGGTCGACAGGCCGACCAGGGCATCGGGCCCGAGGAGCCGGCGGCACAGCGACGCGGGGGCGTCGTCCTGGCCGACGTGCACACCGTCGGCCCCGCACGCAAGGGCCAGGTCGGGCCGGTCGTTGAGCACGAACGGCACGCCAAGGTCGCGGCACACCCTGGAGGCCAGCCGGGCCCGGGCCAGCAGGGGCCGGGCCTCGAGCCGCTTGTCCCGCAGCTGGACCAGATCGACCCCGCCCCGCACGCACGCGGCCACGAAGCCCTCGAGATCGGGCCTATCGGGGGTGCACAGGTACAGCCGACGGCCCTCGAGCAGCGGGTGCTCGGCCATCAGCCTCCGGCCACGGCCCGCACCAGCTCGAGGCGGTCGCCCCCGGCCAGCACCGTCACCGCCAGGTCGGCCCGCTCGACCGGTGCACCGTTGCGCTCGACCAGCACCCACGCCGCCCCCAGCCCAAGGTGGGCCAGGAGGTCGAGAACGGTCGAACCATCACGGAGCGTGACATCATCGCCGTTCACGGTGAGGATCACGGGCACCGACGGTACCCTCCGAAGCCATGGCCCTTCCGGCGCCGACCGCCCACGTCGAGCACGCGCGCAGAAGCTTCCGGGACGTCGTGGCCCTCGCCGACCTGAACCTCCAGGTCGCCGCGGGCGAGGTCACGGTCCTCCTCGGGCCCAACGGCGCGGGCAAGACCACCGCGCTGCGCCTGCTCACCGGGGCCCTTGCCGCCGAGTCGGGTGAGGTGCGGGTCTTCGGCCTGGACCCGGTCAGCGACGGCGACGAGGTGCGGCGCCGCACCGGCGTGGTCTCGGCCAAGCCGGCCCTGTACGACCGGCTGACGGGGTGGGACAACCTCCGCTACGCCGCCGAGCTGTGGGACCTCGGACCTTCAGCGCCCATCGAGGAGGCCGCCGCCCGCTTCGGGATCGCCTCGGCCCTGAGCGACCGGGTCGGCGGCTACTCGACCGGCATGAAGACCCGCCTGGCCTTGGCCCGGGCCGTCCTGCACGAGCCCGACCTCCTCCTGCTCGACGAACCCACCTCGGGTCTGGATCCCGAGTCGAGCCTGGCCGTGCTGGCCATGGTTGACGAGCTGGCCGAGGCCGGTACGGCGGTGGTGATGTCCACGCACCTGCTGCTCGAAGCTGAGGGCCTGGCCGACCACGTGGTGCTGCTCGAGGGCGGACGGGACGTGCTGAGCGGACCGCCGGACGCCCTGGTGCACCAGCTGTTCCCCGTCCCCGAGGTGCTGCTCGACGCCACGGACCCGCTGGCCCTGCGCCGGGTGCTAGAGGGGGCCGACGGGCTGCGGCCCGACGGTGTCGGCTCGGTCCACGCCGGCCGGGGCGGGCTGCTGGTGGCCCTCGACAGGCCCGACCGGGTGCCGGGACTGGTGGCCCAGCTGGTCGGTGCCGGCGTGGACCTCACCCGGGTCGAGCCCCACCGGCCGACCCTGGAGGAGGTCTACCTGGCGGTCCGACGGTCGGATGGCTGGCAGCCGGGCGACCGGCTTGCCGAGGTGCACCGGTGAGCGCCCGGCCTGCGCCGCGCCGGGGCCGCAGCCGCACCTTCACCATCGCCCGCACCGACCTGCGCCAGCTGGCCCAGAGCCCCGACTTCTGGGCGCCCATGGTCGTGCTGGCCCTGCTCTTCTTCGTGGTCGTCCCCGCCTTCTTGCTGATCGTCCTCGTCCGCCTGCCCGAGGAGGGGGTCGCCGCCAGCGTGTCCACCGCCCTCGACCTCCTGCCCCAGCAGGCCCAGACCCGGGTGCTGGGCGCCACCCCGGTCGACCGCACCAGCTACGCCCTCGCCGTCTACCTGTTCGCCCCCATCGCGGTGATCGTCCCCATGACGATCTCCACGGCCATCGGCGCCAACTGCCTGGTGGGGGAGCGGGAGAAGGGCACCGGGGAGTGGCTGGCCCAGACACCGGCCACCGAGCGCGAGATCTACCTGGGCAAGCTGATCGCCTCGCTCCTGCCCGGCTACCTCACCACCCTGGTCGGCTTCGGCCTGTACTCGCTGCTGGTCAACATCGTCGTGGGGCCCCGGGTCGGCGGCTGGTTCTTCCCCACCCGTGACTGGTGGGTGCTGATGCTGCTCGTGGTGCCGCCCTTCCTGGCCCTCACCCTCTCGGTCGTGCTGCGCCTCTCGGGCCGCGTTCGTTCGGCGGCTGCCGCCCAGCAGGCCTCGGGGCTGGTCACCCTGCCGCTGATCATGCTCAGCTACGCCCAGTCGAGCGGCGCCCTGTTCGGCACCCGCTCGGCGCTGGCGTTCGCCGCCTTGGCCTGGCTGGGGGCCACCTGGGGGCTGGTGCGGGGCCAACGGGCCGTCCAGCGCAGCCGCCTCCTCGGCGTCGACTGAGCGACCGGCGTTCAGCCCCTGGCCCCGGCGCCCGCCTTCGACCCGTCGACCGCGGCGCCGGCCTTGGCTGCGGCCTTCATCTGCTGCTTGTAGGCCCGCACCTTGGCCAGGCTCTCCGGACCGGTGATGTCAGCCACCGAGCAGTGGCTGCCCTCCTCGCCGAACGGCGACGCTGCCTCCCGCCAGCCCGGCACGTCGACGCCCAGCTGCTTGCCCAGGAGGGCCACGAAGATCCGCGCCTTCTGCTCGCCGAAGCCGGGGAGCGCCTTCACCCGGGCCAGCAGCTCGGAGCCGTCGGCGGCGGTGCGCCAGATCCGATCGGGCCGACCGCCGTACTGCTCCACGACGAGGCAGCACAGCTGCTGCACCCGGCCGGCCATGGCCGCCGGGTAGCGGTGCAGAGCGGGCGGGGTGACAAAGGCCGTGATCAGCTCGTCGGGGTCCCAGCCGGCCAGCGCCGCGGCGTCGAGCTTGGCCACGCCCAGCCGCTGGCGCAGATCGTACGGCCCCCGGAACGCCTTCTCAAGGAGGACCTGCTGGTCCAGCACCATGGCGATCAGCAGGGCCAGCGGGTCGGTGTTGACCAGCTTGTCGATGGCGACGTCACCGGTGACGAACAGGGTGCCCTTCATGGCCCCTGAGCCTACGGTGCATGCGCCTTGGAAGCCCGGCGGAGGCGGAGGCATTGGGGGGATGTGCGGAGATCGCGCGCCTGGACGGTTGGTGGGGGACCAACGCTGGGTACTGCTCTGAAACAGGCCGACGGGGACATCCCCATGAAGGAGCAGACGCAAATGGGCATCGGAGCGGGCATCTTCCTTATCGCGGTGGGGGCCATCCTCACCTTCGCCCTCAGCGATCAGGACATCGCCGGGATCAACCTCGCTGTCGTCGGGGTCATTCTCATGCTGGCTGGCGTGGCCGGCGTCATCCTCGACCTGGTCATCTTCGCCCCCCGCCGCCGGGGCGGGAGCACCGTGGCCGACTCCGGCAGCCGCACCGTCGTCGAGCGCGAGCGCTACTAGCC
>JBBSKY010000049.1:0-23259 GCA_038255915.1 Acidimicrobiales bacterium | reverse complement strand
GCCGTCCTGGTCGCCGACGCCCCACCGGGTGGCCACCGCCTGGACCAAGCCGAAGCCCTGGCCGCTGGCGGCATCGGGGTAGCGGGCCTGGGGTGAGCGCCGGCCGTCGTTGAACACCTCGACGCGGACCCTGGTCTTCACCCTGCGCACCACCAGCTCCATGGGGGAGCGGCCGTGGAGGATGGCGTTGGTGACCAGCTCGGAGACGAGGAGGCTGGCGTCGTCGACTGCGGAGTCGAGCCCCCAGGTGCGCAGATGCTCGGCGACAAAGGCGCGCGCCGCCCTGCTGGAGGCCGGGTGGGCGGGAAGCGTGGTCGAGGCGACCGGCAACGACCGCACCGTGGCTTCCCCCCTGCGCTCGCCAGAGGCGGCTCGCTGGAGCACCCGATTCAGCGTAGACCCCGGTTCCGTCACTCGCGTCCCGAGCGGCCCGGCGCAGAGGAGAGCACCGGGTCGCTGACCTCGAGGTCCGAGGTCTCAGGGCCCCCGAGCACGACCCGGGCCTCGGGCGTGCGGCGGATCACCAGGACGCAGGCGACGACCAGTCCAGCCCCTCCTCCGGCGGCCAGGGCGATGCACGCCCGGGCCACATCGACCGGGAGGACGAACAGGGTGGCGTGGCGCGACAGGACCGCCAGGTCGAGGACGCCCCCGAAGAGGCAGATCGACAGGCCGGCGAAGACCGCGGCGTACAGCCCGTCCAGCCGGCCCCGGGCCAGGAGGCGCAGCGCCGTCGCCGCCAGGAGCCAGCCGACGATGGCGTAGAAGTCGCCGGTGACCACCCTGGCCAGGTGGCTGCCCAGGCCGCCGACCGTGGCGAAGGCGGCGCCCACCGCGTGGAGGAGGTCGACGGCGAGCAGGAGCCCGATCGCTGCGATCAGCGGGCCCCGCCAGCGGCGCAGAAGCCCAAGGGTGGCGACGGCGAGAAAGGCGACGGCCCCCAAAGCCAACCAGGGAGCCGGCGAGGGTCCTGGGACCCACGCCAGCCGGACGCTCGCGGCGGACGTCTCGGCCCCCCGTCGCAGTGACAGGGTGGATGGGCTCAGGACGTCCTGGCGCAGCCCGGGTCGGTCCGTGACCTGGGGCGGATCGGCCCCCACCCAGTGGAGCCGGTGATCGTGCCAGCGGACCACGGGCCCGTTCCCCAGCCTCCGCCAGTCCGGGGGCGCGCCCGGGTCGGACGGCCCGGGCGCGCGGTGATGCTCGGGGGACCGGTTGCGGTCGGCGTCAGGGCTGCGGCGGTTCTCGAAGGTGCCCTCGGGGCCGACCCGCAGGTAGGGCTCGCCCCCCTCGCCCAGCACGACCACCTCCGGGCCGTCGTTGCGCAGCTCGAGCCGGGGACCCGGCTCGACCACCCGCAGACGGGCGCCGGCGAGCTCCGGGGTGATCAGGCCGACCGACCCCACGTAGCTGGTGGCCTCGACCCCGCCGGCGCCGTGGGCGGCGGCGGGGGGCGCGGCGATCAGGACCAGGCCCACCACGAGGGCCAGGAGCAGGAGGGCGGGACGCACCGCGGCATCCTCCCATCGCCTTCCCGGCGTCCCCCATTCGGTGGCATGCGCTGGGCTGGATAGCGTCCGGCCCATGCGACCGGGGACACCGCTGGACGACACCTTGGCCCGGGTCGATGACCACGCCAAGGCGGTGGCGACTGCCGAGGCCGCCGGGAAGCTGCTGCTGCAGCTGCGGGGCGAGGGCCGGACTGACGGGAAGGCGACCGCAGGCCTCGGCACCCACGGCGATTCCGCCGCCAACCGGCTGATCCTCGAGCTCCTCGCCCGCTCGTCCCCCGACGACGCCGTCCTGTCGGAGGAGGCCGTCGACTCCGCCGCCCGCCTCGACGCCCGGCGGGTGTGGATCGTCGACCCGTTGGACGGCACGCGGGAGTTCTCCGAGCACCGAGACGACTGGGCCGTGCACGTGGCCCTCAGCGTCGGCGGGGTGCTGGCCGCCGGCGCCGTCGCCCTCCCCGCCCGTGACCTGGTGCTGGCCACAGGCGGTGCCGGCCACCGCCCAGCGGCTCTGGCACCGCTGGCCGGGCGGGCCCCCAGGATGGTGGTGTCACGCACCCGCCAGCACCCGATCACCACCAAGATCCGGGATTCCCTGGGCGCCGAGCTGGTACCCCTCGGGTCGGCCGGGGCCAAGGCCATGGCCGTCGTCCTCGGCGAGGCCGACATCTACGCCCACGCCGGCGGCATGTACGAGTGGGACAACGCCGCCCCGGCCGCCGTGGCCGCCGGAGCCGGGTTGTGGGCCAGCCGCCTGGACGGCTCCCCGCTGCGCTACAACCAGCCCAACCCGTGGTCGCCCGACATCTTGATCTGCCGACCCGAGCTGGCCGCCGCGGTGCTCGCCGCAGCCGCCTGGGGAGCGGCGTCGGGGCCCGCTTAGGTTGGCCGGGTGATCAGGCGGACCCTGCTGGCTGCAGCCGTCGTGCTGGTGGTCGTCGTCGTCGTCGCCGCCGCCGTCCTGCTGCTCGTCACCGGACGGTCGGGTCCGGGCGCCTGCGAGCCACCGGTGCAGGATCCGCTCGACCCCCGAAGCTTGCAGCACGTTTTGCCTGGGGCCCCGCCGCCGACCTACGTCACCGAGCCACCGACAAGCGGCCCCCACCAGGCCGGCGGGCTGGCCGGGGGTGTGGTCAACCAGCCCTTGCCGGGCCCGCTGCAGGTGGGCGCCCTGGAAGCGGGACAGGTCCTGCTCCAGCACCGAGACCTCGAGCCGGCCGAGCGGACCCGGCTCGAGGCACTGGCCGGACCCCTGGTGGTGGTAGCCCCGAACCCGGCGCTGCCGACCAGGGTGGTCGCCTCGGCATGGCGCACCCGCCAGGGGTGCGGCGCAATCGACGCAGCCGAGCTGGGTCGATTCGTCAGCGACCATGCCGGGCAGGGCCCGTAGGGCCCGTGCCGTTAGTGGGCGGCCTTGTACTGGTCGAGCACCTCCGTCGGGATCCGGCCGCGCGTGGAGATCTCGATACCGGTCTCGTTGGCCCAGGCCCGAACCAGCCGCGGGTCGACGTCGCCGCGGGTGCGGGTGCTCTTGCCCCGTGTGCGCCGAGCCGGCCCGCCACGCCCGGCGTTGCCGGAGCGAGCCACCGCGCTATAGCGGTCAAGCGCCTTTCGCAGCGCCGCTGCGTTCTTGTCGTTGAGGTCGATCTCATAGGTTTCGCCATCAAGTGCGAAAAAGACCGTCTCGGTGGCCTCGGTTCCGTCGAGGTCGTCGATGAGCTTGGTGATCACTTCTTGTGCCATGTGTCGTGCCCTTCGATGAACGTGGATTGGTTGCTGGTCATTCTGTCGGGATCTCCTCGCTTGTCAAGTTAGTCACCCGCCAAGCGAACGGAGGTGCAATCCCTTGTCAGGACCTGTCCGGGAGCCGCCGACGCCGGGGTCCGGGAATGGCGGCCGCAAATCGGTCTGGTAGGCCCGAGCGGCCCGGCAGAGCGGGGGGCACAGGGCCCAGGCGGGCAAACGTTCTAACGACATCGCTACAGCAGGACTCCTGCCCGGACGGTGGTCTCACCGACACCAGCGGGAGGCGGGCTACGGTTCGGTGCAGGTGGGTGACCTCCTGTTGGCCAGCTCGGGCCGCTAGCTCAATTGGCAGAGCGCCGGTCTTTTAAACCGCGCGGTTCCGGGTTCGATTCCCGGGCGGCCCACCCCGACCTGCGAGCCTTCCTTCGCTAAGGTCGCCGGCCGTGGACGACGAGGGCACGGCGACGGGCCACCTCGACCGCCACGACTCCGCCGGGCCGGACGATCCGGCCCCGCCCCGGGCGGTCCTGGACCAGATCGAGGCCGCCCTTGACGGCGTCGCCGCCACGCTCGACCAGATGGGCTGATGGCGACCACCCGACCGCCCCGGCTGGTCGCCCGGCCCCGCGCCGTCGGCCGCCTCGCCGCCGACTGGGCCCGCCGCTACCCGCTCGCCCCCCGCTACCGGCCGCCCGCCACCCACCTCGCCCTCCACGCCGCCGACGGCACCCGTCTCCACGCCGTCCGCCTGCCCGGGCCGGACCGCGGCGCCGCTCCCGTCGCCCCGCCGTGCTCATTCGTCCTGGTCCACGGGCTGGCCAACTCGTCGCGCACACCCGGCATCTACGCCTTCGCCCACCTGCTGGCCGCCTCGGCCCCGGTGGTCGTGCTCGACTTGCGGGGCCACGGCGCCTCCGGGGGCGAGTGCTCGTTCTGCGTCTCGGAGCCGGGCGACGTGGCCGTGGCGGTCGCCGCCGCCCGCGACGCCGCCCCCGACCTGCCCGTGGTGAGCATCGGCACGTCGCTCGGCGGGTCGTCGGTGCTCCTCAGCGCCGGGGAGTTCGGTGGGGTGGCCGGCGTCGTCGGCGTCAGCCCGGCGGGCTGGTCGGGAGCCGACGACCGCCCCGGCAGCGCCCGGGCCCAGCTCGTGGCCCGCTCGTCCCTGGCCCGGGTGGGCCTGCGGCTCATGACGGGGACCCGTCTGCCTGTGGTGTGCGGGGTGGTGCCTGACGCCGAGCCGGTCGTGGCCCGCATCGCCCCCGCCTTCACCCTGGTGGTCCACGACCGTGAGGACCACTACCTCGGGCCCGAGCACGCCGAATCCATCGAGCGCTGGGCCCGGTCCTCTCCGCTCTACGGGGCCGCTCGGGCCCAGTCTTCTCCGCTCTACGGGGCCGCTCGGGCCCAGTCTTCTCCGCTCCGCGGGGCCGCTCGGGCCCAGGCACCGGTGGAGCGGTGGGAGGTGACCGGCCGGGGCCATGGCACCGAGCTGCTCGATCCGGCGCTGGCCGAACGGATCATCGCCCACGTGCGCGCCCACCTGTGACGGCTACCGTCGGGCCATGAGGAAAAAGCTCTTCTGGCTGCTGGTCCTCGGGGGCCTCGGATACGGCATCTACTGGTACAAGAACAAGGAGAAGCAGCCCGGCCAACCCTAGGGAACGCCCTTTGGTCAGGTTTCCGTCATCTCGGCCGCGAGCCAGCCGATCGACGTGGGAAAGCGCGCCTCCTGGCCGCCATGGCGTCCGTCGTGGAGCTCGAACCTGAGGTGCTCTGCTGGCATGCCCGCCTTCAGCAGGGCGTCGTGCAGGGCGGTGGCCGCCAGATCGAGGTACACCTCGTCGCGGGTGCCGGCGTCGACCCAGGCCCCGAGCCACGACCGCACGGCGGGCTGCGCAGCGGGGTCGGCGACCAGGCGGACAGGGTCGCAGGCCAGCCACGCCGCCCAGGCGTCGAGGTCGAGTCGGCCGGCGGCGTCGCACGGGAGGCGGCCCTCGGCGAAGCAGGCGGCCATGGCCCAGGTGTTGAGGAGCGGGAAGTCGTCGTCACGCGACAGCGGGCCCCGCTCGGCCACCTCGGCCCAGAAGGCGTCCCAGCTGCCGCCGTAGCGCTGCTGCAGGGTGCGGGTCACGACCCGGAGGTCGGGCAGGAAGCAGGCCTCGAACAGTCCGTCGCCGGCGTGGCTGGCCCAGCGGCCCCACACCTCGGGGTGGCGCAGGGCCGACAGGACCGCTCCGTACCCGCCGGAGGAGTGGCCGGCCACGGCCCGGCCCGAGCGGTCGCCGAACGTGCGGTAGGCCCGGTCCAGGTGGGCCACGACGTCGACCGACAGGTAGGTCTGGTAGGCCCCGACCTCCGGGCTGTCAAGCCACTGGGCCCCGCCCCAGCTGGTCCAACCGTCGGGCAGGGCCACGATGGCCGGCGGCGCCGAGGCGTCGATGCGTTCCAGCAGCGTCGGCTGAAAGGCGCGACGGTTGGCCCAGCCGTCGACCTGCGCCGCGAACCCGTGGAGGAAGACCACCACCGGCCACCGCCTCGCCGGCTCGTCGTCGTAGCCGGGCGGGAGCCACACATACAGCGGGCGGGCCGCCGGATCGCCCAGCGGGTTGCCGACCAGGGCCTCGGACCGCACGGTGTCGGCCACCCAGCGGCCGTGCCGGGGCCGAGCCCACGGCGGCCCCCAGGCATCGTCTCTCACGCCGTGCCACTCACGCCGATGGGCTCTCGGTCTCGACCGCCGGCGGGAGCAGGTGGACCAGCTCCCCGAGCGTGGTGGTGACCCGCTCGCCCTCCCCTTCGACGTGGACCCAGCGGCCGGAGAGGTTGCCGATGCGGGGGCCGCGTTGGGTGCCGTCTGCCGACAGGATCCGCTGCAGGGTGCCCACGGCTCCCCCATGGGTGACGCACAGCACGGTGCCTCCCGGGTGGTGCCGCGCCACCCGGCGCACGGCGCCCTGGAGGCGGCTGGCGAAGCCGTCCCGGCTCTCGCCCCCCGGGGTGGCCGCCAGCAGCCCCTGGAACCAGGCGTCGAGGGCCCCGGGCCAGCGCTGCTCGATCTCGGGCCTGGTGAGGCCGGACCACTCGCCGACGTCGTACTCCTTCAGGCCCGGATCGGCCTCGACCGCGCCGAGTCCCAGCCCCTGGGCCAGCAGCTCCGCCGTCCGCTCGGTGCGCAGCATCCCC
Organism: Acidimicrobiales bacterium; assembly: GCA_038255915.1. Lineage (GTDB taxonomy): Bacteria > Actinomycetota > Acidimicrobiia > Acidimicrobiales > JAUJNH01 > JAUJNH01. The sequence continues at coordinate 16,819 of JBBSKY010000049.1, read as the reverse complement.
GAGTGGACGATGGCGGTGAGCCCGAGCGCCCCCACCGCAGCCCGGGCCAGGGCCACCTGGTCCTCGCCCTCGGGCGCCAGGGGGATGTCGGCCCACCCCTGCCACCGACCGAGCAGGTTCCACTCCGACAGCCCATGGCGCACGAGCAGCAGGTCGGTCACGGGCGGGGCGCCGGCAGAGGGGGCTTGGGTGGCACGGCGGGCAGAGTCTGCCTGGTGCAAAGGACCGGTGCGGTCAGCCCCGGGCCCGAGCCAGGACCAGGGGGAGGACGGCGGGGCAGCCGGCTCGGCGCAGGGCGGCGGCGACGACGGTGAGGGTCCATCCCGACTGGACGGTGTCGTCGACCAGCAGGGCCGGGCCCTCGGGGAGCGGCCCGGCCACGGCGAAGGCGTCACGGACGTTGGCCAGCTGCTGGGCGCTGTTGGCGGCGGACCGCTGGGGCGCCGCCTCGTTGGCCTTCTCCACCGCCGGCACGACCGGCAGGCCCAGGCGGGCGGCGATGCCGGCGGCCAGCTCGGCCACCAGCGCCGGCTGGCGCAGCGAGGGGACCCAGGTGACCCACGCCGGGGCCGGTCGGGCCAGGGCCGTGCGGGCAAGAGTGGCGGCGGCGTCGACCAGCTCGTCGCCGAAGCGGCCGGCCCGACGGCCCTCGGCCACCAGCAGACCCCAGCCGCCGTCGGTCACCTCGCCCAGGGCGGCGCCCACCTCGGCCTGCTCGGCGGGTGGGATCCGGGTGCGGGTGGCGCCGATCCACTGCTTCTTCGGCGCCAGCACGATCGGCCGCCGCCGCAGGTGACGCCGGGCCGCCCCCACCAGGGCCGGGTCGGGCACGACCGCCAGCGAGCCGCCCGTGCACCGGTCGCAGGCGCCGCACGGGCTGCGGTCGGGATCGTCGAGCAACCCGCAAAGGAAGGCCATCCGGCACCCCGCCCCGTCGGTGTAGGTGGTCATCTGGGCCTGCTCCTGGCGGCGGACGGCGGTGACGGCGGCCACCCGGGCGTCGTCGTAGGACCACGCCTGGTCGGTGCGGGCCCACGCCCGGTCGACCCGCTCGACCGCCCCCTCCACCTCCAGCACCTTCAGCATGGCGTCCAGCCGGGTGCGGCGGACGTTGACGGCGGCCAGCAGCTGATCGAGCGTCGACGGGCCCTGGTCGCCCAGGTGGGCCACCACCGCCTCGGCCCCCTCCCGCTCGGGGAAGGCGTTGGCGATGAACCAGTCCTGGATGCGGGCGTCCTCGCCGCCCCGCAGCAGCACGCCGACCGAAGCCTCGAGCTGGCGCCCCGCCCGGCCCACCTGCTGGTAGTAGGTGATGGGCGAACCCGGCGACTGGAAGTGCACGACGAAGCCGACGTCGGGCTTGTCGTAGCCCATGCCCAGGGCCGAGGTGGCCACCACCGCCTTCACCTGGTTGCCGAGCAGGGCCACCTCGACCGCCATCCGGTCGGTGGACGACGCCTCGCCGCTGTAAGCCAGGGCGGCCACGCCGTTCGCCTCGAGCCACGAGGCCACCACCTCGGTGTCGCGCACGGTCAGGCAGTACACGATGCCGGTGCCGGGCAGGGTCGGCACCACCGTGGCCAGCCAGGCCAGTCGGTCGGCCTGGTCGGGGAGGTCGAGCACGGCCAGCGACAGCCCGGCGCGCCGCAGCGGTCCCCGCACGAGCAGCAGGTCGTCACCCAGCTGGTCCGAGACATCGGCCACCACCCGGTCGTTGGCCGTGGCCGTGCAGGCCAGCACGGGGCTGCCGGGCCGGAGGTCGTCGAGGATGGCCGCCACCCGCCGGTAGTCAGGCCGGAAGTCGTGGCCCCAGTCGCTGATGCAGTGGGCCTCGTCGACCACCAGCAGGCCGCTGCCGGCCAGGACGGGGAGCACGGTGCGCCGGAAGCGGCGGTTGGCCAGCCGTTCGGGGGACACGAGCAGCAGGTCGACGTCACCAGCGGCCAACGCCGCCTCGATCCGGTCCCACTCGCCGCTGTTCTCACTGGTCAGCGACTCGACCGACAGCCCCATTCGTGCAGCCGCCTCGACCTGGTTGCGCATGAGGGCGAGCAGCGGGGAGACCAGCAGCGTGGGGCCGCGCCCCTGGGCCCGCAGCAGGGCAGTGGCCAGGAAGTACACCGCCGTCTTGCCCCAGCCGGTGCGCTGGACGAGCAGGACCCGTCGCCCCCCGACCAGGGCGTCCACCGCCTCCCGCTGACCGGGCCGGAGCCGGGCACCGGGGTTGCCGGCCAGCTGGCACAGCAGCGCGTCTGGGTCGATCACCGTCGGCGGAGCCACGGGACCGAGGCTACGGGTGGGTGTGACGCCCACGGTCGGGCGCCGGCCGACCCGCCCGCGGGTAGGTTCGCGGGGGTGGGGGAGGCGACCTAGGCGTGCCGAGGGTCCGCTACTTCGCCCAGGCCCGGGAGGCGGCGGGGACCGGCCGGGAGGTGCTGGCCGGCGCCACGGTGGGCGAGGTGCTGGACGCCGCCGTGCGCCTCCACGGCCAGCGTCTGGCGGCGGTGCTGCCGACCGCCGCGGTCTGGCTCGACGGCGAGCCGGCCGAGCGGGGTGACCCGGTGGCCGAGGAGGCTGAGGTGGCCATCCTTCCTCCGGTTTCCGGGGGTTTTGCCCCTTTGGCGTAGTTCCGGTGGCGCCGAAGATCACGGAACTAGCCTTGTCCCATGGCTGAGCCCGACGCCCTCGCCGCCGACCTGCTCGACGGCCTGGTTGACCTCTCCCTCGGAGAGGTGCGCGCCCGCCGGGCGGCATGCCAACGGCTCGAGACCCAGCTGTCCTTCGTGCGGCGCCTGGCCCAGGGCCGCCTCGACATCGTCGCCTCCGAGGTCACCGCCCGCCGCGACGGCACCGAGGACGGGCGGACCCTGGTCGAACAGCTCACCGAGGCGCTGTCGGACCGGATCACCAGCCCCGGCTCCAGCCGCCTCCCCACGGGCCTGGAGCCCGGTGACGTCGACGCCGACCTGTTGGCCAGCCTCGACCGGGCGGCCCCTCCGGCCCAGGTGTCGGACCCGGGGTCGATGAGCGACGCCGAGCTGCGCCAGGTGACCGAGGACCTGGCCGAGCTGGAACGAGACCTCTCGGGTCGGCGGCGGGCCATGTTCGACCGCATCGACGCCCTGCAGGAGGAGATCGTCCGCCGCTACCGGTCCGGTGAGGCCGACGTGGACAGCCTCCTGAACCGGTGAAGGGCCAGGGCCCGAGCGGCCCGGCAGAGCGGGGGCCACAGGGCCCTCCGCCGCGGCTGGTGCTCGTCGTCGATGATGACGAGATGATCCGACGGCTCCTGCGGGTCGTGCTCGAGGCGGACGAGATCGAGGTCGTCGAGGCGGCCGACGGCGATGCCGCCCTCGCCCTCCTCGAGGACCTGAAGCCGACGGTGATCGTCCTGGATGTGATGATGCCCGGCCTCGACGGGGTCGAGGTGTGCCGCCGCATCGACCATCGGACGGCGAAGGTGGTGATGCTCACCGCCCGCGACGACCCCGACCTGGAGGTGGCGGCGACCGAAGCCGGAGCCGACGCCTTCCTCACCAAGCCCTTCAGCTCGGTCGAGCTGTTGGACCTCGTCGAGCGGCTGCTGCAACCAACCGGATAGGGCGGGGGCCGGTAAGGTCCGCGGCGTGATCCGGGTGCTGGTCGCCGAGGATGATGCGCTGCTCCGCTCGGGGATCCTTCGACTGCTGGAGGGCGCCGACGGCCTCGAGGTGTGCGGCGGTTGCTGCGACCTACCCGAGCTGGAGGCGGCGGTGCGGGCCGATCCGCCTGATGTGGTGGTCACCGACATCCGCATGCCGCCGACGGGCACCGACGAGGGGCTCAGGGCCGCCGAATGGCTCCACGAGGAGCACCCAGCGGTCGGCGTGGTGGTGCTGAGCCAGCACGTGAACCCCGAGTACGCCGTCCGCCTCCTCGGGTCCGGGACCGGTCGGCGGGCCTACCTGCTGAAGGAGCGGGTCAGCGACGTCCACGAGCTGGTCGAGGCCATCAGGGAGGTCGCCGCCGGAGGCTCGGTCATCGACCCCAAGGTGGTCGAGGCGCTGGTGGCCTCCTCGCGCACCCGGTCCCGGTCGCCGATCGACCACCTGACCCCCCGCGAGCTCGAGGTGCTGGGCCAGATCGCCCAGGGGAGGTCGAACGCGGGGGTCGCCGCCGCGCTGTTCCTGTCCGAGCGGGCCATCGAGAAGTACTCGAACTCCATCTTCGCCAAGCTGGGGGTCTCGGAGGAGAAGGACCGCAACCGGCGGGTGTCGGCGGTGCTCATCTACCTGGATGCCGCGCTCCCCACACCGTGAAGTGTGGTGGGAGCACCCTGGCGACGCGGGAGGCAGGGGAGCACGATGGGGTCCATGGCTGACGTCGCGGTGCTCGTGGTCGACGACCAGCGGCCCTTCCGCCTGGCCGCCAAGGCCACTCTGGCCCGCACGCCCGGGTTCGCCCTGGTCGGCGAGGCGGCCGATGGCACCGAGGTCGTCGAGGCGGCCGCCGCCAGCGGAGCCGACCTGGTGCTGATGGACGTGAACATGCCGCAGATGGACGGTCTGGAGGCCACCAGGGCGCTGCTCGCGGCCCGGCCGGCCACGGTCGTGTTCCTGTGCTCGACGTACAAGCTCGAAGAGCTGCCGGCCTCGGCCCGCACGAGCGGCGCCCGGGGCTACATCAACAAGGAGGACCTGTCGCCGGCACTGCTGGTGCAGCTCTGGGCGGCGGCGACGGGGCCGAGCGCCGCCGGCGGGCTGCTCACCGGCTGACCGCCTTCACCGGCAGCGCCCCGGACACCCGGGTGCCCTGGCCGGGGGCGCTGTCCCAGCGGACGGTGCCGCCCATGGCGCCGAGGCGGTCGGCCATGTTGACGAAGCCGTGGCCCCGGCCCTTGACCTCGGGGTCGAAGCCGGGGCCGTCGTCGGCCACCTCGAACAGCAGGCCGCCGGCGTCGGTCCACAACCGGATCACGACCTCGGCCTTGGGGGCGTGCTTGGCCGCGTTCTGCAGCGCCTCGAGGCAGCAGAAGTAGACCGCCGCCTCGACATCGGGCGCGTACCGGTCGGGGAGGTCGGCGTCCACGCTGACCGCCAAGGGGTTGCGGGCGGCGGCGGCGCGCAGGGCGTGGGGGAGGCCGCTGTCCATGAGCAGCGGCGGGTAGATCCCGTGGGCCAGGTCCCGCAGCTCCTGGACGGTCTCCTTCACCATGACATGCAGCTCGTCGAGCATCTCGACGGCGGCCTCGGGGGCGTCACCGACCATGTCGCGGGCCAGGCGGAGGCTGACCGACAGGGCCACCAGATGCTGCTGCGCCCCGTCGTGCAGGTCGCGTTCGATCCGGCGCCGCTCAACGTCGGCGGCCTGGACCAGCCGGCGGCGGGACGCCTGGATCTCGGCGGCCTGGCGACGGACCTCGTCGAGGGTGTCCTGGAGGGCGAGGTCGAGCTGGGTGTTGTGCAGAGCCAGTCCCATCTGCCGGCCGAGCTCGGCCAGCACCTCCTCCTCCTGACCGCTGAAGTCCCGGTCGCCGCGGCGGCTGACCAGCACCAGGCCCAGCAGCTCGCCCGAGAAGCCGAGGGGCACGGCCCGGTGGTGCACGTCGGGGCCTTCGGTGACCAGCTCGGGGATCCAGACCCGCAGCCACGCCTCGCCGACGACACCGGCACGGGCGCCGACGTGCGATGTCTCGGTGTCGAGGGCCAGCGTGCGGGGCGGCCGCTCCGGCACCGACGCCGTCCGCTCCAGGCGCCCCTCCCGCCCCGTCCAGATCTCGGCCCCGTCCAGGTCCATCGACCGCCGGAGCGTCTCGGCCGACTGCAGCAGCACCTCGGCCAGCGGGATGTCTCGGCGGATGCGCTGGCCGAACACGCTGAGCACCGAGTCCTGCTCGTCGCGACCGCCGGACAGCCGGCGGCGGGCCCGGGCGGTGAAGGTGCGCCGCACCGGCTCGAAGGCCAGGGCACCGGCGGCGGCGCCGACCATGGCCAGCACCACCAGGGACCGCTCACCGTCGTCGGGGACCCGGCCCAGGCCGACCACGATCACCAGGAAGATGGTGATCACGACGGCGACGGCCCCGCCGGTCCCGACCGAGTGGACGAGGATGTCGTCGGCCCGTCGCCGGATGCGCCGGCCGGCGCAGAGGGCGCCGGCGACGGGGAGGGGCACGGCAGCGATGGCCAGCCCGACTCCGAGCCGGTGCGGCCAGCTGAGCAGCACCCGGGTGACGGTGAGCATGGCCATCGTGATGACGGCGACGATGAGCCCGGCAGCCAGCAACCGGCGCTCGGCGCCGTGGAGGGCTCTCATTCGGACCGCAGGGTCTGGGCCAGCGGGGTGCGGCGGGCGATGGAGGCGGGGAGGAGAGCGGCCGCCTGGACGATGCAGATGGTGGCGAGGACCCCGCCAGCCAGCAGCAGAAGGGGGACGGCGGGGGCGGCGACGATGCCGATGTCCTCGGCGAAGCCGGTCCACAGCCAACGGCCGGCGGCGACGCCGACGGGGACGGCGACGGTCAGGGCCAGCACCACGAGCGCCCCGCTCTGCCACAGCACGGCCGTGCGGACCTGGGCCCGGGTGAAGCCGAGGGCTCGGAGGACGGCGTATTCGCGCCGCCGCTGGCGCACCGAGCTGAGCAGGGTGTGCACAACGGCGCCGACGACGGCCACGGCCAGGGCGGCGACGCCGAGCCAGATGACGCGCCGGGCCCCGCCGGCCTGGCTGACCTCGGCCGGGGTGGCCGAGGTGAACCACACGGTGGGCGACCCGGCCTGGCTCGGCAGGCCCCGGGGGAAGCGGGCCTGCAGCTCGGCCGGTTCGGTCCCCTCGGCCAGGTCGAACAGGACGTTGTCGGAGAACAGCGCTGCCGGTGGGAAGTCCAGGGCCTCGCTCGACACCAGGACGCCGGTCCCGAGCTTCGGGGTGTCGGTCCCGCCGGTGCCGATGGCCGGGGCCACGGCCGAGCCGACGACCCGGTAGGTCCGCGACACCGTGGACGTCTCGTCTCCCTCGTCGCCCTCGAGGGGGATGGCGACGGTGAGCGTGCTCCCAAGGTCGAGGCCCAGCTGGTCGAGGGTGGCCCGTCCCACGAGCACCTCCTCCTTGGCGGCCGGCAGCCGTCCGGCGACCAGGGGCGGCCACGGGCTCCCCTTGACGGCGTCGAGGATGGCCAGGTTGACGGAGGTGCCGTTGGCCTCGGCGACGAGGTACCTGAGCCCGGTCACCCGCTCGACGGCGGGGTCGTCCGCCAGCAGGTCGCCCAGCCCGGCCACGTCGATGGGGTCGTAGGCGGTGATCCCGCCCACGTCCCAGCTGAGGCCCACCAGGGCCGGGTCGGCGATCAGGCGGCCGAGGGACCCGGTGAAGGTGAGGCTGGCCACCAGGATCGCCAGTCCGGCCGCCGTCCCCGCCAGCGTGACGGCCACACCCCGCTGGGCCGTGCCCAGCCGCAGACCGGTGGCCGGCGCCGGCCGCGCCGCCAGGATGCCGGGGACCCGTCCCGGCGAGACCGGCCGGCTGGACGTCCGACGGCGCCAGGAGCCGAGGCCGACCAGGGCGACGACGGCCAGCGCCAGGGCGGCGCCCCCACCGACCAGGACGTTCAGGTCGAGGTCGACGCCCCGATTCTGGCCAGCCCGCCGCACCGGTCCCACCGGGAACAGGGGCGACACGGCCACCGCCACCCCGGCGGCCAGGGCGGCGCCGGCCCCGGTCACCAGGGCCGCGTACAGCAGGTCCACCGCCACCAGCTGGCGGGTGGTGCAGCCCATCGCCTGCAGGCTGCGGTCGTCGGCCCGGCGGCGGCGGAGGAGGCGGGTCAGCGCCTGCCCGGCGACCAGCACGGTGGCCGCCGCGGCCAGGGCGGCGAGGCCGGCCAGGGTGACCAGGAGGGGGCGCAGCGCCGTCTGGACGCGGGCCCGGTCCTCGCCCAGCAGCTCGTCGACGAACAGATCCTGGTCGGCCAGGTCGGCCACGATGGGCCCGGCATCGGTCCCCGGGGCAAGGTCCAGCCGGGTCTTGCCCCACACGGCCCGGTCGAGGTGGCGCTCGGTGAACGCCCGCGGCACGAGCACCACCGGCTTGAAGGCGAGCTCGTCCTCGATCACCTCGTCGGTCAGCAGCCCGACGCCGACGATGTCGAGGCTGAACGGGGGCGAGCCCTCCTCGGAGGCCTGGAAGTCGAGCAGGGCCATGTCGAGGCGGTCTCCCGGCTTCACCCGGAACGTCGTGGCCCACGATTCGTTGACCATGGCCTCGTTGGCGGCGGTCGGCATCCGCCCGGCCGTGACGACCGGGCGACTCACCGACACCGGGTCCTGCCAGAACCCGATGACGGTGAAGGACCCGGCGGCGCCCTGCCCGGGAGGCGAGCCGATGAAGCCGACCCAGGAGTTGGCGTCCTCGACCCCGTCAAGGGCGCGAACGAGGGCATCCATCTCGGCGGGGTCCGCCGGCCCGTAGGCGAAGTTGATGTCGGAGGCGTTGGTGGCCTCGAGGATGGCGTCGTTGGCCGAGGCGGTGCGGCGGGCGCCGGCGGCGACCGAGAGGGCGACGGCGCCGCCGAGCCCGAGGAGGACCACGAGGGCGAGCGACGTCCGCCAGGTCGACCGCAGCCGGGTGCGCCACAGCAACAGGACGACGCTCATGCGGGCTCCGATCGGACGAGGGGGGACGGTGCGGTCATTCACCGTGGAGGGCCTGGCCGGCGGGTGTGCGCCGGGCGATGGTGGCCGGGATGAGGGCGGCGCCCTGGACGGCGAGGATGCTGAGCAGGACGCAGCCAGCGAGGAGGAGCAGGGGTATGGAGGGCTCGACGATCACGCCGATCCGCCCGGCGAAGGCGGTCCACAACCAGCGTCCCGCGGCGGCGCCCAGCGGAAGGGCGGCGACCAGGGCGACGGCGAGGATGGCGCCGCTCTGGGTCAGGACGGTCGAGCGGATCTGTCCCCGGGTGAAGCCGAGGGCCTTGAGCACGGCGTAGTCGCGGCGCCGCTGCCGGACCAACCCGAGGAGCGTGTGGGCGATGGTGGCCACGACGGCAAGACCGAGGGCGGCCACCGCGAGCCAAATGACGCGACGGGCCTCCTCGGCCTGACTGATCTCGGCGGGGACGGCCGAGGTGTACCACTCGGTGCCGTTGCCGTTCGCGTCGGGCAGGCCGTCGGGGAACCGGTCGATCAGCGCCGGCGCGGCGGCGTGGCGATCGAGGTCGAACAGCACCACGTCGACGCGCGGGGGCGTGCCGAACATCTCCAGGAAGGCCTGTGCTGGCAGGAGCGCACCGACGTCGAGGCGGGGGGTGTAGATGCCGGCGAGACCGATGGCCGGGACGATCGCCGAGCCGACCACGGTGAACCTGCGGGTCTCGCTCCTCGGCACCGTGTCGTTGACGAGGTTGGCGGCGACCGAGACGTCCACCTCGTCGCCGATGCGGAGCTTCAGGGCCCGCAGCGTGGTGTCGCCGACCATGATCTCCCGGCTGGAGCGTGGGGCTCGGCCGGCGATGATCGGCGGCCACGGGTCACCGACGACGGGCTCCATGGCCGCCAGCGGGGTGATGATGCCGTTCAGCTCACCATCGAGATAGCCGATCCCTGAGATGCGGCGGACCGAGGGATCGTCCTGGACCGCGTTGCGCACCTGGGCGACATCGACTTCGGTGTAGCCCTCGCGGCCGACCACGTCCCATCCCATGCCGACCAGGGCCGGGTCGGCGACCAGGTGGTCCAGCGAGCCGGTGAAGGTGAGGGCGGCCACGACCGCGGCCAATCCGGTGCTGACGCCGGCGATCGTCGAGATGGTGCCTCGGCGCCCGGTGACGAGGCGGAGCCCGACCGAAGAGGCCGGCCGGGAGCCCAGGAGACCGGGAGCCCCGCCCGGTCGGGGCGTGCCCGGTCGGGTCCGCCTCCGCCACGAGGCGACGCCGGCCAGGACGACGATGGTCGTCGTCAGGGCCAGGCCCCCGAGCCCGAGGGCGACGAGATCGGCGTGGACCCCGGTCACGGTGGCGAACCGGCGGGCCGGTCCGACCGGGAACAGGGGCGAGGCGGCCACGGCCAGGGCGACGGCCACCACGATGCCGCCTCCCACCACCGAAACCGCGTAGGCCAGGTCGGCTGCCACCAGCTGGCGGGTGGTGCAGCCCATGGCCGCCAGGCTCTGGTCGTCGAGTCGTCGTCGGCGCAGCGTGCGGCCGAGCGCTTGGGTGGCCACCAGGGCCGTCGTCACCCCCGCCAGGAGAGCGAGGCCAGCCATCGCCCAGAGGAGTGGCCGCAGCGCCTTCTGCACCCGCTGCCGGTCCTCCTCCCTCACCTCGCCGATGACCAGGTCGTCGTCGTTGTCGCTCGAGCCCGCCCGCATGGCGGCCAGGCCTGCGGCCAGCGCCGGCACGTCCCCGCGGCCCAAGGTGAGCCGGGCGCTCCCGTACACCATCCGGTCGATGTGCTCCTCGGTGAAGGCTCGCGAGAACCAGACCGCCACCTTGTTCGTCAACTCGTCCTCGATCATCGTGTCGGGGAACAGCCCGATGCCCACGATCTCGACCTCCACCGGCTTGAAGTCGCTGAACGACTGGTCGGCGAGGGCCAGCTGCAGCTTCGAACCGACCCCGAGACCGGACCGGTCGGCGGCGCCTTGGTTGAGGAAGGCCTCACGGCGACCCGTGGGCAGGCGGCCAGACGTGAGGAAGGGCCGATCGACACCAGGGCGCTCGCTCCAGAAGCCCAGAATGGCCGGGATCGCGGCCGGGGGGATGCCCTGGGTCTGTCCGGTGAAGCCGATCCACAGCTCGGCGCCGGACACATCGGGAAGAGAGCGCAAGGCGGCGAGAGCGGCATCGGGCTGACCCGGAGGGATGGCGGTGACCACGTCGGAGCTGTTCAGCTCGTCGAGGATGGCGTCGTTGGCCGAGGCCGTGCGCCGGGCACCCGCGGCGACGGCCAAGGTCACGGCCCCACCCAGACCGATCAGGACGACGAGGATGACGGCAGACCGCCACGACGAGCGCAGCCGGGTGCGCCACAGCAGCAGGACGACGTTCACGGGCAGCTCACTCGGCGGGCCCGACCGGCTCGGACGGGGCGCTCACCGGGTTGCCCGGCGACTCCGGATCCTCGGCGAGGATGGCGCCGTCGGCCATGCGGACGACCCGGCTGGCCTGGGCGGCGACGTTCGGGTCGTGGGTGACGAGGATGATGGTCTGGCCGTCGCGGTTGAGCCGCCGGAACAGGGCGGCGATCTCGGCGCTGCCCTCGGAGTCCAGCGCGCCGGTGGGCTCGTCGGCCAGGAGCAGGGTGGGGTCGTTGGCCAGGGCGCGGGCGATGGCCAGCCGCTGGCGCTGCCCGCCTGACAGCACCGACGGGCTTGAGCCGGCCCGGTCGGCCAGGCCGAGAAGGCCGAGGAGGTCGCGGGCCCGGGCTTCAGCCGCCTTGCGCTTGCGGCCGCCGAGCATGGCCGGAAGGGCGATGTTCTGTTCCACCGACAGCTCGTCGAGGAGGTTGTAGAACTGGAAGACCATCCCGATGTGGCGGCGGCGAAGGTGGGCCAGCTGGTCCTCGCTGCGACCGGTCACCTCGTCGTCACCGATCCGCACGGTCCCCTCGTCGGGGACCTCGAGGCCGGCGATGACGTTGAGTAGGGTCGACTTGCCGCAGCCGGACGGTCCGGACACGGCCACGAACTCGCCCTTACTCACGGTGAAGTCCAGCCCCCGCAGGGCCCGCACCGGGATGTCCCGGTCGGTCTCGTAGCTCTTGCGCAGTCCCTTCACCAGCAGGACCGGCCCGTGCGCGGGGATGTCGCCGGTCCCGCCGGCGTCGACGCTGGTCACGGTGGTGCTCACGATGGCTCTCCTCTGGTTGGTCCGTCCGCCTGGGTCCGGGCCTCGATCCGCCACGCCCGGACGGGCCGCTCGCGGCCCTTCACCGTGGCCGCCGGCAGCTCGACGGCCGAAGGCTTGGGATCGAGGCTGCTCCACGTCTGTTCCGACAGCACCGTCTGGCCCGGGGTCGCCCACTGCTGCAGCCGCTGCGACAGGTTCACCGTGTCACCCACCAGGGTGTACTCGAGGTGCTCGTCGGAGCCGAGGAGGGCGGCTGCGGCCACACCGGTCGAGACGCCGATCCCGAGGGGGAAGGGCGGCAGCCCGTCGGCCGCCCACCGGGCGTTCACGGCCGACTGCGCCACGTGCATGGCGAGGGCTGCCTCGACCGCCCGGGACGGGTGGTCGGCCAGGGCCACCGGGGCGCCGAACACCGCCATGACGGCGTCGCCGACGAACTGCATCACCGTGCCCGAAGCACCCAGGATGGCGGCGTTCATGGCCGCCCGGTGCTCGTTCAGCTGCAGGGCGAGCTTGTCGGGCGGGGTGTGCTCGGCGATGGTGGTGTAGCCCCGCACGTCGGACATGACCACGGTCACCTCGACCATCTCGCTGACCCCGGTGGTGGTGGCGCCCTCGGCCCGCAGCTTGGTGGCCAGCCCGCTCGGCAGCATCCGGGACAGGGTCTCGCCCTGCTCCTCCCGGTCGACGATGGCCTGGTGCAGCATCCGCAGGCGCCGCAGGGCCTCGCCGCGCCCGGCGCCGGCCTGCTGGGCCAGGTGGAGGAACAGCTCCTCGACCTCACGGGCGGCCGCCTCGGGCGGGATCTGTCGGGCCAGGGCGATCGCCTTGATCGGCAGGCCCTCGGCCACCATCCGCAGCAGCTGCTCGGCGCCGGCGCTGAGGCCGTCGTCGGCCACCGGGTTCATGAGGGCGTCGACGATGACCGGATCGAGCGAGGTGCCGCCGGTGGCCACGGTGCGCACGGCCCGGGCCAGCTGGTCGCCGTCGGCCACGTGCTGCTTCAGGAGGTAGCCGTAGCCCGAGGACCCCTCGGCCAGCAGGGCCACCGCGTACTCGGGGTCGTCGTACTGCGACAGGATGACCACGCCGGTGCCCGGATGGCGCTTGCGCACCTCGCGGGCGGCGTCGATGCCCTCCTGCTGGAAGTTGGGCGGCATGCGGATGTCGGTCACCACGACCTGGGGCAGGAACTGCTCGGCGGCGGCCACCAGGCCGACCCCGTCCTCGGCGGTGGCCACCACGTCGATGTCGGCCTCGCGGCTCAGCATGGCCCTGACCCCGGCCCGCACGATGGCGTTGTCGTCGGCCAGGAGCACGGTGATCACCGTCTGGCATCCTCCTCCGTTCGCCCCTGCCGCGCCACCGCGTGAGCCTGTGTCGGCGGTGTGGGAAACACGTGGTCCGGGTGACCGGCTGGCCGGGTTCCCTCGTTGGAGGCTGTTCCCTAGCCTGGAGCCCAGCGGACGACCGGGAGAGGTTGCGGGTGGGATCGGAACGACACACGGCGTTGGCGACCTCGCTCTCGTGGATCCCCTCCGAAGCGGTCGAGGGCATGAGCCGGATGGCCTTCGAGCGGGGCATGGCTCACTACGACCCGGCGCCGCCGGACCACCTCGACGGGCCCGACCACCTGGCCGAGCTGTGCGCCGCCGACCGCTTCCGGTTCGCCAACGTCTTGTCGGCCTGGATCGAGGTGAGCCCGGGCGGGCGCATCACCGCCTTCGGCCAGGACGGCGGCGGCGTGCTGGGCTCGACGACCGTCGGGCTCGGGCGCCGCTCGGCGACCTTCGCCGCCGTCGCCTACCCCGACCTGCGGCCCGAGCCGGAGCAGGGCGAGGGGTGGGTGCGGTTCCGCCAGACCGCCGGCGGTCGCACCGGCGTGCCCGCCCCCCGTCACGTGAACCGGCCGCCCTACGTGCAGCTGGCGGCGCCGACGGCGTGGTCGACCATCGAGGTCACCCTGCACGCCGACGGATCGCAGCAGTGCCGGCTGGCCGGGTCCAGCCCCTTTCCGCGCCACTGGCTGTACGGCGACGGGGGCGACCTGGTCCAGAAGTCGGGGGTGATCGAGTTCGACTCGTGGTACCGCACCGCCTTCGGCCGCCACACGCCGTGGGGCGACCTCGACCACGAGACCCGGACGGGCGAGCTGGAGAGCTCCCTCGAGCGCCAGCTGTCGCCCCAGGTCATGGCCGGGGAGGGAGTGCGCATCGACAAGATCCCGAAGGGCACCGCGCTGCTCCGCCAGGGTGACGAGGGCGATGAGCTCTACCTCCTCCTCGACGGGATCGTCTCGGTGAGCGTGGACGGCGCCCCGCTGGCCGAGCTGGGCCCGGGGGCCGTCCTCGGTGAGCGGGCCGGCCTCGGCGGGGGCCGCAGGACGGCGACGGTCACCGCCCTGACCGCCTGCCGGGTGGCGGTCACCCAGGTGGCGGCGCTCCCGGTCGAGGCGATCGCCGCCCTGGCCGAGGAGCACCGGCGGGAGGAGCGAGGCGCCGGCCGCCCCCAGGGCGACGCGTCCGCCACGTGAAGGTCACCCTGTGCGGGGTCCGGGGCTCGACGCCGTCGCCCGGGCCGGAGTTCGCCCGCACCGGTGGGCACACCTCGTGCGTGGCCGTCGGCCACGACGCCGGTCCGCCCTCGCTCCTCCTCGATGCCGGCACCGGCATCCGCCGGGTCACCCACCTCCTCGGCGGCGCTGGCCCTGGCCGACCAGGTCGACGTCCTGATCCACGACGCTCAGCACACCGCCGCAGAGTTCGCCACCGTCTCCGGCTTCGGCCACTCCACCCTCGACTACGCGGTGCGGCTGGCCGAGGATGCCGGCGCCCGCACCATGGTGCTCTTCCATCACGCCCCCAGCCGCACCGACGACGAGCTCGACCGTCTGAGCGCCGACCTCGGATCGTTCCCCGGGGTCATCGTGGGCCGCGAGCCCCTGGAGCTGCTCCTGCCCTAACCGCCGGGGCCTCCCGGAACGAGCGATCCGCTCCGGGAGGGGCGAGGGTCAGCCGACGGTCAGCTCGGCGACCATGCCGGCGGCGACGTGGGGCGGGCCGCCCGGCACGTCCGGCGGCGGACCGGGCGTCTTGATCGCCTCGCGGTAGGCGGCCGGGTCGGCGCCGGTCGGGATGACGCACACGAAGAAGTAGCGGCCGGGCTGGGTGAGCGTCACCGGACCCTGCGGGGTGATCCCCTTCTCACCGGGGAACGCGATCGCGACGCCCCGGAACTCGGCCGCCTTGTCCCGCTCGGCCTCGGGGAGCTGGAGCAGCGTCGCCATGGGCCGGGTCTCGCCGTCGACCACCCGCAGCGCCACCAGTTCGTGGACCTCCTTGGTGGACTCGTTGGTGAAGGTGACGACCGTCCCGGGGGCGACCTTGGCGGGGACGCCCTTGAACTCGTAGTCAACGCCGGTGACCGTCAGGGTCTTGGTGTCGGCCTTGGTGGTGGGGGCGGTGGCCGGGGCGGTGGTGCTCGCCGCCTTGCCGGCCTCGTCGCTCGTGCTGGCGCAGCCGCCTGCCGCCAGCACCAGGGCCAGAGCCGGGCCCCAGACCACAGCGTTGGATTTCCTCATCATCTGTCCTCCTCGATGGTGCATCCGGACGATGCCCCCAAAAGGTACGCCGGAATGGGGGCCGGGGGAACGGGGGAGCCCGGTGAACCGCGGTGTGGGAAACCCCCCAACGCCAGCCCCGGTGCCACCACCTGCCCGGCGGCCGCTGGCCGCCGCGAGCGCGCCGCTAACCTGGGTGAGCGATGGCCGACCTCGAGGACCGCTGGCGCGACCTCGGCGAGTTCATCCGCGATCAGCGGGTGTCGTCCCGGCTCAGCCTCCGCCGCCTCTCCGACCTGGCCGGCATCTCCAACCCCTACCTCAGCCAGATCGAGCGGGGGCTGCGCAAGCCGTCGGCCGAGATCCTCCAGCACATCGCCAAGGCGCTGCGCATCCAGGCCGAGACGCTCTACGTCCGGGCCGGCATCCTGGAGGAGCGAGAGCCCGACGACCTGGTCGGGGCCATCCTCCGCCAGCCCTACCTCACCGAGGGGCAGAAGCAGGCCCTCATCAGGATCTACGAGTCCTTCCGCCACGAGAACGGGGACCGCGTGGTCGCCCCCGTGCTCGACGAGGGTGACCTCGGCGCTGACCTCACCGTCGCAGAGCCCGGTTAGTCCGGGCGTTCTGGGTAAGTTGCAGCACGCCGATGCGCTCCCTCGCCGTCCTGTCGCTGCACACCTCGCCGCTGGCTCAGCCCGGCGTGGGCGATGGCGGCGGCATGAACGTCTACGTCCGGGCGCTCTCCAGCGCCCTGGCCCGGGCCGGGGTGGGCTGCGACGTCTACACCCGGGCGGACCGGCCCGGGCTGGCGCCGGTGGTGCTGGTCGAGCCCGGGCTGCGGGTCCACCACGTGGTGGCCGGCCCGCTCGAGGCGGTGCCCAAGCACGACCTCCCGTCGCTCATCCCCGCCTTCACCGAGGGGGTGCTGGCCCAGCAGCGGGTCGCCGAGGTGCCCGCCGACGCCGTGCATGCCAACTACTGGCTGTCGGGGATGGCCGGCCACGCCATCAAGCACGAACTGGGCCTGCCGCTGCTCAGCACCTTTCACACCCTGGCCCGGGTCAAGGCCGACGCCGGCCTGTGGGAGGGCGAGGCGGCGGCGCGGGCCCAGGCCGAGGCGGCGGTCATCGGCTGCAGCGACGCCGTCCTGGCCTCGTGCGCGGTCGAGGCCATGCAGCTCGAGGCCCTCTACGGGGCCGACCCCGACCGCCTCGAGATCGTGCCGCTCGGCGTCGAGACCGCCTTCTTCAGCCCCGGCGACCGGGCTCAGGCCCGCCGGGCCGCCGGCCTGCCGAGGGACGTGCCGCTGCTGGCCTGCATCGGCCGCATCCAGCCGCTCAAGGGGTTCGACGTGGCCGTGCGGGCGCTGGGTCTGCTCGACGAGCGGGTGGCGAACGCCCACCTCGTCATCATCGGCGGCCCGAGCGGCCCCG
>JBBSKY010000048.1:0-24425 GCA_038255915.1 Acidimicrobiales bacterium | reverse complement strand
GGCCCTGTTCCCCCGGTTCGGGGTGCCCGGCCTGGCCGCGGCGTACGGCGCCGCCTACACCGTCGCCGCGCTGGCCACCCTCGTGGTGCTGAACCGGCGGCTGCCCGGCCCGTGGTTGGCCGGGGCCGGCGGCTTCGCTCTCCGCCTGGCGGGGGCCACAGTCGCGATGGCCGTGGCGGTGGCGGTGGCGCTGGCGGCCGTCAGCGCCACCCTGACCCCGGGAAACACCCGCAGCGCCGTCCAGCTGGCCGTGGCCGTGCCGGTGGGGGCGGTGGCGTTCCTGGCGGCGGCGACGGCGGTGCGGGTGACCGAGGTGACCGGGCTGGCGGCGCCGCTGTGGCGGGTCGTGCGGCGGCGCCCCGCGGCGGGGCCTCGCTGAACCGGACCTGCCGTCGCCTCCCACCAGCCTGGCGCTGAAGCCGGATGAGCTTGGCCGATCGGCGGCAGCTCGGCCCGGGGCGGCCAGGAGCAGAGGGTTCTTCGGTCGTCGACGCCCGGGGCACGCCAGCGGAGACGGGCCCGCCGCCGAGCCGTGATCCCTGAGCCCACGCTCGGCCGGGCGCGCTCAGCCGCCGAGGGGGCCGATGCTGTACCAGGTCGTGCCGCTGTCGGTCGTCCAGACGTGCTGGTGGCCCCCGAAGATCAGCGAGTCCCGGGTCAACGAGACGGCGGAGTAGCTGCCGAAGTCGACGTTGATCACGTCACCAGGGTGCTTGGTCTGGGCCAGCCCCAGGCTCTGGGTCGTCCACTGGCCGTCGCCGGTGGAATGAGCGGCGACGGCGCCGACACCGCTCCCGGTGTCCCCCTGGCAGAACAGCCACCTCCCCTCCTCGCCCGACGACCCCGTCCATGGGCCGGTTCCCAGCACGATCGCCTTGTACTCGCCCCACTCCTCCCCGGGCGGTCGGATCACCGTCTTGCAGACCTCGGCCTCGTCGCCGAATGCGAGGACGACGCTCATCGTCGTCCGCACCACCGTCACCGCCTCAGTGGCGGTGACGGTGGTCACGCCCGCTGGTCGGGAAGAGGGATCCTCGCTCTCGCCTGGGTCCGATCGGATCAGGAGGGTACCAGCGCGCCGTTGCCCACGAGCGAAACGATGAGGAGCGGCGTGGGCAGGCGCCGGCGGGATCGTGAACCCGCCTCCCCGGTTGACCGCGGATCGTCCATCGCCGAAGTATGGCCGGCAGACCGCGACCCCCAGCCTCGAGGTGCCGGTCGAGGTCAGGCAGGCGGCCCGCCGAGGTCCACTTCCCCGGATACAGCGTCTTGCCGGGCCCTCGCCGCTGCGCCGGCTCGGCTGATTGATCGAGCGGCCTCGGACATCTCGATGGCCAGAGCCAGGCGTTGCTCGCCGGTCATCCGTCGGTACACCTCGAGTTGGACCATCCGGGCTTCCCGGGAGGTGTCCCGGCTGCGCACGTCTCCAGCGTAGGCCTGCCGGTGAGAGCCCGTGCCTGCTTTCGAAGCGAGCCGCCGCCGAGATGGGCGTCACCATCTGGGGCCCTGTCGGGTCGAACGCTTCGGCACCCGCCCGTCCCGGGCCGCGGTGCGCCCGCCAGCAGCATGAAGGATTGACCCCATGACCGTCCGAGTGGTGACCGACAGCGGGTGCGACCTGCCCCCCGCGCTGTGCGACGAGCTGGGAATCGAGGTGGTGCCGCTGACGATCCGCTTCGGCCAGGAGTCGCTGGTGGACCGCAAGGACCTGACGGCGGTGGAGTTCTGGACCCGGTGCAAGGCGGCGCCCGCCCTGCCCGAGACGGCGGCCCCCTCGCCCGGCGCCTTCGAGGAGGCCTACCGGCGGGCCCAGGCCGCCGGGGCCGACGGCGTGGTGGTGGTGACGCTGTCGGAGAAGCTGTCGGCCACCATCCAGGCCGCCCAGATCGGGGCCGACGCGATGGCCGGCGACCTGCCGGTACGGGTGGTCGACTCGACCAACGCCAGCCTGGCCGAGGGCATGGTGGCCCTGCTGGCCGCCCGGGCCGCCGCCGCCGGCCAGTCCCTGGAGGAGGTGGAGCAGGTCGCCCGCTCGGCCGCGGCCCGCACCACCCTGTTCGCCGTCATCGACACGCTCGACAACCTGCGACGGGGCGGTCGCATCGGGGGCGCCCAGGCCCTGCTGGGCGGGCTGCTGTCGATCAAGCCCCTCATCACCGTGAGCGCGGACACGGGCGGCGAGGTGGCCGAGGCCGGCAAGCAGCGCACCCGAGCCAAGGCCGTCACCACCCTGCTGGACAAGGTGCGGGCGGTGGGACCGGTCGAGGCCATCGGGGTGATGCACGCCGAGGCGCCCGACGTCGACGACCTCCTCCGTCGCCTCGACGACCTGGTGCCCCGCGAGGACATCACCGTGGCGGATGTGGGCGCGGTCATCGGCACCCACGTGGGCCCCGGCTGCATCGGCGTGGTGACGGTCCGAGCCGAGCGCTGAAGCGGCTCGCCGGCGCTCGAGCCGGCAGTTGCCGGAGGCCGGTCGGTGGGCCGGCGGAGCGTGGTGGCCAGGGGCGGAAGGGTTGCTTCGGTAGCCTTGCGGCAGTGGTCGATGCCGGGGGTGCCGGGACACCAGCCGGCCATCGGGAGGTGCTGGCCGGCCGCTACCGCCTGGTGCGGCGGCTGGCCGAGGGCGGCATGGCGACGGTGTGGGAGGGGCGGGACGAGATCCTGGCCCGGTCCGTGGCCATCAAGATCCCTCACACCCTGCTGGCCGCCGACCCGGCGTCGCGGGAGCGGTTCCGGCGTGAGGCGGTGGCTGCGGCCCGGCTGGCCCACCCGGGGATCGTGGCCACCTACGACACCGGCGTCGACGGGCCCATCGACTTCATCGTGATGGAGCTGGTGCCGGGCCGCACGCTCCGAGATCTGGTGGCTGAGGGACCGGTGCCGGCCGACATCGCCGTGCCCCTGGCCGCCCAGGTGGCCGAGGCGCTGGACGCGGCCCACGCCGCCGGGCTGATCCACCGGGACATCAAGCCGGCCAACCTGCTGCTGGTCGAAGACGGCCCGCTGCGGCGGGTGAAGGTGGCCGACTTCGGGGTGGCCCGGGCCCAGGAGGTGCTCGAGGAGCGGTTGAGCGGCGCCAGCGTCACCCGGGAGGGCGTGGTGGTCGGCACGGCCCGCTACCTGGCCCCCGAGCAGGTGGCGGCCCAGGCCCTGGACGGCCGGACCGACCTGTACGCCCTGGGCTGCGTGCTCCACGAGATGCTGGCCGGCGCACCGCCCTTTGTGCGCGACACCGACCTCGCCATCGCCCTGGCCCACCTCACCGAGGAGCCGCCGGCGCTGCGGGCGCTGGGCGTGGTCGTGTCGCCGGCGCTGGAGGCGCTCGTGCTGACCTGCCTGGCCAAGGACCTGGCCGGTCGGCCGGCCTCGGCCCGCCTGCTGGGCGAGCAGCTGCGGGCCCTGAGCGCCCCGCCGGTCGGCCCGCCGACGGCTGCGGTGCCGGCCATCGACCTGCTGGGCGGGGCGGCGGGACCGGCCGTGGGTGCGGTGGAGCGTCCTGCGGTGACCACGGCGTTCCCGGTCGCAGCCCGGCCCGGCCCCGCCCCGGCCACCGCCGCCTTCCCCGCCGCAGCTCCCGGACCGGCGGCACCCGCCCGAGCAGGCACCAAAATGGTGCGCCGCCCGACCCGGTCCCGCACACCGCTGGTGGTGGTGGGCGCGCTGGTGGTGGCCGCCCTGGCCACCGCCCTGGCCGTGGTGGTCCTGCCCGGATCGACGTCGCCGCCACCGACCTCGAGCGACGGCCGGCGGGGCACGGTGGCCGCAGGCGCACCGGCGATCGCCGGTGTCCGCTCCTTCGACCCCGCCCCCGGCGACGGCCGGGAGAACGACGACCAGCTGGGCCGGCTCACCGACGGCGACCCGGCCACCACCTGGTCGAGTGACCGGTACCGTCAGCCCCCGGTCTTCGGCAACCTCAAGAAGGGCGTGGGCATCGTGCTCGCCCTGCAGAAACCGGTCAAGATCGGCGCCATGCGGGTGCGCAGCCCCAGCTCGGCCTGGTCGGCCCAGGTCTACGTCGCCTCCGGCCCGGCCTCGACGCTGAGCGACTGGGGTGAGCCGGCGGCCCGGGCGGCCGGGATCGAGGGCGATCTCGAGGTCGACCTCGACGGCAAGAGCGGCGGCGCCGTCCTGCTGTGGTTCACCGACCCGGGCCGCACCGGCCAGGTGGTTGCGAGCGAGATCGAGCTCGCCGCGCCATGAGCGTGACCGGCGAGCAGCGGTCGGCCGACCCGGACGAGGTGTCGCTGGCCGCAGCTCGGGCCGGGGACCGGCGGGCGCTGGACGATCTGCTGCGCCGCCACCAGCCCCGGCTGTGGGCGGTGTGCCGGCGGCTGACCGGCTCGGACGCCGATGCGGACGACGCAGCCCAGAACGCGCTGATCGCCATCGTGCGGGCCCTTCCGTCGTTCGACGGCCGAAGCCGGTTCGGCACGTGGGCGTACCGGATCGCCGTCAACGCCAGCCTCGACGAGCTGCGGCGGCGTCGGCGGCGGGCCGATCCGGGCCTCCCCGGTGACGCCGACCTGTCCGGGCCGGGTGCGGGGGGCGGAGGCTTCGAGCCGGTCGCCACCACCGTCGGACCGGAGTCGGCGGCCCTCGCCGCCGACGTCGACGCCGCCCTGCGGCGCCTGCCACCGGACTTCCGGGCCGCGGTGGTGCTGCGGGACCTGTGCGGGTTGGACTACGCCGAGATCGCTGAGATCCTCGGGGTGCCGACCGGTACGGTGCGCTCGCGCATCAGCCGGGGCCGGTCGGCCCTGGCCCCACTCCTGAGCGCCGGGAACTCCGACGATGCCCGCCGACGTCCTACCTCCCGACCGTGACCTCGCTCGAACCCCCCCTCCCCGTCCCCGACGACGACGTGCTCGACGCCGCTGCCAGCGCGCTGGTGGACGGGGTCGCCACCCCGGAGGAGGCCGCCCTGGTGGCCGCCTCGCCCGGCGGCGCCGCCCGGCTGGCCGCACTGCAGGCGGTGTCGGAGGCCGTCGGCCGGCCGGGGCCGACGCAGGACCCGGCCGCCGCCGCCAGCACCCTGGCCGCCGCCCTCGCTGCCTTTGACGCCGCCGGAACCGGCCAGGCGACGGGAGGCGACGGCCCGGACCCCGATCAGGCGGCTCACGGCCCCAGGCCGAGTGGCCTGGCGAACACGGCGGTTCCTGACCTGGCCTCCGACGGGGATGCCCCGGGGTCAGCCAGCCCTGGCAACGACGAGGACGGGGACGGTCGGGAAGCGGCGGATGAGGGCCGTGGCAACGTGCACGCCCTGACACCGCGGCGTGGGTCGCCGACCTCGGTCCGGTGGCTGCCCCGGCTGGGAGCGGTGGCTGCGGCCCTGGTGCTGCTGGTCGGCATCGCCGTGCTGACCGTCGACCTGTTGGGCAAGGCCGGCGACTCGGGGACCTCGACGAACGACGTCGCCGCCGGGCCGACGAGCGTGGCGGCAGCACCTCCCGGCGTCGCCGAAGGTGGGGCGGCGATGGCGAGGACGGATGTGATGCCGTCGATGCTGCTCGACGGGGGGAGCTTCGGCAACGAGACCGCCGTCGAGGCCATCGCCCTGCGGGCCGCCGCCGCCCTCGACAACCCCCCGGTGCCGGGGCCGGCCGACGCCCTGCCGCCCACCAGTGACCTCCAGCGCTGCCTGGACGCCGTCGCCGCCACGATGACCAACGAGGTCCTCGGCACCCTGTACCAGGCCGAAGGCACCTTCCAGGGCGTCCCGGCGTTGGCCATCGCCTACGACCGGGTCGGCGACCCGCCCCGCCTGCTCCTGGTGCTGGCCCGCAGCGACTGCGCCCTTCTGGAGCGCACCCCCTTCTGAGCCTCGGCCGGCCCTCCAGGGGCCGATCTGGGTCCTCCGCTTCACGGCGCAGGGTCGAGTCGGCGGCGAGCTGCTCGTCCTGCGTCGCGATCTGCAGCAGGCTGGGTGGTCGATCGAGGTACCCGACGCGGTCATCGACCGCCTCCGACTAGAAGGAGCGTCTCCCACACCATGACCGAGGTCACCGAGACCCAGCTCGCCGGGATCGGCGTGCGGCACGAGTTCACCACCGCGTCAGGCGAGCGGGTGTCGGTGCTGTCGCACCGCACCGGTCGTCGCGAGCTCGCGGTGTTCAGCAAGGATGACCCCGACGCCTGCTCCACGGTGCTGCACCTCAGCCCGGACGACACCCGCACCCTGTCCGAGCTGCTGGGCGCCAGCCCGGTGGGCGAGGCCGTCTCGGCCGTGCAGCGGCTGGAGGGCGTGGCCATCGACTGGATCCGCCTCCGGCCCGGGTCTGCTCCGGTCGGCACGACGATCGGGGCGGGCCGTCTGCGCACCCGCACCGGTACCTCGGTGGTGGCCCTGGTGCGGGCCGGGGAGACCGTGCCGGCTCCCGGTCCGGAGGTGGCGATGGCGGCCGAAGACCTCGTCGTGGCCATCGGCACCCCCGACGGCCTCCGCCAGCTGCGGGTCCTCCTGGAGGCGTGATCCCCCTGGTCGCAGCAGCCAGCGGTGAAACCGCCGTCGTCTTCATCGAGATCGGCGCGATCGCCCTCGTCCTGTCGGTGCTGGCCCGGCTCGCCGGACGGCTCGGCATCACCGCCATCCCCCTCTACCTGCTGGCCGGGCTCGCCGTCGGTGAAGGCGGTCTGGTGCCCCTCGACGTCAGCGCCGACTTCATCCAGCTGGCCGGGGAGATCGGCGTGCTGCTCCTGCTGCTCACCCTCGGGCTCGAGTACAGCGGGGACGAGCTGCGTCACGGGCTGCGCACCGGGGCCGGACCAGGCGTCATCGATGCCGTGGCCAACTTCACCCCGGGCCTGGTGGTCGGCCTCGTCCTCGGGTGGGCTCCCGCCGTCGCGCTGCTGCTCGGCGGCGTCTGCTGGGTCAGCTCCTCCGGGGTGGTGTCCAAGGTCCTCACCGACCTCGACCGCCTCGGCAACCGGGAGACGCCCGCCGTCCTCAACCTGCTGGTCATCGAGGATCTGGCCATGGCCGTGTACCTCCCCGTCGTCGGCGCCCTCATCGTCGGCCGCGGCGCGGCCGACACCACCGTCACCGTCGCCATCGCCCTGGCCGCGGTGAGCGTGATCCTGGCCGTCGCCCTGCGGTGGGGCGACCACCTGAGTGGGCTCCTCGCCCCGGCCTCGGACGAGGCTCTGCTGCTCGCCGTCTTCGGCCTGACGCTCCTCGTCGGCGGCCTGGCCCAGGAGGTCCAGGTGTCGGCGGCCATCGGCGCCTTCCTCGTCGGCCTGGCCCTGTCCGGATCGGTCCAGGCCCGGGCGGCGGCCGTGGTCGGCCCGCTGCGCGACCTGTTCGCCGCCACCTTCTTCCTCTTCTTCTCCTTCTCGGTGGATCCGAGCGACCTCGTCGGGGTTCTGGTGCCGGCCGGCCTCCTGGCCGTGCTGGGGATCCTCGGCAAGCTCCTCTCGGGATGGGTCGCCGCCCGCTCGGCGGCAGCCGGCACCCCCGGGCGGCTGCGGGCGGGCACCGTGCTGATCGCCCGAGGCGAGTTCTCCGTGGTCATCGCCGCCCTCGGGGCGGCCACGGCCGACGGCGCCGAGCTGGGCGCGCTGGCCGCCGCCTACGTGCTCATCACCGCCATCGCCGGCCCGCTGGCCGCCAAGCTCTCGGACCGCATGGCCTCGCGCCTGGTCCGCACGGACTGAGGCGCCCTGCGAGGGCCCAGCGCCGAGCATCGGCGGTCCGCCGGGTCGATCGAGCGTGGCTCGCCGGGGGATCTCAGAGGACGATCAGGTCAAGGGCTCCATCGAGCCGGCGCAGGTCGTCGGGATCGGAGGTGACGACGCGGTGGCCGCGGCGGCGGGCGCACAGGACGACGTGGGCATCGGCCACATCGGCGGTGTCGGTGGCGGCCAGGAGCCGGCCCACGCCCGTGGCGTCGACCCGGTCGAGGGGAACGACCTCGGTGGTCGGCTGGCGCAGCAGCCGGGCCAGGCGCACCTGCCGCTCCGGGCGTCGGATGGCCTGGGCGAGCGCGGTGGCCGGGACGGTGACGACGGCCCGGGTCTCGGCGGCCCGGGCCAGCAGCACAACCACGCGGCGGTCGTCCCGGTCAAGGGCGATGAGACCGCCGGCGTCGAGGGTGACGCCGGCCATCAGGCGACCGAGCGTGAGGCGTGCTGTCCGAGCAGGACGTCGTCGGCCCAGGCCCGCTCCTGGTCGGAGAGGGGACCGCCGGTCTCCCGCAGCGCCTCGGCCAGCAGGGCACCCCAGCCGGAGACATCGTCGAGGGCCACGGCCACGGCGTGCTGCACGAACCCGGCCACGCTCGGGGCCGAGCCGGTGGCAACCAGGGCGCGGATCCGCTCGAGCACCACCTCATCGATCGTGACCGTCACCTTCCTGGTCGCCATACCACTCACCATACCGAAGTGGCCCCCGTTCCCCCCGCCCCGCCATCAGCCCACGCGGTCGAAGGTCGGCGCCCACCGCCGGTGACGTCCTCGTGGTGAGGTTCTCGCGGGGGCAGCCCTGACCCTGCCACCAAGCCCAGCCAAGTGGGGTACTCACGGGGCGGAGATGTGACGGGCCCCGCCGGGACGCTGCACGTCACCCGCCTGGACTGACGAGGAGCGCAGCGCCGAGCGCAGCGAGGCCGAGCACCGCAGGAGGGAAGGCGGGTTGTAAGTGCAGCGGCTGGCGGGGTGTGTTACCGCGCCGGACCCTGCCACCAAGCCCAGCCAAGTGGGGTACTCACGGGGTGTGTTACCGCGCGTGCCAGGCCCAGGCGGAGGTGACGATGTCGTCGAGGTCGCGGGTGGCCTTCCAGCCGAGGAGGTCGGCGGCGAGGGTGGCGTCGGCCCAGATGGCAGTGGGGTCGCCGGCTCGGCGGGGGACGTCGTCGGCGGGGACGGGGCGGCCGGCGGCCTTCTCCGCAGCTTGGAGGACCTCGCGGACGGTCGAGCCGGTGCCGGTGCCCAGGTTGAGGGTGGCGCTGGGGCGGCCGGCGAGGAGGTGCTCGACGGCGCGCACGTGGGCGTCGGCCAGGTCGTCGACGTGGATGTAGTCGCGGATGGCGGTGCCATCGCGGGTGGGGTAGTCGGTGCCGAAGACCTGGAGCGGGGGGCGGGCGCCGAGGAGGGCCTTCATGGCCAGCGGGACGAGGTTGAGGGTGATGGCCCAGTCCTCGCCGATGGTGCCGTCGGCGGCGGCGCCGGCGGCGTTGAAGTAGCGCAGCCGCATCGAGCGCATGCCGAGGCAGGTGTCGTACCAGGCCAGCATCCGCTCGACGAGCAGCTTCGACTCGCCGTAGGGGCTCTCGGGGTGGACGGGGGTGGCCTCGCTGACCGGAAGGTGCTCGGGGGTGCCGTAGACGGCGCAGCTGCTGGAGAACACCACAGCGTTGACGCCGCTGCGCTGCAGAGCACCGAGGAGGGCGTTGGTCCCGGCGACGTTGTTGGCGAAGTAGCGGCCGGGCTGCTCCATCGACTCGCCGGCGGCCTTGTAGGCGGCGAAGTGGATGCAGCTGTCGACACCGTGCTCGCTCACGACAGCGGCCACGAGCCCCTCGTCGGCGATGTCGCCGACGACGAGGGGTAGGTCACCGACCATCGACCGCCGCCCGAGCTCGAGCGAGTCGAGGACCACCACCTCATGCCCCTTGGCCACCAGCGCCCGGGTGGTGTGCGCCCCGATGTACCCAGCCCCGCCAGTCACCAGGACGGTCACGACGCCACCCGCAGGGTTGGTGATCGTGGCGCTCTCATCAGACCTCCTGAGGGGGGACGGGGCCTCGGTGGCGGCCTGAGCGGGCCCAGGTGACGGCGGCGGCGGCGGCGGCGGCGGCCATGACCCACGAGAGGGCGGGGGGCTCGATCCCGTTGCGGAAGTGGCCGAAGGAGATCCACAGCGCCCAGCTCAGGCCGGCGGCGACGACCGCAGCCAGGGCGGCCAGGGCGGCCAGGGACAGTCGCCGGCCTATGGCGACGGTGAGCTCGGCCACGGCCACACCGTAGAGCGGGAAGCCGACGAGGACGGTCACGCCGCGCAGGTCGTACTCGCCGAGCACCACGGCTCCGACGAAAGCCAGGACGGCGCCAGCCAGGACCGCCACGACCTGCCGCACGAGGACCAAAGACTAGTGTTCGGGCCGTGGCGTCACCGTTCGACCGGCCCCCGCCGCCCCCGCCGCCCCCGCCGCCCCCGCCGCCCCCGCCGCCCCCGCCGCCCCCGGCGGCTCCTGCGGGTGCGGGCGGTACGCCCGTCCTGCTGCCCGAGGGATGGGTGGGCACGGTCACCAACAAGATCGTCTCCACCGTCGACGGCGTGCGGGCCAAGACCACCACCCCGATCGAGAAGGTGGGCCGGGCGATCATCTGGGGACTGCTCATCGTCACCGCGGGCACGGCGCTGCTCGTCCTCATCCTCGTGGGGGCCCTGCGCCTCGCCTATGAGGTCACGGGTCGGATCCCGGGCATCAGCGGACGCGAGGGGCGGAGCGTCTGGATGATCGACATCGCCCTGGGTGTTGTGCTCATCGGTCTCGGCCTGACGTTCATCAACAAGGGCACCAAGCCGCAGCCTCAGGACTGACGTTCTCCGCAGTCCCGACCTAGTCAAGGAGCTGGAACCAACGATGCCGCAAAAGCGCGAGGTCGTCATCATCGGGTCGGGCCCGGCCGGCCTCACCGCCGCGGTGTACACCGCTCGGGCCAACTTCGAGCCGCTGGTGCTCGAGGGCGAGCAGACGAGCAACACCGACGGCCCGGGTGGCCAGCTGATGCTCACCACCGAGGTCGAGAACTACCCGGGCTTCACCGAGGGCATCATGGGTCCGGAGCTGATGGCAGCCATGCGGGCCCAGGCCGCCCGGTTCGGGGCCGAGATCGTGACCAAGCGGGCCTCCAAGGTCGACCTGTCCCGCCGTCCCTTCGGGGTCTGGGTGGGTGACCCTGAGGCGGCGGAGCCGACGTATCTGGCCAAGACGGTGCTGATCTCGACCGGGGCCCGGGCCATCATGCTGAACCTGCCCTCCGAGCAGCGCCTGTTCGCCCAGGGCGGCGGCGTCTCCACCTGCGCCACCTGCGACGGCTTCTTCTACAAGGGCCGGGAGATCGCCGTGGTAGGCGGAGGCGACTCGGCCATGGAGGAGGCGAACTTCCTCACCAAGTTCGCCACCAAGGTCACCGTGGTCCACCGCCGGGAGGAGTTCCGGGCCAGCAGGATCATGGTCGACCGGGCCGAGCGCAACCCGAAGGTCGACTTCCGCCTCAACACCGTGGTCGACGAGGTGCTGGGCGACGACATGATCAGCGGGCTTCGTCTGCGCCACGTGCAGACCGACGAGGTCGACGACCTCCCCGTCGAGGGCCTGTTCGTGGCCATCGGGCACGCCCCCAACTCCGAGCTGTTCAAGGGTCAGCTGGACATGGACGACGCCGGCTACCTCATCACCCAGCCTGGCTCCAGCCGCACCAACGTCGACGGCGTGTTCGCCTGCGGCGACGTCCAGGACCACATCTACCGCCAGGCGGTCACCGCAGCCGGCTCGGGCTGCATGGCGGCGCTCGACGCCGAGCGCTTCCTCGAGGCCTCGGCCGACGAGGAGCCCACCCCCCGCACCCCCAGCAACTGGTAGCCGGCTCCGCCCACCACGCGGGGTACCACGGGTGGGGATATTGCGGAATGCGCTTGGAGGCGCAGGGGTTGGGACAGGACGCTACGAAACCGCCGAGGAGGCGCACATGGGTGCACACACGATCACCATCACCGATGCCACCTTTGACGAGGAGGTGAAGGGCGCCTCTCAGCCCGTCCTCGTCGACTTCTGGGCCGAGTGGTGCGGGCCGTGCAAGATGATCGCCCCGGTCCTGGAGGAGATCGCCGTCAACCGTGGCGACACCCTGAAGGTGGCCAAGCTCAACATCGACGACAACTTGGAGATCACCACCCGGTTCGACGTCCAGAGCATCCCCACCCTCATCCTGTTCAAGGATGGCGAGCCTGTTGCTCGGATCGTGGGTGCCCGGGGCCGGGCTGCGCTGGACGAGGAGATCGACCGCCACCTGTAGCCTTCTCGCCGGCTCCTCGTATGACATCCGTCACACAGTTTGGGGCGGATTCTCCACCGCCTTCTCCCCACCCTGTGGAGAACGTTGGGGGTCGGCGGCCTCGACCTCATCCCCCGGTCATGGCTCGGTAGATCCGTTCCAGATCATCGAGGTCGGCGAACTCGATGACCATCCGGCCCTTGGCCGGTCCCAGCTCGACCATCACGCGGGTGCTGAGAAGGTCGCCGAGGAGTTGCTCGAGCTCGAGCAGGCCCGGTTCCTTGGTACGGCCGGGCGTCGGGGCGGCTCCGGCGCCGGGCGGGGCCGGGCGGGTCGGCGGCGTGGCCTTGGACGTCGATGCAGTGCGCACCAGATCCTCGGTGGCCCGGACCGACAGGCCCTCGGTCGCCACCCGGGCGGCGAGCGCCTCGATCTGGGCCCGGTCGGTCAGGCCGAGCAGGGCCCGGGCGTGGCCCTCGGCCAGCCGCCCGTCGCGGACCAGCTTCTGCACCGGTGGCGGCAGCTGGAACAGGCGCAGCAGGTTGGTGACGCTGGTGCGGCTCTTGCCCACCCGCTTGGCCAGCTGCTCGTGCGTGAGACCGAAGTCCCCGAGCAGCTGCTGGTAGGCGGCGGCCTCCTCCAGAGGGTTGAGGTCGCGCCGGTGGAGGTTCTCCACCACGGCCTGCTCCATGCTGGCCAGGTCGGAGACATCGCGGACGATGGCCGACAAGGTGGTGAGCCCGACCCGCTTCGCCGCCCGCCACCGCCGCTCGCCGGCGATCAGCTCGTAGACCGGGTGGCCGTCCTCGTCACCGATGGGGCGGACCAGGATCGGCTGGAGCACCCCGACCTCGGCGATGGAGGCGGCCAGCGCGCCGAGCGCCTCCTCGTCGAAGGCCTGACGGGGCTGGAACCGGTTCGGCCGCACGGCGGTGATGGCGACCTCGCGCAGGTCGCTGGCGCCGACTTCACCCGTCGGCGTCTGACCGTCGGTCTCGGTCGGGATGAGCGCTCCCAGACCCTTACCCAATCCGCTGCGGCGAGCCACCTGAGACCTCCTTGGCCAGCTCCCGGTAGGCGATGGCGCCTCGGGAGGTCGGATCGAACACGATGATGGGCTGCCCGTAGCTGGGGGCCTCGGAGAGTCGGACGGTGCGGGGTACCAGGTTGCGGCAGACGACATTGCCGAAGTGGGTCCGCACCTCCTTGGCCACCTGCTCGGCCAACTTGGTGCGGCCGTCGTACATGGTGAGGATGATCGTCGATACCTCCAGCGCCTTGTTCAGATTGTTCTGCACCAGCTGGACGTTGCGCAGCAGGGCGGACAGCCCTTCGAGGGCGTAGTACTCGCACTGCACGGGAACCACGACCTCGCCGGCGGCGGCCAGAGCGTTCACCGTGAGCAGGCCGAGGGAGGGGGGGCAGTCGATGAGCGTGAAGTCGAAGTCGTCGGCCACCCCGTCAAGGGCCCGCTTCAGCCGCAGCTCCCGGGAAAAGGCGGGAACGAGCTCGATCTCGGCGCCGGCCAGGTCGATGGTGGCCGGCACCACGAACAGGTTGCGCACACTGGTGGGCTCCAGGGCGTCCTCGATCGGGAGCTCCCGCATGAGCACGTCGTAGACCGAGGTCTGCAGCGAGCGTGCGTTGATGCCGAGCCCGGTCGTGGCGTTG
The DNA here is from genome assembly GCA_038255915.1 of Acidimicrobiales bacterium. GTDB lineage: Bacteria > Actinomycetota > Acidimicrobiia > Acidimicrobiales > JAUJNH01 > JAUJNH01. The sequence goes on along the minus strand of JBBSKY010000048.1, from coordinate 10,751 downwards.
CCCTGGGGATCGAGGTCGACCACCAGGGTGCGGTAGCCCAGCTCGGCCAAGGCGGCCCCAAGGTTGACTGCGGTGGTGGTCTTGCCCACGCCACCCTTCTGGTTGGCGACGGCCAGGATCCGGGGCAGCGCTCGTCGAGGGCGGGGGGGCGGGGCGGCGGCGGCGGTCGGCGCGGGAGCCGGGGCCTGCACCGCAGCCGGGGGAGACGTTTGCGCTGGGGTCGGGATGCCTGCATCATCGTGCCGGTCGCCTTCGGCGGCGGGTTCCACGTGAAACTCCGAGGTGGCGTCGGGGTTGGATTCCTCGGCGGGGGATGCAGCGCTGGCCGTCGCCGCGCCGGCTGCCAGGCCCCGCTCATCCAGCGGTGCTGGGGTTTCGGGTTCCACGTGGAACAGCGGACGATCCAGAACAGGAGACCGTCCGGGGTCCGACGGCGCCAGGGAACCCATGTCGTGCGAGTGCAGGGCGTCACCGCCACCGGTGGCGAAGTCGTTCATCAGCTCGTCAACCGGCGGGTGGCTGTCCCTCGATCCGTCATCCATCCGGGCCTCCTCTGCGTCGGCCGCTTCTGGGCCACCGGCCATCGCCCGCGTGACCTCGGTGGGCGGCCCGTCGTCGGAACCGTCACTGCCCGGGGGTTGCTCGGTTGGTCGCCCGTCCAACGATGTCCTCCGCTCGGTGGTGCCGTCCGCCACCCGACCCTCCTGTTCCTCCCGGTCGATCTCTGTCAGCTGATTCGGGAGCCGGTCATCGTGACCCGAGCCAGACGAGTGGCGGGGCGCCCCATCGAACCCCGACGCGGCCACGAGCATCGCATTGCTGTGGTCGGCGTCTCCGTCGCCGACCTCGGCCGGGTCGACGCCGGCCCGCTGGGTGGCACGGACGGTCATGGCGGCGTCCAGCGGATCCGGGCTCGTCGTTCCCTGGCCGACCATGGCGTCGGCCTCGGTGCTCGGAGGCGATGAGGTGGGCTGCCATCGGTGAGCTTCGGGTCCGCCCGCAGTCACGTCCTCCTGCGGCACGTCCCCGTCTGGGCCAGCACCCGACCCTGCGTCGCCCGCCGGCCCAACGCCCCGCGTCCATGTCTGCTCGGCCTCGGCGGTGGCGTGGTGGCGGTGCGGGACGTCGCTCGTGGCAGCAGCGGAAGCCCGGTTCTCCCCCGGCTCCCGGCCATCGCCCGCCTCGACCCCAGGCCCCCGGTCACCCGCCAGCTCCCAGCCATCGCCCGCTGCGCCCATCGACCCTTCGTCGTGCACCGGCCCTCTGCTGTCTCCCGCAGCCGGCGCCGCCCCCAGGTCGCTCTGCGGCTGTCCGCCATCGGCACGGGACGAGGGTTCACCCCCCGGCTTTCCTGATCCTTCGTCGCTGGGCGGCCTCCCGCCATCTCCCGTCGAGCCGTCGTCACGGACCGGCTCGGCGCCATCGCCCGCCTCGACCACCGAATCCTCATAGCGCACCGGCTCCCCGCCGCCTTCCGCCGCCGCCGGGGCGGTCAGGCCGGTGGGATCCTCGGGCACCGATCTGTCTGGTGAGGTCCCGCGCTCGTCGACGACCCGCAGCTGGTCAAAGATGGACCGTCCACGAGCAGCGAGGTCGTCTGCGGGCGTCTCCATCTCCCCACATCGTCCCAACTTCGCGGGTCACAAGCAAGGACCCTCGCTTCGCCTCGGTGTTCCACGTGGAACCAGGGCCCCCGATCTGCCCCACCGGCCGGGGCGGCACACCTAAAACAGCGGCTGGCGCGACTGGCGCTTCCACGAACGGGGATACACCGGCGGGCAGGGCTGGTCCTGACGGAGCACCATGTAGCCGGCGTGCTCTGTCCGCACCACGCCGCTCGGCACGAGCCCGAGGGCGGCAAGACCTTCCTGCGGCCACCGCTCGCCCCGGCTGTCTGGCGGCTCGGAGACCAGCAGGGTTCCGCCGACCTCGAGAAGGGGCGCGGCCGCTTCGGCGGTGGCCCGGGGAGGGCCGAAGCTGCGGGCGGTGACCAGGGTGCACCGGCCCCGCAACTGCCCGTCGGGCCGGCCGACGTGCTCCACCCGGCCGTGGACCACCGTGACGCGATCTCCGATGCCGAGATCCGCCACCGCCTGCTCCAGCAGCTCGCAGCGCTTGGCCATCCCCTCGAGCAGGATCCAACGGCTCGCCGGCCACACCTCGACCGCCAACACCAGGCCGGGGATCCCGCCCCCGCTGCCCAGGTCACAGGACAGATCGTCCGACGTCAGCGCCCGGGGCACGGCGACGGCGAAACCCCGGGCATGCTCCACCTGCGCCTCGAGAGCACTGGGCCCGAGGAACCCACAGGCCACACTCCGCTCAAGGACGGCGGTGAGTGTGGCGCTCACACCGGGCCCAGGTCCGTCAAGCCGGGTGGACCACGACGCGACGGCGAGGGTCCTCGCCCTCGGAGGAGGTGGTGACGCCCTCGATGGCGTTGGCCGTGTCGTGGACGATCTTGCGGTCGGCCGAGCTCATCGGCTCGAGGGCCGCTGGCTCCCCGCTGTCCATCACCTGCTGGGCCACCTTCTCGGTGAAGCGTGACAGCGCCTCCTTGCGCTTGGCCCGGTAGCCGGCCACGTCCAGCAGAAGCCGGCCCGTGCGGGCGCCTGTCTTGCGCTGGACGACGGTGCGGGCCAGGTCCTGGAGGGCCAGGAGCGTGGCCCCCTTCGGGCCGATCAGCAGGCCAAGGTCGTTCCCCGTCACCTGGACCTCGGCCGTGTCCTCGTCGATCTCGACGATGACGGTGGAGGACCCTTCGATGCCCATCGTCTCCAGCAGGCCCTCGACGAAGCGCTTGGCCACCTCGGCCTGCTCGGTCACCGGCACCTCGGGCCGGTCGTCGGTTCTCGGGTCATCGGTCGTCGTGCTCTCCACGTTCGCGTCGTTCCTCTGCTCGTCGACGGCCCCGGCCACGGTGGCCCGACCTGCTCTCGCTGACCGGCCGGCTGGCGGCCGACCGCCATCATCTGGCCCTGCCGGCGCACGATCTCCCGCGCCACCCGACGGCTCTGGTCCCCCCTTCACCGCCCCAGCCCCCTCGGGCTGCTCGGGCGCTGCATCTCCCGCTCCGGCTGGGCGCCGCCCGCCCCGGCGCCGCCGGGCACTGTCGTCCTTGGAGCGGGGCACGGCGGGCAGGAGGCGGGCCCGAACCCTCGCCTCATCCCGCAGGCGACCGAACAGCCCCATCTTGGGCTCAGCCAGGACCTCGACCTCGGTGTCCTCCTCCGCCACCCCGAGGAGGTCGAGCGCCTGCTCGCGCGCCTCTTCCACCGTCCTGCCCGTGACCTCGACCCACTCCATCAGCGACCCTTCCTACGCTTCTTCGGTTGTTGTCGCCCAGGGTTCGGACGGCCGCCGCCGCTCCCGTTCGAGCTGCCGTTCGAGCTGCCGTTCGAGGTGCCCTTGACCGGCCCGTCGACGACCGGCTTGGTGGCCGGGCCCCGCTTGGGCACCGACTTGGGCGTCGGCGTGGGCGACGGCGCCGGCTTGCGCCCACCCTTCCCGGCGGCGTCCTTGTGGCCGGCGAGCTTGTCCGCTCCGGCCTTGCCCCGGGCCAGGAGGCCTCCAGCCGCCGGCTTGGGCTTCGGCTTGGTCGTCGTGGCCGGCTTCTTCCCCGAGGCCGCCTCCTTGGCCAGGGCCACCTGCTTGTCCTTGACCGACTCGGCCAGGGTGGGGTCGAAGCGGTACAGCGCCCACTGCTGGACGATGCGAAGGGCGCTGCTGGTGGTCCAGTACAGCGTCAGGCCGGCCTGGAAGGCCCAGCCCCAGATGCCGAAGAGGAACGGCATGACCTTGGTGATCGTCTGCATCTGGGGGTTGGCCGCCGCCGCCGCCGGGTTGCGCCGGTTCACCTGCCGCTGGGCGAACACCTGGAGGCCGATCATCAGCACGATCAGCACCAGGTAGGGCAGGAAGGCGACGAAGCCCTTCGACACCATCTCGTTGGCCGAGCGGGCCAGGTCGAAGCCGAAGGCCTTCACCTCACCCGGCGCATGCTTCAGTGCCGGCAGGCCCGACCCCGCCGGGGGATCGACGGCCCCGAACAGGCTGTTGTACAGCGAGCTGCCCTTGGGCAGGTGGTTGGGCAGCCCGACCGAGATGGCGCCCTCGGGGATCTTCCCGTCGACCTTGCCGGTGGCCTGCATCTCCAGGAAGGGCTGACCGGTGGGCTTCCAGTACTTCACCCGACTCATGCCCTGCAGCACCCCGAACAGGGCGATGAAGAACGGGCTCTGGACGATGAACGGCAGGCAGCCCCCCACCGGGCTGACCTTGTTCTCCTTGTACATCGCCATGATGGCCTCGTTGAGGGCCTGGCGGTCATCCTTGAACTGGGCCTGGAGGCGCTTCTGCTCCGGCATCAGCTTCTGGATCTTGATGGTCGACCGCAGCCCCTTCAGGGTGAGGGGGGTGAGGATGGCCAGCACGATGCAGGTCAGCCCGAAGATGGCGACGGCGTAGTTGGGGACCACGCTGTAGATGGCGGCCATGATCGCCGCCATCAGCTGGTAGAGGGGGTCGAGGACGTTGGCGAGCAACGGAGGGCTCCTCAGCTGTGCGGCCGGGTCGGCCGCGGGGTTTGGAGGGCGGGGGGGTGAGCGTCGGGGACGGGGTCGGGCCCGAAGCGGCCGAAGGGGTGGCAGCGGGCCAGGCGACGGGCCGCCAGCCAGGTGCCCCGCCCGGCGCCGAAGCGCTCGAGGGCGGTTGCGGCGTAGGCCGAGCAGCTGGGGTCGTACCGACACGGCGAGCGGCGCCCGGCACGAGCCGCCTGGTACAGCCGCACCAGGCCCACCAGGGCCGACGAAGATGCGCTCATGCCGCCACGCCCAGGGCGTCGCGCAGGTGGCCCCGCAAGGCCGGTCCGTCGAGGGTGGCCGCCGCTGGGGTCAGTGCCACCAGGTAGGCGCCGGTCGGCAGGCGCTGGGCCCGGGCCAGGCCGTCGAGCTCGTCGCGCAGGCGCCGGCGCAGGCGGTTGCGAACCACGGCCGGGCCGACCTTGCGGCTGATGGCGAACGCCACGCAGGGCTGGGTTGGCATCGCCCCGCCCGGGACAGGCACGGCGACGGCCGGCACGAAGGCCACGGTCACGGGGCCGCTTCGGCGGCGGGTGCCGCCATGCTCACGTGGGCGAGCCAGCGCCGAGAAAGCGCCGGGACCGCGCACCCTCCAGAGCAACGGAGCTGTCCGGCTCTCAAGGCTCTGGCGTCAAGCCGACAGCCGCGTGCGGCCCTTCAGGCGGCGGGCGCGGATAACGGCGCGCCCGCCAGCCGTGCTCATGCGCTTGCGGAAGCCGTGGACCTTGGCTCGGCGCCGGGTGTTGGGCTGAAAGGTGCGCTTGGACATTGCCACTCCTGGTGGTTGCGATGACTCGACGCCGCCACGGTGCGTGGCCCGGGATGCTGCGAACTGGCGCGCACCTGCGGGCGCGCCGGGGACGCCCGGCACGAGGTTACCGGACCGTTCCGGCCACGGCCAGCGGGCCGGGCGTGCCGGTCCCGGTGCTAGCGTGCCGGGATCCCCGGGGGGCCGTCGTCGGCCGCCAGGGGCGTGGGTGCACCGTCTTCCCCCGGTCATCCACAGGGTGTGGACAGGGTGTGGACGGACGAGGGCGGGGGAGGGCAACGGCGCCAGTGACCGACGCACACCGACTGTTGTGGCAGGCCTGCACGGCGACGATCAGGGAGCAGCTCACCGAGGCCGTTTGGCAGACCACCTTCGAGGAGGTGCGGGTGAGCTCGAGCGAGGCCGGCGAGCTGGTGCTCGGCGTCCCGAACCTGCTGGTGCGGGAGCGGATCGAGAAGCGCTTCCTGTCCCTGGTGCGTGACGCACTCGACGACGCCGGCGGCACCGGCTACACCCTGCGCCTCGAGGTCGTCCAGGTCCCCGCCTCCGCCGCCGACGAGGAGGCAGAGCCCGAGGCCCGGCCGGCGGCGAGCCCTGACGCCTCCGAGCTGCGCCGCAACTCCGCCGCCATCGACGCCGGGCCGGTCAGCGCCCGCAACGGCAACTCGGCGTTGAACCCCGACTTCACCTTCGAGGCGTTCGTCATCGGCGAAGCCAACCGCTTCGCCTACGCCGCCGCTCGCGCCGCCGCCGAGTCGCCGGCCCAGAGCTACAACCCGCTGTTCGTCTACGGCGCCAGCGGCCTCGGCAAGACCCACCTCCTCCACGCCATCGGCAACTACGTCCTGGCCCAGTTTCCGGGCCGACACGTCAAGTACGTCTCCACCGAGAAGTTCCTGAACGAGTACATCAACATGATCCGCACCAGCACCGGCGACGACTTCCGCCGGCGCTACCGCCAGGTCGACGTGCTCCTGATCGACGACGTGCAGTTCCTGGCCGGCAAGGAGGGGACCCAGGAGGAGTTCTTCCACACCTTCAACGAGCTCTTCCAGGCGAACAGCCAGATCGTGCTCACGAGCGACACCCACCCCCGGGCCATCCCCACCCTCGAGGACCGCCTCCGCAGCCGCTTCGTGTCAGGCCTGGTCACCGACGTCCAGCCCCCCGACCTCGAGACCCGCCTGGCCATCCTGCGCAAGAAGTCCGAGGGCGAGACGGTCGAGCTGCCCCGCGAGGTCCTCGAGCTGATCGCCACCAACGTCAAGGACAACATCCGCGAGCTCGAGGGCGCCCTCACCCGGGTCATCGCCTGGGCGAGCCTCGAGGGCACGCCCATCACCCTCCAGGTGGCCGAGCGCATCCTCTACGACATCCTCTCGGCCGGCGAGGGCCGCCGCATCACCCCGGCGATCGTCCTGGAAGCCGCCTCCAAGCTATTCGACTTCTCCCTCGAAGACCTGTGCGGCCCGGCCCGCAAGCGCCCCCTGGTCGACGCCCGCCAGATCGCCATGTACGTGATGCGAGAGCTCACCGAGCTGTCCTACCCCTCCATCGGCGAGCAGTTCGGCGGCCGCGACCACACCACCGTGCTCCACGCCGTGCAGAAGATCACCCGCCAGATGAAGGAGAAGCGGGCCGTCTTCGACCAGGTCACCCACCTCCGCCAGGCGGTCCTCGACGGTGGATGACCCCGGGATGAGCACGGGGACCGTCGGTGGACCAGTGGCCGGTTCTCCACAGTCCCACGCGTGTGCTTCGTCCGGCCTGTGGGAGGCTGGGGATGACAGCGGGAGGACGGCAACGCCCCTGACCTGCGACGACGCGCTCTTCTCCACAATCCACAGCACCTACTACTGGTCCTAGAGATCCATCTAGAAAGAGAAAGAAGAACATTGGAGTTCCGATGCGAACGAGATGTGCTGGTTGAGGCGCTGAGCACGGCCCAGCGCGCGGTCACCAACCGCAACGCGGCCCTGCCGGTCCTGGCCGGCGTGCGCCTCGAGCTGTCGGGCGACACCCTTCGGGTCACCGGCACCGACCTCGACCTGTTCGCCCAGGTCCAGGTCGAGGTGGTGGGCGGGGCCGACGGCAGCGCGGTCGTCCCGGCCCGCCTGGCCGCCGACATCGTCCGCTCCCTGGAGACCGGCGTGGTCAGGGTCGATGGCGGCGACGACGAGCTCAAGATCTCCTCGGGCCGGGCCGAGTTCTCGGTGCGCACCTACGTGGCCGCCGACTTCCCCAAGGTGCCGGCCCCGGCCGAGCGGTCGGTCACCCTGCCGGCCGCGGTGCTCGGCGAGGCTCTGCGCCAGGTGGTGCGGGCGGCGTCGTCCGACGAGGGCGTCCCGATCATCACCGGCGTCCTCCTGGCCGGCCAGGCCGAGGGCCTGCGCCTGGTGGCCACCGACAAGTACCGGCTCGCCGTGCGCGACCTGCCGGGGGTCCAGGTCCTGGCCGAGGGCCAGCAGGTGCTGGTGCCGGCCCGGGCCCTGGCCGAGCTGCAGCGCCTCCTGCCCTCAGGCCCGAGCGGCCTGACGGAGGAGTCGCCGGGGGCCGAGGTCACCCTGCGCCTGGGCGACCACGACGCCACCTTCGAGGTGGGCCACGCCCGCCTCACCACCCGGCTGATCCCCGGCAGCTTCCCCGACTACCGCCAGCTGCTCATCTCGGGCTACAAGAACCAGCTGATCGTGGGCAAGGAGCCTCTGCTCGAGGCCCTGAAGCGGGTGAAGCTGCTCGTTCGCGACACCATCACCAGCGTCCGGGTCCACCTCCAGCCCGAGAACATCACCCTCACCGTGGCCACCGCGGACGTGGGCACCGCAACAGAGGACGTCGACGCCAAGTACGAGGGCGAGGACCTGGTGGTCGCCTTCAACCCGGCCTACCTGATCGACGGCCTCGAGGCCATCCCCGGCGACGAGGTGTTGTTGCAAGCCCAGGACAAGATGAAGCAGGTCACGCTGACCAAGAACGAGCCAGGGAACCCGGACTACCTGTACCTGCTGATGCCCGTCCGGGTCTGAGCGCTGCGTTCGTGCGGGCTCTGGTCGGCGCGGCGGCGGGGGACGCCCCTCCTCGACCTTCGCTCAGACAGTTAACTCGCTCTTGGTTCGAGGAGGGGCGTCCCCCGCAAGATTCGCGGCCACCTTGGCATCCCGCTCTCTCTTTGCGATTGGGGGTTGGTGTGCAACGGCCGGCGCGGGATCTCGCCGTCCTCTGTCGAATTCGGCGTTGGAGCTGAGCGGTGAGGCTCGAACGGTTGTGGCTCACCGATTTTCGGAGTTATGAGAGCGCCGAGCTGGTGCCGGCGCCGGAGGGTCTGACGGTGATCGTCGGGGCCAACGGGCAGGGCAAGACGAACCTGTTGGAGGCGGTGGGGTGGCTGGCCACGCTTTCGTCGTTGCGGGGGGCGCCGAACGAGGCGCTGGTGCGGGTGGGGGCCGAGCGGGCGGTGGTGCGGGCCGAGGGGGAGCGGGAGGGCCGCAAGCTGCTGCTCGAGGCCGAGGTGCCGGCCCGGGGGGGCCGGGTGCGGGTGCAGGTGAACCGTCAACCGCTGGGGCGCAGCCGTGAGCTGCTGGGGGCGCTGCGGGTCAGCGTGTTCAGCCCCGACGACCTGGCCCTGGTGAAGGGCGGGCCCGACGGGCGGCGCCGCCTGCTCGACGAGGCGCTGGCCAGCGTCGGCGCCCGCTACGGGGCCCTGCAGGACGACCTGGCCCGGGTGCTGAAGCAGCGGGGGGCCCTGCTGAAGGGGGTGGAGGGAAGCCGGCTCGACGAGTCGGCGGCGCTCACCCTGGACGTGTTCGACGCCCGGCTGGCCACGGTCGGGGCGGCGGCGGCGTCGGCCCGCCGCAACCTGGTGGCCCGTCTGGCGCCGGTGGCCGGCGTCGCCTACGACCGTCTGGCCGGACGGCCGTCGTTGGTCGCCGTGACCTACGAGACGGCCTGGGGCCACGACGAGGCCGACCTGGCCGCGGCGCTGGCCAACGCCCGGGGCGACGACGTGCGCCGGGGCGTGTCCACGGTCGGCCCCCACCGTGACGAGCTGGGCCTGTCGATCGGCGGGTTGCCGGCGCGGACCCACGCCAGCCAGGGGGAGCAGCGGACCCTGGCCCTGGCCCTGCGCCTGGCCGTGCACGAGGTGGTCACCGACGTCGCCGGCTCGGCCCCGATCCTGCTGCTCGACGACGTGTTCTCCGAGCTCGACCCCGACCGTACCGCGGCGCTGGTGGCCAGCCTTCCCGGCGGCCAGGCCCTGCTGACCACCGCCGGCGACGTCCCGGCGGGCATCGCCTCCGCGGCCACGGTCCGGATCTCCGGCGGCCGCCTGGAGGCCTGCTGAGCCCTCTCGTGGTCCACCCGCGTCGTGGCCGGACCCGGGCTCGCCACCCGCCGGTCCTCTCGTCCGCGCCGGGTGGTGCTTGCGCAGGACCCCGGCGGCAGGGAGGGTGGGGCCATGGCCGACGACGACCCGACCGGTGCGGGTCCGCCTGGCGGCGAGCTGGGTTGGCCCCATCGGCCGGCCCAGCCGGACAGTGGCTCGCCTGCGACGCCGCCCTGGGCTCGTCCGGCCCCGCCGACGGTCCCAAGCCCTCCCCCGCCGGCTCCCCTCCTGAAGCCGCAGGGACTGCCGGCCCCAACCCCGGCGCCACCGGGTCGGCGGCGGCCGTGGATGATCGCCGCCGCCGCCGCCGTCCTGCTGGTCGGGGCGGTGACCGGGGCCGTTCTGATCACCCGGGGCGGGGACGAGAGCGCCGACCGGGGCAGCGTGGGGGGCGGGCCTCCGAGCAGCGTCAGCCGGGCGCCCGCACCGGCCGCCGGAGCCAGCCCGCCTACGGCCGGACGTCCGGGATCCGAGCTGACGCTGCTGGCGGGCCGGGTGGTGGTCGCGGCCCGACCCGGCTGGGAGGCCCTGGAGTCCTCGGACAACAACGCCTCGGTCCGCCTGCAGCTGAACACCTCGACGGGGCGTGAGGTCCTGGCCACCCTCACCATCGTCACCCTCTCCGACCCCTCGGCCTTCGACACCACGCTGAAGGTCGATGGCGGCACCTCCTTCGAGCTCACGGGCACCGACGGGCCCTTCCGGGTCACCGTGCAACCCGGCCTGGCCGGCCGCATCGCCGCCGGGGCCGCCCGCCCCACGGGTGCCTTCTTCCTCAACCTCAGCATCTTCGCCCTCGACGGCGGAGCGCTCAACGCCCCCACCCTGCGCACCCTCTTCACCGATGAGGTCGCCCCCGCCCTCCGCTTTCCCTGAGGCGAGGCCGTCCGGCGTCAGCGCTCGAAGCCGGCCCGGGCCCGGCTGAGACATGCGGACTATGGTCGCCGGCTACAGCGCCTCGAGCACGCTGAGCCAGGCGTCGAAGTGGGGGCAGGCCGCCCGGATCCTGGGCAGGCCG
>JBBSKY010000047.1:0-24579 GCA_038255915.1 Acidimicrobiales bacterium | reverse complement strand
GTCCACGAACACGGGGTTGCCCATGCCGTCGGTCACGCCGTTGTTGAGCAGGTCGTTCTCGTGGACCTCGTTGCGCACCACCGTGTTCTGGTTCGAGTTGCCCACCAGCGAGATGCCGGAGTAGGGGCCGTTGGCCTCGACCCGGTTGTTCTTGATGGTGTTGAAGTTCGAGTCGTTGGTGGTGATGCCGTCGCCGTAGTTGCAGGTGATCCGCGCGATCTGGGCCCTCTGCTCGGCCGTGGGCCCGGTCGTCCGGTCGACGATGATGGACCGAGGGTCAATGGCCTCGATGGCGTCGTTGACGTTGTTGACCACGGTCAGCCCGTTGACGGTGTTGCCCGACCCGCCCTCGATGGCCACGCCAGCGTCGAAGCCGGTGACGGTGCCAGGTCCCCTGACCACGACGTTGCGCACGCCGTCGAGCAGGATCCCGGCCTGCTCCTGCTCCGCCTTCATGCCCGACACGGTGAAGCCGTTCAGGTTGAGGGTGATGTTGTCGGCGGTGACGACGATCCCGTGCCCGGCGCAGCCGGTGACGTTGGCGGTGAGCGTCGTGTTGGAGTTGACGGTCATGCACGGCGGCGACTCATGGGCGGCGGCGACGGGACTGGCCGTGACGGCCAGGCCGCTCACGCCGAGCGCGGTGGACGCGAGCGCGCCAGTCAGCTTGGTGATCTTCTTCATGTAGGGGTGTCTCCTATGGTTGGTTGCAGGTGGCCGCCGATTGTGTCTCCCCCGGCTGGCTCAGCCAGCGTAACAGTCGTGTTGGTGCGTTCGCAAGGGATCGCTACCCCGAATCCTGCCCTTCTACGGATCCCGCCATTTTGACGGTCGACCACGATTCCCAGCTGAGGCCGTGAACGCTGGGGTGGCTGTGGTAGGTGTTCGGAACACCTAGCGGCCCGCGGGAAGCGCGTTGACCCCGATCACCGCCGCGCTCTGCGGTATAGGCGGGTGGCATTGGCTATGTTCTCGACCGCAAGGTGCGCGCCGCCTTGCGCTGTGGGGGAAGGAGACGAGATGGTTGACGCCGAGCTGGCGTACCCCGGCGGTGCCGCGGTGACCGAGATCATCCCGGCGGCGATGGCTGCGCTCTGCCAGCACCAACTGATCGAGCTGCAGGTGCAGCGCACTCCCGCAGCCACGGCGGTGATCTTCGAGCAGACGTCGCTGAGCTTCGCCGAGCTCGATGCCCGGGCCAACCGGCTGGCCCACCACCTCCAGCGCGGTGGCGTGGGTCGCGACGTGCTGGTCGGGGTGTGCCTCGACCGTTCGCTCGACATGGCCGTCGCCCTGCTCGCGGTGTTGAAGGCCGGTGGCGCCTGCGTTCCGCTCGACCCCTCCTACCCTTCCGAGCGCCTGGCCTTCATGGTGGCCGACGCCGCCCTCACCGCCGTCCTCACCACCGACGCTCTGGTGGCCCGGCTCCCCGCCGGTCCCAGGGTGGTGCGGCTCGACGCCGATGTCGACGCCTGGGCCGGGCTCCCCGCCTCGTCGCCGCCCATCTCCACCGGGCCCGACGACGTGGCCTACGTGATCTACACGTCCGGATCCACCGGCCAGCCCAAGGGGGTGCTGCTCACCCATCGGGGTCTGGTCAACCACCATCGGGCCGCCGTCGAGCTGTACGGCCTCGGGCCCGGCGACCGGGTCGTGCAGTTCTGCTCCATCGGCTTCGACGCCAGCATCGAGGAGATCTTCCCCACCTGGGCCGCCGGGGCCGCGCTGGTCTTCCGCTCCCAAGACGTCCCGATCCTGGGACGGGGCTGGCTGCGGTGGCTGCGTGACCAGCGCATCACCGTGCTGAACCTGCCCACCGGCTACTGGCACGAGTGGGCCCGTGACCTCGATCGGCTGGGCGAGGTCGTGCCCGAGGGCCTCCGCCTCGTCATCGTCGGGGGCGAGAAGGCGCTGGGCTCGGCCTGCCGCACCTGGCTCAGGGTCGGCGGCCGCCAGTCCCGCTGGGTCAACGCCTACGGCCCGACCGAGGCCACCTGCATGACCACCGTCTACGAGCGCCCGCCCGACGGCCACGGCCTCGATGAGGGGATCGATCCGCCCATCGGCCGGCCCCTCCCCAACACCACGGTGCGGGTGGTGGGCCCCGACGGCGCGCCGGTCGCCCCAGGCACCGACGGCGAGCTGCTCATCGGTGGGGTCGGCCTGGCTCGCGGCTACCTGAACCACCCCGAGCTCACCGCCGACCGCTTCGTCGAACACCCGACGGGCCGCTCCTACCGCACCGGCGACCTGGTCCGGGAGCTGCCGAGCGGTGACCTCGAGTACATCGGGCGGATGGACGAGCAGGTGAAGATCCGGGGCTTCCGCGTCGAGTGCGGCGAGGTCGAGGTCGCCCTCGCCCGCCACCCGGCGGTGGCCGAGGCGGTCGTGGTCGCCCGCCAGCACCCGAACGGCGAGCGACGCCTGGTCGCCTACGTCGTCACCCCCGGCGCAGCCGTCACCTCCGGCGAGCTGCGCCGGTTCCTCGTCGATCGCCTGCCGGACCATATGGTGCCTAGCGCCTTCGTGGCCCTCGCCTCGTTCCCGCTCACCGCCAACGGCAAGGTCGACCGGGCCGCCCTGCCCCTGCCGGTCACCAGGCCGCCCGTCGAGCGCCGCGACGCGACGGCCGCGGCCACCGTCGCCCAGCACCGGGTGGCCGCCATCTGGGCCGCTGCGCTCGGCCTCGACGTCACCGAGGTCGGCACCGACGACGACTTCTTCGAGCTGGGCGGCCATTCGCTGCTGGCCACCCAGGTCATCGCCGGCATCTGCGAGGAGTTCGGCACCGAGACGCCGCTGCGGGCCATCTTCGAGGCGCCGACGGTCGCCGGCCTGGCCGCCTTGGTGGCCGCCGACGCCGGCGGAGCCGTCCAGGCCGGCCCGCTCACCGCCCGGCCCCGTCCTCCCGGAGCCCACTTCCCGCTGACCCTGGCTCAGGAGCAGATGTGGGATCTCGAGGCCGAGGCCGAGCCCCCGGGCCTCTACAACGTCACGGCCATGCGCCGCTTCGAGGCGCCGGTCGACGAAGGCGCCCTGCGTGCCGCCCTGGCCTTCATGGTCCGACGGCACGAGACCCTCCGCACCAGCTTCGGCCTGGAGGCCGGGCGTCCCCACCAGGTCGTCTCGCCCAGGGGCCACCTCGACCTGGCCGTGTCGGACCTGCGGGGTGGGCCGCAGATGGAGGCGGAGCTGCAGCACCGGACCGCCGAGCAGGACCGCACCCCGTTCGACCTCGCTCGCGCCCCGTTGGCCAGGGTCCAGCTGTTCCACCTCGATGGCGGGACGAGCCAGCTGGCGGTGACGCTCGACCACCTCATCTGCGACGGGACCTCGGTCAAGGTGTTCCTGTCCGAGCTCGCCGAGGCGTACGACGCACGGCGCGCCGGGCGCGAGCCGCAGCTCCCCCGGCTTGCGGTCCAGTTCGCCGACTACGCCCTGTGGCAGCGCGAGTGGCTCACCGAGGACGTCCTCGAGGCGCAGCTGCGCTGGTGGTCCGAGACGCTCGAGGGGATGCCCCTCGGCCCGGCCATCGCCTTCGACCGGGAGCCGGCCACCCCGAGCCGTCGGTTCGCGTCCCAGGCGCTCACCGTGGCCCCCTCCACCTACCAGCTCCTCAGGAACCTGGCCCGCGCCTCGCAGAGCTCGGTCTTCATCGTCTGCACGGCCGTGGTGCAAGCCGTGCTCAGCCGCATCGGCGGCACCCACGACATCGTCATGAGCACCACCCTCAACGGGCGCCAGCGGGTCGAGCTCGAACGCCTCATCAGCATGTTCGCAGGAATGGGCCGGATCCGGACCGACCTCTCCGGCGACCCGAGCCTGCTCGAGATCGTGCACCGGGCCCGCAGCACGGTCCTCGGCCTGTTCGAGCACCAGGACATCCCGTTCATGCGGATCCGCAGGGCGCTGCTCCCCGACTTCCCCCCCGACGGGCCCTACCTCGCCGCCGCTCTGCCGATCGAGCTCGGCTACTTCCACACCGCCAGCGCAGGAGCCGAGCACGAGTTCTTCTTCCGGGGCCAGATGCACCCCCTGAGCGTGGCCTTCCTCGACGACGGCTCCCGGCTCGAGGGGACGGTCAGCTACAAGCAGGACTTCTACGACGACGTAACGATCACCCGGCTGGTGGAGGGCCTGGCCCTCGCCATCGAGGCCACCGCCGGCAACCCCGACCTCCGCCTCTCCGAGCTGCCGATCGCGCTTCCGACGAGCGGCGTCCCGTCGTGACCGGGAGAACCGCAGAAGAGGTGCTCGACGAGCTTGGTGTGGTCCCCAAGATCCTGCTGACCACCGATGGCACCCTCACCCACATCCTCGAGGCCTACGCCGCCGAACCCGTGTACCTGGTCAAGCTGGACCACTCCTTTGTGACCGAACCGGCGGACCGGGCCGACTACGACCTGGTGGGGAGGGAGCGGGCCGTGCGCCGGATCATCCTGCTGCGGGGCTCCAAGAGCGACACCGCCTACCTCTTCGCCGACTCGGTGGTGATGCTCGACCGGCTGCCGCCGCCGGTGGCCGCCGGGCTCCTGGAGACCGACACCCCGATCGGCAAGCTGCTGTTCTCGTCCCGGGCCGAGACGTTCCGCCGGATCACCGAGATCGGCGAGGAGCACGACCCTGGGGTGGCCGCCCACTTCGACCTGCGCGGCGACGAGCCCCTGGTGTACCGGACGTATCAGATCGTGCTCGACGGCCAGCCCGTCGCCTGCATCACCGAGAAGTTTCCGAAGGCATCCTTCTCGAGCTCCGGGACCTGAGAAGACACCAGGGCCAGGGACCCAGACCTCAGCTGACGACGACCTTCAGCGGCACGCCCACCGGACGCTTTCCCGACTCGGCGATCAGGATGTTCCCCTCCCAGCGGCCGCTCATCTGGAAGCTGATCTGCACCTCGTAGGTCCCCTTTGAGGTCTCGGCCGCGGCGTCGCTCACACCCATCGCCTCCATGCCCGTCATGGCCAGGGTGGCGCAGACCTTGGCGCCCTCGATCGGCCGTCCGTCACGAGATATCGCCACCTCATAGGTGGTCCTCTCCATGTCGATCGGGCCGACCAGCTCGGCCTGGTAGGAAGGATCGAACGGCGCGTTCAGCGCACAACCGAGCCGGGCGTCGTCACCGAGCGCCACGATCGCCACCGCGAAGGCGGCGCTGGCCACCGCGGCGACGAGGAGCACGCGGCGGATCCCTCTGGTCGTCCGGGCCAACCTCAGGTCACCACTCGGCGACGTAGCCCACGGATGCCGAGGAGGGTGAAGATCACCGTGAAGGCGATCATGGCGGGATAGACGACGAGCAGCGAGAGGTGGGGCTCGCTCGGGACCAGCGCGGCCCGGAAGCCTTCGCTCACATAGACCAGCGGGTTGGCGAGCAGGCCGTACTTGAGCAGCGGGACGGGGTCGAGCGAGGGCCAGGTGTAGAAGATGGCGCCGAGGAAGCTGAGCGGGAGCGCCACAACGCCGAACAGGTACGACGCGGTGTCCGGCGAGAAGCGGGTGCCCATCGTCAGGCCCAGCGCCGATGCCGTGATGCAGGCCAGCGGGGTGAGGGTGAGCAGCACGACCGGCCGCACATCGAGGTAGACCGGGGTGGAGGGGACCAGGGCGGCGATGGGGAACACCACCATGGCACCGAAGAGGGCGTGGAGGGCCCCAGAGAGGATCTTCTCGACGGCGACCAGCGCGATGGGCGCCGGGGCCAGGAGGCGATCCTCCATCTCGCCGGTGATGCCGAGCTCGCGCACCATCTCGGTGCCGACGAGGAAGATGCCGCTGAAGATGATGGTCTGGGCCACGATCCCGGCCATCAGCAGGCTGGAGAACCGCGATGCCCCGTCGCCGCCGCCGATGGCCTGGCCGATCCGGGGGAAGACGTTCGTGAGCACGAACACCAGCATCAGCGGCTGCATGAGCGTGCCGGCCAGGAACTGCGGCAGGCGCTTGTCGAGGATGGTGAAGTCCCGCAGGAGCATGGCCCGGAAGACAGCCCAGCTGGATCTGGTCTCCGCGCCAGGCCCCGCATCGACGGCCAGGGGCTCCGCCGCCGCCGTCACTCCCGAAGCTCTTTGCCGGTGAGGCTGACGAAGACCGTCTCCAGGGTGTCGTCGGTCACCGACAGGTCGGTGAGCTGATAGCCGCCGACCTGGGCCGCGGCCAGCACCCACTGCAGGGCCCCTGCGGTGGTCGGCAGGCAGAACCGGACCTCTTCGTCGACCACCCGGATCTCGGTGACGGCCGAGGCTCGTCCCAGGTAGGCGGCCAGGTCCTCGAGCCGGTTCTCGGCTCGCACGGTGACCGCCGCCCCCGACCCCAGCGACGACTTGAGCTGGCGCGGCGTGCCGACGGCCAGGATTCGCCCGTGGTCGATGATGGCCAGCCGGTCGCAGTGCTCGTCGGCCTCCTCCATGCGGTGGGTGGTGACCAGCACCGTCTGGCCCTCGCCCTGCAGCTCGATCAGGATCTCCCACAGGGCGATCCGGCTCTGGGGGTCGAGGGCGGCGGTGGGCTCGTCCAGAAATATGACGGCCGGCCGGTGCAGGAGCGCCCGGGCCACCATGAGCCTCCGGGCCATCCCTCCCGAGAGCGAGGCCACCTCGGCGGTCTTGCGGTCGCCCAGCAGGAAGCGCTCGAGCAGCTCGTCCGAGCGGGCACGGGCCGGCTTGTCCGCCAGGCCGAAGTACCGACCGTGGAAGTAGAGGTTCTCCCACACGTTCAGCCCCTGGTCGAGGGTGTTGGCCTGGGACACCACGCCGATGACCTGCTTGGCGTCGGCCGGTCTGGCCACGATGTCGATGCCGTTGACGATCGCCGTCCCCGACGTCGGGATGATCCGCGTGGTCAGCATCCCGACGGTGGTGGACTTGCCGGCGCCGTTGGGCCCGAGGAGACCGAAGATCTCGCCCCGGCGCACCCGCAGATCCAGGTCCTCCACGGCGACTCGGCCGTTGGTGTAGACCTTTCGCAGCGACTCCGTGGTCACCACCGCATCGGACGCCGGCGCCGGGCTGACGCCGTCATCGCTCGTCCCCAGCCGAAGGTGGTCGCCGACCGGGGGCGCAGAGACCTTGGCGCGAAGGAAGGCCCCCATGAGATTCGTCAGGCTAGCCAACAACGCCGCGATTGACACAGCCCGACCCCGCTGCCTTTGGGTGGCGCGGCGAGGAGCAGTTCGGGACATTCGCCATCTAGCGGCCTGGCCTTGTTGGAGATGTCAATCCGCTGTTAGGGTTGGTTCGCTACACAACTGGGAGGGAGGCGTTCGTGAAGGGTGCGGTCGAGGCGAGGTGCGACATCACAGGGCTTGGGCTCATCCCCCGAATCCTGTTCGCGACGGACGGCGCCATCTCCCACATACTCGAGGCCTACGTCGGCGAGCAGGTCGATCTGACGAGGATGACCTCGGCTCCGGTGACCGATCCCGACGAGCGCCTGGAGGTCGGTCTGGAGGGCGATGAGCGGGGTCTGCGACGCAGGAGCCTGCTGCGGGGGCGCCGGACCGGACGGGTGTTCGTCCACACCGAGTCGGTGGTGTTCCTCGACCGGGTGCCCACCCAGGTGGCCGATGAGCTGGTGACGACGGGCACCAGCCTCCTGAAGCTGCTCACCAGCCGCCGCATCGGCACGTTCCGGGAGAGCATCGCCGAGTGGGAGGGGACCGACCCCCAGATCGCCGCCTGCTTCGGGATCGATCCCGCCGACGTCCACGTGGCCCGCACCTACCAGATCGTGCTTCAGGGCCGACGGGTGGCCCGGGTGACCGAGAGCTTTCCGAAGCTCCGCTTCCCGTCTGCGCCATGATCGTGAGCCCGACAAGCGACGTGGTCGTCGTCTCCGGTGGCGCCAGGGGCATCGGCCGCGCCGTCGCCCGTACCCTGGCCGCCGCAGGTCATCCGGTCTGTGTCAACGACACCGGGGTCGCCCTTGACGGCCGCAGCCCTGACCCGGCGCCGGCGCAGGCGGTCGCCGACGAGATCGGATCGGCGGGCGGCCGGGCCCTCGCCGTCGCCACCGACGCCCGGACCTCGGCCGGAGCCCGAAGCGTGGTGGCCGAGGCCGAGTCGTGGGCGGGGCAGGCTCCGACCGTCCTGGTGCACGCGGCCGGGACCCTGCGCGACGGGATGGCCCACAAGGCGGCCGACGAGGACTGGGCCGAGGTCCTGGGCTCCCACCTCAGCGTCGCCGTCGAGCTGACCCGAGCCATGGCCGGAGCCGTCCGCACCTGCGGTCGGGGCCGCATCGTCTATGTCGGTGGCGCCGCCGGCCTGATCGGCAGCGTGGGCCAGGGGGCCTACGACGTGGCCAAGGCCGGGCTGTTCGGCCTCACCCGCTCGATGGCACTTGAGATGGCCGGTCGCGACGTCTGTGTGAACTACGTCGCCCCGTTCGCCTGGACCCGGATGACCGAGTCCATCCCGCCGGTCACCGACCAACTGCGGGCCTACCTGAGCACGGCAGGCATGGCCACGGCCGAGGACGTCGCACCGCTCGTCGCCTGGCTGTGCTCCACCGAGGCTGCTGGCGTCACCGGCCAGGTGCTCGGGGCCCGGGGGGCGGAGATCGCCATCTGGTCCCAGCCTCGACCGGTGGCCCGCTGGGTGGAGGAGGCGGGCTGGGACGCCCGATCCCTGACCGAGCGGGCCGCTCCCGCCCTGGCCCGCCACCTGACCCCGCTCGAGTCCGAGTTCGACCTCTTCGGTGGCCCGCCGGCTGCCGTCGCCGGCCGCCAGCCCGCATGACCGGACCGCCCACCACCGAGCAGCCCTTCAAGGGCCCGGTGGCCAACGCCGCCGCCGCAGCCGAGGTCGGCGCCGAGTACCTCGAAGCCGTCGGCAAGGTCATCGCCAGCCACGTGCGCAACGAGCTGGCCGGGGCCTCGGTGTTCGACGAGCCGGCCATCGCCCTGGCCCCCACGCCCCGGGAGAAGTGGCTGGCCTGCCGCATAGCCATGGAGGAGTACGGACACCACCTGAAGTTCCAGCGCCTGGCCACCGACCTCGGTCTGCCCGTCCACCAGGGCCAGCCTCTGTCGGTCTTCGAGTTCGAGCTCACCACCTGGGTCGAGTTCGTGGTGCTCAAGGCGATCGTCGACCTGGCGGAGGTCGTCCTCATGGACGAGCTGGTGGAGTGCAGCTACCTCCCCCTGCGCCACCTCTCCCAGGCGCTGATGCCCGAGGAGCGGTTCCACGTGTCCTTCGGGGCGGTGCGGACCAAGGAGCTGGCCAGGCAGCCGGCCCGGCGGGCCGAGGTGCAGGAGGCGGTGAACGCTCTGGTCACCTTCAGCCTGCCGTTCTTCGGGCGCAGCCGATCCTCCAACAACGACGCCTTCCGCCGGTGGGGCATCAAGAACCGCACCAACGACCAGGCCCGGGCCGAGTTCATCGAGCGCACCCGGGCCTTCGTGGTCGACGATGCCGGCCTCGAGTACCCCGACGTCTCCGCGTCCTGGGACGGGCGTTGAACCTGGCGGCAGCCCTGGAGGAGCGGGCGACGGCACGGGGCTTCCTGGACCGGCCGGCGGTGCTCAGCGAGGGGCGCTCCCTCACCCACCGGGAGGTCCACGACGGGGCTCGACGCACGGCGTCGCTGCTCGCGTCTCGAGGTGCCGGGCGGGGCGACACCGTCCTGTTGGCCCTGCACGACGGGCCTGCGCTGTGCTGGGCCTTCCTGGGCGCCGTCGGCCTCGGGGCCATCGCCGTGCCGGTCAACCCCCGCCTGCCCGCGGCCGACCACCGGGCCCTGGCCGGGGACTGCGGTCCGGCCTTGACCGTGTGCGCCGACGAGCTGGCCGACCGGTTCGGCGACGGCCCGGTGGTGACGGCCGGCTCGCTCCGCCCGGCCCTGGCCGGCTTCGAGCCCGAGCCGCCCGTCCCCGCCGCGTCCTCCGACCCGGCCTACGCCCAGTATACCTCGGGCACCACGGGCGCCCCCAGGGCCGCGGTCCACGGCCACGGCGACGCCCTCGTCTACGCCGCCGCCTTCGCCGATCCGGCGCTGCGCCTCGGGCCGGGTGACGTGGTGCTCTCGGTGTCGAAGATGTTCTTCGCCTACGGCCTCGGGAACTCGCTCTTCTTCCCCCTGCTGTCGGGGGCCAGCGCCGTGGTCCACCCCGGCCGACCGACGCCCCAGGACATCGCCGACCTCGTCGAGCGCCACCGGGTGACGGTCCTGTTCGCCGTGCCCACCTTCTACGCCAACCTGATCCGGGCCGAGGTCCCGACCGCCCGGCTCGGTTCTCTGCGCATCGCGGTGACCGCCGGTGAGCGGCTGCCGAGCGGCCTGGCCTCGCGCACCGCCGAGCTGCTCGGCTGCCCGTTGGTCGACAGCCTCGGTTCCACCGAGGTCGGGCAGGCCTTCGTCGCCGGCACCCCCGGCGAGCTGCGGGCCGGCACCGTCGGCCGGGCCCTGCCGCCCTACGAGGTGGCGGTGCGAAGCGACGACGGCGCCGGGGTGCCGACCGGGACGATCGGGATGCTGTGGGTGCGCGGGCCCACCCTTCTCCGCCGCTATCTCGGCGGAGCCTCGGCCGCCACCTTCGACGGGGACTGGCTGCGCACCGGTGACCTGGCCTCGATCGACGAGGACGGCTACCTCCGCCACCACGGGCGGGCCGACGACATGGAGATGGTGGGCGGCATCACCGTGGCCGCCCAGGAGATCGAGGACCTGCTCAGCGCCCACCCCGCTGTCTCAGAGGTCGCCGTGGCCTCGGTGGTCGACGACGTGGGCGCCTCACGGCTCCAGGCCTACGTGGTGACGGCGCCCGGGTTCGACGCCGACGAGCAGCTCGGGGAGGACCTCACCGGCCTGGCCCGGGCCAGGCTGGCCGCCTACAAGGTGCCCCGCTCGGTCACCTTCGTCGGGGCCCTGCCCCGCACGCCCACCGGGAAGCTGCGCCGCTTCATGCTCCGCTCCGGCGAGGCGTGGCGGGCACCGGTGTCCGCCGGAGAGCCGTGACCCGCTCAGGGCGCCGCCGCGGGGACCTGCGCGAGGTAGGGCCCGAACGCCTGGCACAGCGACTCCTCGGTCAGGCCGAAGCTCTCCCGCTCGTAGCGGTGCACACCGTGGCGGTGCTGGGGGTGGCGGGACAGCCAGCCCGTGAGCGCCTCCGGCAGCTCCGGCGGGAGGGATCGGCCCAGCCGCTCGTAGAGCCCACCGATGGTCTCGAGCGGCCGGCTGAGGAGATCGCGGTACTGGACGTCCACGAAGCGCTCGGGCGCCGCCCGACGCACGGCCAGGCACCGGTTCATCGCGGTCTCGCAGCGCCGCAGCGCCTGCTGGCCCACCACCACCGGGGAGACCCGCTCGCTGTAGGCCCGCCGGAGGCAGAGGACGAGGCTGGCGTAGGACGGCACGGCTTCGGTGGGGCGGCGGTGGCAGTGCACGATGATGGCCTCGGGGCAGGCCTCGAGCAGGGCGTCGAGGTGTCCGAGGTGGCTCGGCGACTTGAGGACCCACGGCCGGGCCTGGTCCTTCCCGGCACCCAGCACCCGCAGCTGGCGGGCGTAGGACCGGTACGCATCCCGCAGCGGGGCGGTGGCCAGCCAGGCCGAGTAGGCCTGGGCATCGAACATGTCGTCGAAGTGCTGGCTGGCGAAATCGTTCTGCAGGAGGGCGTCGCACTCCTCGGGCCCTTCGGGGGTGGCGGCGTGGATGGCCCGGAAGTCGGGCACCAGCTCGTAGAGCCGCTCCAGCCACGTGGCGGCCTGGCCCACCAGCTCGGCCTGCGATGTCCCGTCCCTCGGCGGCACCGGGCGGAGCGCCTCCCAGAGGCGCAGGCTGCGCGAGCCGGGGTCGAGGGCCAGCAGGTTGTGCAGCAGGGTCGTGCCCGTGCGGGGCAGGCCCGTCACCACGATCATCGGGCCCACGGGTCCCGCCGCCGCCTCGGGCCGGGCCGCCACCTCGGCCTCGATGAGGAGGCGGTTCACCAGGTGACGTACGACGATGCTCTCGAGGACCCGACGACCGCCAGCGCTCAGTGCGGCCGTCTCCTCGCACGATCGCACCAGAAGCTCGAGGGCGGGGAGGTGCGACTGGTCCTGTGGGCGACGGCCGCCGGCGACCTGGCTCGCCTTCTCCATCAGCGTCGTCAGGGATCTTGCGGTCGGCTCCTTCGGCACATCTGTCTTTGTATCGGAAACCAACGGGTCACCGCAGCCGCGAAAGGGGTCATCCGACTTGGTTAGGGTGGGCGAGATGATCGGTGGGCAGGGTCGGCACCCCGTGGGCGACGTTGCCGGAGGCCGCTCGTGAAGGCCAGGTGGCGGAAGGTGGCTGATCACCCGGCCCTGCCCGTCATGCCGACGGCGACGCCGACGGCCACCTCGCTGGACGAGCCGGCGGGGCGGGGCGGGGCCGACGACGGCGCCCGGCTGGTCGAGGTGACCGACCTGACCGTGCGCTTCGGTGACGTCGCCGCCCTCCGGGGCGTGACGTTCTCGCTGCAGCGGGGCGAGACCCTCGCCGTCGTCGGCGAGAGCGGCTCGGGGAAGTCCACGCTGGCGCTGTGCCTGGCCGGGCTGATCCAGCCGCCGGAGGCCAGCGGCAGCGTGCGCATCGACGGCACCGAGCTGCTCGGCGCCTCCGACGAGGTGCTGCGCTCGGCGCGCTGGGCGAAGGTGGCCCTCGCCCTGCAGGGCTCGCCGTTCAACCCGGTCGCCACCATCGGCGACCAGATCGACGAGCCGCTGCGGGACCGACTCGGCTTCGGAGCCGCCGAGGCCCGGCGGCGCTCGTCCGAGCTGGCCTCTGAGGTCCTGCTCGACCCCGGCCTCCTCGACCGCTACCCCCACCAGGTGTCGGGCGGCCAGCGCCGCCGGGCCACCCTGGCCATGGTCCTGGCCCTCGACCCTGCGTTCGTCGTGCTCGACGAGCCCACCGCCGGCCTCGACCCCTCCACCCGGCACGAGCTGGTGGAGCGCATCGTCCGCCTGGCCGAGAGCCGGGGCTTCGCCCTCCTCGTTATCTCCCACGACCTGCCCGACGCCGCCCGCCTGGCCAAGCGGACCATGGTCCTCTACGCCGGCGAGGCCATGGAGGCTGGCAGGACCACCAAGGTCATCGCCGAGCCGGCCCACCCCTACACCTGGGCCCTGATCAACGCCTACCCGGTGATGTCCACCACAAAGGACCTGAGGCCGATCCGGGGGCGGCCGCCGGACCCGCGGGCCGTGCCCTCGGGCTGCCCGTACCACCCGCGCTGCACCCAGGCCGAGACGGTGTGCACCGACACCCGGCCCCCGCTCATCGACAACCGCAACCGCCTCGTCCTCTGCCACTTCGGCGGCCTGAAGACGCTCCTGGTGGCCCGGAACGTGACCAAGACGTTCGGCAAGGGCGCCGGCGCCGTCGCCGCCGTCGATGGCGTCTCCCTCACCGTGGGCGAGGGCGAGTCGGTGGGCATCGTCGGGCCCTCCGGCAGCGGGAAGTCGACGCTGGCCCGCATCCTGTCCGGCCACCTGGCCCCCGACGCCGGCGACGTCGCGCTCGAGGGTGACGCCATGCCTCACACCTGGGGTGCCGACGACCGCCAGCGGCGTCGGAGGGTGCAGATGGTGATGCAGGACCCGGCCGACGCCCTCTCGCCCCGGCTCACGGTCGAGGAGCTGGTGCGCGAGCCGCTCGACGTGCTGAAGGAGGGCGACGCCCCCGAGCGGCAGGCCAAGGTGTCGGAGGCCCTGGAGAGCGTGGGCCTGCCCCCGACCGGGTCGTTCCTCCAGGCCCGGAGCCACGAGCTGTCGGGCGGGCAGCTGCAGCGGATCGCTCTGGCCCGGGCGCTCGTCGCCGGCCCCAAGCTGCTGGTGGCCGACGAGCCCACGGCCATGCTCGACGCCTCGGAGCAGGCCCGGATGCTGGTCGTCCTGCGGGAGCGGCAGGTCGAGATGGGCCTCGGGCTGATCATCATCTCCCACGACATCGCCGTCGTCCGCAAGGTCACGGACCGGATGATCGTCCTGGACGGGGGGAAGGTGGTCGAGGAGGGCCCGTCGGCCCGGCTGTCCGCCGCACCCAAGAGCGCCACCGGGCGGCACCTGGTCGAGGCCTCCCCCGCCTTCCCCCCGGCCGATCAGGCCGGCTGAGGGCGCCCAGTACGCTTGGGTCGATGACCTACCTCGTCGGCGCCGAGCGCGTGAAGCTGCTGCGGCTCAAGACCCTGCGCCCGGGGACCCGGGTGGCCGACACCGAGGTGGTCCCCTCCGGCAGCTACCACGCCGTCGATGACCTCGACGCCGTCGCCGCCCTGTGTGGGGCCAAGGTCGTCGAGACCTTCGACCAGGGCTTCTCCGAGAGCGACGGCCTGAAGTGCGACGAGTGCACCGAGCTGGTCAAGAAGCCGTGATGCGCCCGATGCTGAGCGTCGCCGTCGCAGGGCCCACCAGCAGCTCGTAGGGCTGCCCGCCGTAGGAGGCCTGGGACGAGCGGGGCTGGGTTCCCTTGGTCGGTCCCTTCTTCAGCTCGGCCTTCACCCACGCCTCCGCCTTCGCCGCTTCGGCCCGATTGAGCGGCGCGGCGGCCACCGCGCTGAGGACCGGGCCGGCGACGACCCGGTTGGCCTCGGCCACCACCTTGGCCACCTCGGCCGGGGTCCGGCCGTAGGAGGTGACGGTGGCGTCGCTCCGCTTGCTGGTGATGGAGACGAAGCTGGCGCTGCTCGTGACGGCCTCACTGGTGGCGAAGCCGATCGCCTTCAGCTCGTCGTGGATGGTGGCCGGGACCAGACCGGGGATGGCCGACGCGGTGACGGTCGGGACCTTGGTGGTGGTGGTGGTGGTGGTGGTGGTCACCGGTTCCGGTGCCGTGGTCGAGGTGGGGCTCGGGCCGGGGCCGCCACCCGCGCACCCGGTGAGGGCGACCGCCACCCCGATGGCGACGAGGCCCCGGCCCACGACTCTCGGCACCGTCGGCGTCAGACCGCCTGGAGCTTGTCGTTGACGAAGTCCCAGTTGACCAGGCTGGTCAGGAACGTCTCGACGTACTTCGGCCGGGCGTTGCGGTAATCGATGTAATAGGCGTGCTCCCACACGTCGCAGGTGAGGAGTGCCTGCTGGCTGTGCTTGAGGGGCAGGTCGGCGTTCGCCGTCTTGACGATCTTGAGCTCGCCGCCCTCTGTGGCCAGCCACGCCCAGCCGGAGCCGAACTGGGTGACGGCGGCTTCGGTGAACTTCTTGGAGAACTCGGCGTAGCTGCCGAAGGCCGAGCTGATGGCATCGGCGACCGCGCCGGTGGGCTCGCCGCCGCCGCCGGGCTTCATGCAGTGCCAGTAGAACGTGTGGTTCCAGATCTGCGCCGCGTTGTTGAACATCGGGCCGGCGTCAGCATCGAGGATCACGCCTTCGAGGTCGGCGTCGCTCTTCTCGCCGCCGGTCAGCTCGTTGAGCTTGTCGACATAGGTCTTGTGGTGCTTGCCGTGGTGGTACTCGAGCGTCTCCTGGCTGATGTGGGGCGCCAGGGCGTCGATGGGGTAGGGGAGATCGGGCAGGGTGAAGGCCACGAGCTGGTCCTTTCAGCGTCCGTCGGTGTGACTGCACCCTACCCTCGGCGCCAGGCTGGACCGCTCGGCCGAATCAGCGCAGGAGCCGCACCAGTGTCGCCACCGCCAGCGCCGCGAACACCGCAGCGGCAACCAGGTTCACGATGTGCAGCGGGACCCGGGCGACGAGCTGGCGGCCGACGGTGACGGCCAGGGCCGCCACGCTGGAGAGGGCCAGCAGGGCTCCCAGGCCGATGGCGACCGGGTTGCCACCGCCCGCGGCCAGGCTGGCCGTGGCCAGCTGGGTGAGGTCGCCCCACTCGGCGGCGATCACCAGGGCGAAGCTGCCGGCGAGGGCGGCGCCGAACCCGGTGCGCTCGGCAGGGCCACCTCCGACCTCCTCGTCGCGGGTGGCCCGGGCGGCCCGCAGCAGGGCCACGGCCCCAAAGGCGAAGAGGCCCGCCACCACCAGCTGCACCGGCGTCTCGGGCAGAAGCGTGAGGAGCCGCCCGGCCAGGACCGCCACCGTGACGTGGACGACGAAGGCGATCGTGGCTCCCGCCCACACCGCCGCCGGCCGCCGGTAGCGGGCCACGAGAACGATCGAGGCCACCATCGTCTTGTCGGGCAGCTCGGCCGGGAAGACGGTGAGGAAGGCCTGCGCGAAGCCGCTCAGGGCCACGCGTCAGGCCGTCGGGTCAAGGGCAGCCCCTACCCGGCCGGCACGGGCCAGAAACGGCCGGTGGGCCCCGCACCGGCCGATGGGGGTTGCGTTGGGTTCGCTACGTCTGCAAATCTTTAGTGAGACTTCAAAACCTCCAACCCCTAGGAGACGCCCATGTCCCGCAAGGCCTCACCGCAGCTGCCGGCGTACGTGACCCACGCCACCGCCGCTCCCGAAGGTGCCGATCTCCTCGGGCGGCTGAGCTTCGAGCATCGTGAGGTCGACCGGCTCTGGGCCCAGCTGCAGCTGGCCCACCGCCGCCGCCTCGACAGCCAGAATCAGCTGGCCCGCCAGATCGTGACCTTGCTGTCCGAGCACGAGGCCACCGAGCTGGAGCTGCTCTACCCGGTCGTCAGCGACGTCGTCGGCGAGGAGCTGGCCGAGCACGCCCGCCACGACCACGCCGACATCCGCATCGCCCTCGATGACGTCGACGGCTGTGACCCTGCCGACGACGAGGTGTTCGTCGCCCTCGGCAGGATCATGACCAGGGTGCTGGCCCACTTCGAGGAGGAGGAGCGCATCGCCTTCCCGATGCTCCGGGCAATCGTGCCGACGGAGGAGCTGGCGGCGCTCGGCGCCGGGTCGCTCCAGCCGCCGAGGACCGACGCCGAGCCCGAGGTCATCGACCTGGCCGCCGCCGAGCGGGAGGCCGCCCAGGAGGACGAGGGCAAGGCCGGGCCGGCCAGCAGGGCCCGCCGGCTCCTCAGGCGGCGCTAGCGCCCAGCCCGCGGACCGCCGCCGGGGGCCGGGTACGTTCCCCCGCATGCTGCGACGCACCATCGGGCCCTTCGGTGTGAAGGACCTGTTCACCATGGTGAACCTGCTCAGCGGCGTCGTGGCCCTGCGCTTCGCCCTGGGGGGCGAGGAGCGCAATGCGGGCTACGCCATCCTGGTCGGCTTCCTGGTGGGCGACATCCTGGACGGCACCGTCGCCCGGCGCACCGGGACCGCCAACGCCTTTGGCGCCGAGTTCGACGCCATCGCCGACCACTTCGTGCACGTGTTCGTCCCCGGCGTGGTGATCTACCAGGTGTACGACCGGGGGGGCCACGCCGATCTCGGGTTGGTGACCCTGGCCATGCTGGTCACCGGGGCCACCATCCGCCACGCCCGCCTGGCCGCCGCCCGCTTCGACTTCCCGCTGTGCTGGTGCGGCCTGCCCCGCACGATCAGCGGCTTCGCCGCCCTGTCGTTCCCGCTGTCGAGCATGTTCGCCCGCACCGACCACGCCTACGTGCTGGGCGTTGTGGTGGTAGCGGTCCTCTCGGCGCTGAACCTGGTGCCCATCCCCTACCTGACCCACCGGGGCCGGCGTTCGATGCAGCTGTACGTGAAGGTCCCGGTGATCGCCTTCCTGCTCAGTGCCCCAGTGATGTTCGTGCTCGCTCGCCGGTACACCTTCGACGTCTTCTTCGTCGGCCTGCTCGCCTTCGCGCTCGGCGGCTGGCTGCCGGTGCACCCGGACGAGCGCCGGGCGTTCTACGCCGAGTACCGGCGCTGGTCGGCCGAGCTGGGTCGGTGACCATTCGACCCGACGATCGCGGCAGGCGGCTGGAAGAACGACTCCACCGCGTCGCAGACCTGGTGGACCAGCGCAGCGGGCATGGCCGAGTGCAGGGGCAGTGAGACGATCTCGTCGGCAGCCCGGTCGGTGACCGACAGGTCGCCGCGACGGCAGCCCCGGAACAGCGTGAGGCGGTGGATGGGCACCCAGTGGATGCCGGTCTCTATGCCCCGCCCGGCCAGGTGCTCGCGGAACGCCTCGCGACGGTCGGCGTCGACCCGCACGTAGTACAGGAACGGGTTCAGGTCGTCGACCTCGCCACCAGGGACGGTCACGCCATCGACGGCGTCCAGGCGTTCCCGGTAGGCGCGGCAGGCGGCCTGGCGGCTGCAGCGGATGCGGTCGAGCTTGGCCAGCTGGGCCAGGCCGATGGCGGCATGCACGTTCGAGAGGTGGTAGCGGAAGCCGGCCTCGGCCACGTCGTAGCTCCAGGCCCGCTGGTGGCCGTAGGCGAGCTCGGCGGCGTGGCTGGCCCCGAGCACCCGCAGCTCCCGCAGCCGCAGCACGTCCTCCTGGGTCTTCACCATCACGACGCCGGCGTCGATGCACGACAGCGCCTTGACCGGGTCGAAGCTCAGCATGCAGATGTCGGAGAACCCGCCCATCACCTGGTCGTCGACGGACGCGCCGAAGGAGTGGGCGGCGTCGTGGACGACCCGCAGGCCGTGGTGGGCAGCGAGGGCGGAAAAGGCGCGGTGGTCGGCCAGGTGGCAGCCGTAGTCCATGGTGACGATGGCCCGGGTGCGGGGACCGATGAGCTCGGCGGCCCGGGCGGGGTCGAGGCACAGGGTGGCATCGTCGGCGTCGCACAGCACCGGCTCGGCGCCCACGGCCCGGATGGCCTGCACGTCGGCCAGGTGGGTGAGCGAGGGCACGATGACCTCGTCGCCCGGACCGACCCCGGCGATGATCAACCCAAGGTGGAGGGCGGCGTAGCCCGTGCTCACGGCCACCGCCCGCCGGGATCCCCCGACAGCCTTCTCGATCGCCTGCTCGAAGTCGTCGACGTACTCGCCCATGCCCAGCCAGCCGCGCCGCAGGGCCTCGGAGGCCGCGTCCAGCTCCTCGCGCTCCATCAGCGCCTTGTAGATGGGGACGGGGTGCATCGGGACGGACGAGGCACCAGCCAACATGAGGCTGTCCACCCTAATTGGCGCCGACCTGACATGCCATCCTGTCTCGGCGGGAGCGGCTGGCGCCATGTCAGGGGCGCGTAGGTTGCCGGCCATGCCGGGGCGTCGAGGCGGCGGGCGTGATCGCCACCGGGCCACCTCCGCCGAGGCGGCGCTCGGCGTGCGCCACCACGGTCTGCTGTACGAGCCCCGTCTCCACCCCGAGGTGAAGGACCCGGCCGTGGTCACCGACGGCGCGCGGTGGCACCTCTTCGGATCGGGCTGCGGGCGGCCGTCCGGCCTGGAGATCCTGCACGCCACCGCGCCGGCCCTGGCCGGGCCGTGGCACGAGGAGCCTCCCGTCGCCCTGCGCGGCGTGAACCACATCCGCCACCCGTGCGCCCCTGGCGTGGTGGTCGAGGGCGCCACCTTCCACCTCTACCTCCAGCACGCCTTCAACGCCCTGGGCGGCGCCATCGAGCACCTGATCTCCACCGACGGCGGTGCCACCTTCTCCCACGCCGACACCGCCGTGCCGTCGGACGCGGGCCGCGGAGAGGCCGGGGTCTACGACCCGGAGGCGGCCGAGATCGGCGGCGTGCGCTACCTGAGCTACGCGGCGATGTCGGTGGTGGGCCAGCCCGACCTCCACCTGGCCCGCAGCCGTGGCGGGACCTGGGCGGGCTCATGGGCCCGCCTCGGCTGCATCCTGAGCCACGAGCAGGTCCCCCGCCACAACCAGCGGGGCGCCGACGGCTACGAGTGGGGGCTCGAGGCGCCCCAGCTGCTGGCCCTGCCCGACGGCGGGGTGCTGCTGACCGCCGCCTGCTTCGTGGCCGACCGCCCCCGGGGGCACCGGCAGCGGCTGCTGCTGGCGGTGGCCGAGCAGGCCGCCGGCCCCTACCTCGTCCTCGGCACGCCCGTGCGGCCCTCCGGCCGGGGAGGCGCCGGCGAGAACGGCCACGGCAACGCCGTCCTGAGCCCCGACGGCCTGCTCCACCTGATCTACCAGGACAGGGCGGGCGAGGGCCGTCCGTGGCGCATCCTGCGGGCCACGATCGAGGTGGCAGCCGTCGCCGCCGCCGCCTCGGCGGCCGGCGGGCCCAAGGAGGAGACCGCGGGAGCCGATCGAGGATCCGCTCCATGAGCGACGGCCCCCCGGTTGATCCCCTCGGTCCCGCCCCGCCGGGGACCGCCGTCCGGCGCGGCGGCTCTCCCGCCTCCGGCCGCCTCCAGCCCAGCGTCCTCGCTGCCGTGGCCGCCGGGGGGATGCTCGGCGCCTCCGCCCGGTTCGGCGTCGCCCAGTGGGTCCCCACCCGGCCGGGCCGGTTCCCGTCGGCCACCTGGTGGACGAACCTCTCGGGCAGCTTCCTCCTCGGCCTGCTCTTGGTCGTCCTCCTCGAGCGCCTCGCCACCAGCCGCCACCTCCGGCCGTTCCTGGCCACCGGCATCCTGGGCGCCTTCACCACCATGTCCACCTACCAGGTCGAGGCGGCCCTGCTCCTGCGGCAGGGCCACGCCGCGACCGGGGTCGCTTACGGGACCCTGAGCCTCGCCGTCGGCATCGCCCTGGCTTACGCCGGGACCCTCGTCGGCCGCCGCCTCGGCCCAACCCGGGAGGGATCCCCGTGAGCCCGCTGGCCTGGCTGGGGTTCCTCGCCGCCGCCGCCGTCGGCGCACCGGCCCGCTACCTGCTCGACGGCTGGGTCGGGTCCCGAACCCGCGGGCGGTTCCCGTGGGGCACCCTCACCGTGAACGTGTCGGGCTGTCTCCTCCTCGGCCTGCTCACCGGGCTCGCCCTCGACCACCACCTCGGCGCCACGGCCGGCACGATCGTGGGCAGCGGCGGCATCGGCGCCTACACCACCTTCTCCACCTTCTCCGTCGAGACCGTGCGCCTGACCGAGGACGGTCTGGTCGATCAGGCGCTGACCAACGTCGCGGCCACCTTCGTCGTCGGCCTCGCCGCCGCCTCCGCCGGAATCGCCCTCGGCCTGGCCTTTTGAAGCGGCGCCGTCTGCGGCCTCAGCCCTGCTGGTCGGCGAGCAGGGCCCGCGCCGCCTGGCGGCCGGGGGTGCCGGCGATCCCGCCCGAGGGGTTGGTGCCCGCCCCCGAGATGTAGAGGCCCTGGATGGGGGTGCGCCACCGGCCCAGCTGCTTGGTGGGCCGGAACGGGCCGAGTTGGTCGAGGGCGATGTCGAGGTGCATCGGGTGGGCGCCCGGCCAACCTCCCGCCTCCTCCATCTGGTCGGGCGTCCACGGGCTGATCCCCTGGATGCTGGCTCCGAAGCCGGGCGCCCGCCGTTCCATCGTGGCCAGGGCAGCCTCGACGAACTCGTCCCGTCGGGCGCCCCACCCGCCGCTGAGCTGGAACGGAGCGGCGGGGCAGGCCAGGTAGACGGTGTGGTGGCCGGCCGGCGCCAGGCTCTCGTCGAGGGCCGAGGGGGAGAAGGCGTACAGGGGCAGCGGGTCGGGCAGCAGGCCGGCCTCGGACCGGGTCCAGGCCGCCGTGAGGTCGTCGAGCCGGTCCACGTAGCTCTGCAGGCCGTTCCAGTCGCCCGGGCGGCTGTTCGGGTAGGCGGGCAGGCGATCGGTGGCCACGTGCACCAGGGCCTGCACAACGTTCGAGCGCCGGGCGGCGGCCAGGTCGGCGCCGGCCTCCCCGCCGAGCGGCGGCTGCAGCAGGTGCAGCAGTGCCGTCTGGGGGTTGATGGCGGTGATCACCGACGACGCCCCGATGCGCTCGCCGCTTGCGAGCACGACCGCCGTGACCCGGCCGTTCGGGGCTTCGATCCGCTCCACCGGCGCCGAGCACCGCAGCTGGCCGCCGAGTGAGGTGAGGCGGGTGACGAGGGCGTCGGTCAGGTTCTGGGCGCCCCCCCGGCCGTGCCACTGGCCGTGCAGGTGGTAGGCGGCCTGCCAGAAGGCGAACAGGGCGCCGCCCGGCACCGTCGGCCCCACTCCGGCGTGGGCGGCGAAGGCGGCCACCGGCCCCCGGGTGAGGTCGGACGGCAGCCAGCGCCGCAGCAGCGAGTCGTAGGGGCTGATGGCGTCGCGGGCCGTGGTGAGTGGCTGGGAGCGCAGGGACCGCACCAGGTTGCCGAGCTGCTGGGGCAGCGCCTTGAAGGGCGCGTCGCCCCGGATGGCGGGCAGGACCGTGCGCACGATCGGCAGGCTCTTGTCCATGAACCGCCGGTAGGCCTGCGCCTCGGCCGGCGACGTCTCGGCGATCGACTCCACCGTCGCCTCGATCGACCGGCAGAACCGCACCCGCCGCCCGTCCTCGTGCACGGCGATCGAGAACGGGTCCATCTCGATGTAGTCGAGGCCGGCGCCGGCCAGGTCCAGCTCGGCCGGGATGTCGGTCATGTTGATGATGTTGTGGGCGGCCGAGTGCAGGTCGAACCGGTAGCCAGGGATCATCTCCTCGGTCCGCGAACCGCCCCCCGGCCGGTCCAGCTGCTCGACGACCACCACCTCCCGCCCGGCCTGCGCCAGGTAGCAGGCAGCGACCAGCCCGTTGTGCCCCGCCCCGACCACCACGACGGGGCCGGTCACACCGACTCCGGGGTGCTGCTCAGAAGCCATCCGGGCCGGCCCCACGCCGAACGAAGCGCCATTCCGTCCCATCCTGCATGGTCCGCCCCCACAAGGTGGCATCCCGCCCGGCGGGATCGGCAGCCGAGCAACCGCGTCATCGGGGCCGCCGAAACAGCAACCACAGCCCTGCGCCGCTCAGGACCGTGTAGAGGGTGTAGGGAGCCATCAGGTAGGGGTTCAACAGGACAGCAGACCAGCCAGCGGACTCCTCGTCGTCGGGAACAAACCAGGCGGCTACGAGGATAAGCAGAGAAACCGTGAGCCAGCCGACCTCGACGACAACCCCAGCCGCCACCCTCACAGCCCGCTTCATCATGAAGTGCCGAAGTTATCGAGGTCCGGTTCGGCGGTCACGAGGCCCTACCAGGGTAAGTGTCGTCCCGGCCCGCCAGGGACGCGGATTGCTCGCTTACCCAGGAGGCGCTCGACCGCAGCGCCCTCCTCGGCATGGTGAGAACGACCCGCTCACCCGGGTCAGCGCAGCCCGAGGACAGTCATCAACGCGTCGTCGACGCCCCAGAGCTCCTCGGGGCTGAGATGGCCAGCGAGGTTCCCGAGACGGGTCGTGTCGACAGCACCAAGCTGCTCCACGAGCACCCGGGTCGTCTCGTCGTTCACACTGATCTCGGGCCGAAATGAAGCCGACCTGGCGCTCCGCGAGGTCGGTGCGACGAGGACGACGGAGCGGGGGAGGAACTCGTCTGCCTGGACCACAACCCCGTACCGGCCGCCATGCTGCTCGTGCCCCACTGCTTTGGGGAGCTTGAGCCTGTAGACGTCACCGCGCAGCACGCAGCGACTCCATCAACCCGGCGACGGCCAGCATCTCGTCTCGATCATCCCTGTCCGCCTCGAGCCCCGCCACCTCGGCAGCGAGCTCCGACCGACGCTGAAGCCGGCGAGCTGAGTCGATCAGCGCCGCCCGGATCGCCTCCGAGCGAGACATCCCCGCCGCCTGCAGGGCGCGCAAGGCGCGCGCCGCCTCGTCATCGAGCCGGACCGAGATTGCTTGAGCCACCCGCACAACGTATCACAGGATGTCATACTGATGACGAGAGGGGGACGGCTGTCAGGGTCTGTGCGGCACGCTGAGTCTGCAGCACGTGCCTGACCTCGATCGGGTCGTGCCGGTGGTGTGACCAGCGCTCCTACTGAATCGTTCCCGCTGAAGGCTCACTGGGAGGGCGCTCCTCCCCCGGTGATGAACCGTTTCATCGGCACGATGCCGAGGAACTCCAACATCGCGATGCGAGGGATGCGGAGAGCGGCCAAGCCTGACGGCCCGGAGCCCCTCGGCCCCACCGGTCGCGTGCCACAGGCGAATGAGGTCGTAGATCTTGTTCTTGTTGGCCTGTAGGGCGAGGGCGGCCTCGGCCACGGTCAGGGCGATGGGCAGCTCATCGATCGACCGGATCAGCCTGTCGCGAGGCATAGGCAAGCGAGTTACTCACGTGTCATTCGCGCTGTCAAGGCGCTTGCGGCGGCGCCGCCGAAAAACGGGTACCAGCGGGTACCAACGGACACTGGCTGGAAATCTGTTCACACGCCCGAAACATTGCGTACGGGGACCTCTCTCGGACGGAGAGCCACCCGGGGTCGCGGTTTTACGGTGCCTCTACGGCAGGAGGCGGTCGCCCCTCACGCGTCGACCAGCTCCCACCTGATCTTCTTGCCGAGGGCGGCGGCGTAACGCTCGACGGTCGACAGCTTGGCGTCGATCTCGGCGGACTCGAGACGGGCGACCGCCGACTGCGAGGTGTGCATCCGGGCGGCCACGATGGTCTGCGACAAGCCGAGCGCCTCGCGCTCCGCCGTGAGCCCTTCGAGCAGCTGACGGCGACGCATGGCGGCGTCCAGGAGCGCGGGAAACTCCGGACTCGCCTTGGTGCGCTCGCCGATCATCTCTTCCAGGAAGTCCTCGCGGGCCATGGCGCAACTATACCATCACTGCGATCTTCTTCTCGATATCGTCCTGACCGAGCCCGACGGTGCTGTGCTCGGCGCCCGTCCGGCTCACCCGCTACCCGCGCCGCCGCCAGTCGGCGAGGCGACGCTCGGCGAGGCGGATCTTCTCCGGTGGGGTCTTCTGGGTCTTCTTGGAGAAGCC
>JBBSKY010000046.1:0-25058 GCA_038255915.1 Acidimicrobiales bacterium | reverse complement strand
CGTCCACCCCGCCGAGACGGCCGTCCGCTACGCCGACCAGCTGGCCGAGGGCGGCCCCCACGACATCTACACGGCGCGCACCGGCACGGGCCCCGTCGGCGAGAAGCTCACCCTCGAGCAGGCGCTGAGCATGCTGCGCATCGCCCACTTCGACACCCAGGTGTTCTTCGAGCTCTTCGGCGCCCTGCGAGAGCTCGCCCCGGAGGCGGCCGGGCCGGTCAAGGCCGACCTGGCCCTGGCCGTGCAGCGCGTGTTCGACGGCTGGTTCCCCATTGGCGAGGCCGTCGACGTGGCCCTGTGCCTCGGGCAGGTCCTGGCCGACATCGACCACCACCGGAAGGCCCTCGAGCTCTTCGCCGCCTCGCTGCAGGGTCGGGGGCCGCACCCTGACGTCCACCTCGCCGCGGCCAGGTCCCACCATGCGCTGGGAGACCTGGACGCAGCGATGCAGGAGGTGCACGACGCGCTGGCCCTGGCACCCGGACTCGAGGGGGCCCGGGCCCTGGCCGCCGAGATCGAGACCGCCCGTCAGTACTTGGAGTTGTAGGCCTTGTAGGGGCCGTCGAAAGTCACGAGCGAGCAGAGAGAGAGAGAGAAAAAGAAGAGAGAGAGAGAGAGGTCAGACGCGGGCCATGTTGGCGAACTTGGTGTAGGTGTCGAGGAAGGCGAGCTTGCAGGTGCCGGTGGGGCCGGCGCGGTGCTTGGCCACGATGACCTCGGCGACGCCCTTGTCGGGGGAGTCGTCGTGGTAGAGCTCGTCGCGGTAGAGGAACATCACGACATCGGCGTCTTGCTCCAGGCTGCCGGACTCGCGCAGGTCGGACAGCATCGGGCGCTTGTCGGCCCGGGTCTCGAGGTTGCGGGACAGCTGGGACAGGGCGAGGACGGGGCACTCGAGCTCGCGGGCCAGGATCTTGAGGCCGCGGCTGATCTCGGACACCTCGACCTGGCGGGACTCGGCGTTGTGGCGGCCGCTCATCAGCTGGATGTAGTCGACGACCACGATGCCGATGTCGCCGACCTTGGACTTGAGTCGGCGGGCCTTGGCCCGGATGTCCATGACCGTGACCATCGGGTTGTCGTCGATGTACATCTCGGCCTCGTAGAGCCGGCTCATGGCCGAGGAGATCTTCTTCCAGTCCCCCTCCAGCAGCTTGCCGTTGCGCATGCGGGTGGAGTCGATGCGGGCCTCGCCGCACAAAAGGCGGTTGGTGATCTCCAGCTTGGACATCTCCAGGGAGAAGAACAGCGCCGGGCGGCCGGCTTCGAGGGCGGCGTTGGCGGCGATGCCGAGGGCGAAGCTGGTCTTGCCCGTGCCGGGGCGGGCGCCGCAGATGATGAGGTTCGAGGGCTGGAGGCCGGCCAGCTGGTGGTCGAGGTCGTGGAACCCGGTGGGCACGCCGGTGACGGCGTCGCCCCGCTCGTACAGCTTCTCGAGGTGGTCGAGGCTCTCCCCCAGCAGCTGGCGCAGCTCGCCGGTGGAGTCGGCCAGGCGGCGCTGGGCCACCTTGAAGACCAGCGACTCGGCCCGGTCGACCGCCCCGGTGACGTCCTCGGGCACCGAGTAGCCCAGCTCAGCGATCTCGCCGGCCACCCCGATCATGCGGCGCAGGAGGGCCAGCTCCTCGACGATGCGGGCGTAGCGGCCGGCGTTGCCGGTGGCGGGGGTGGCGGCCTGCAGGGCGATGAGGGTGCCGGTGCCGCCGACGACCTCGAGCAGGTCGCCCCGGCGCAGCTCGTCGGCCACGGTGACGGGGTCGGCCGGCTCGCCCCGCCCGTAGAGGCCGCAGACGGCCTCGAACACATGGGTGTGGGCCGGCTTGTAGAAGTCGTCGGCCCCGACGACCTCGATGGCCGAGGCGATGGCGTCGCGGGACAGGAGCATGGCCCCGAGCAGCGACTCCTCGGCCTCGAGGTCATGGGGCGGGACCCGGCGGTCGGACAGCACCGGCACCCGCGGCCCCCCCGAGCCGCCCGGCCGCCCGGGTCCTCCGTCCCGGCGGGAGCGGAGGTCCTCAGCGCGTGCAGCCATCGGTCCCCGACAGTGCCGGGCCTGGCCTGTGGGTCGCTAGTGGGTTCTTGCTGGGGACAGCCGCCACCGCGAAGGGGACAGCCTGTGGACCCACCCGCCCCACCGGTGGACGAGCACCTGCGCTTCCACGCCGGCTCGACGGCCCCGACCCTGAGGCCTCCCCCGCCAGCCCACACCGCATCACCCCACAACCCTACACGAACACACGTTCGTCAAAGGCGACCCCACCCTGCCGCCCCTCGTCCGCTCCAAGTAGCTCGCCAAGAGCATCAGAGGACCCGTCCAGCGTTGCGAGGCCGCTTGGCGGCGAACATCCCGTGACCCGGGCTGGCCAGGCCGCGACCCGATGTTCGCCGGCAAGCTCGTCGAGCCGGCGACGAAGGAGCTGCGGCTCGACGAAACAACAAGGCAGTCGGCCGAAGGCCGTCGAAGCAGCGCCGACCGCCACGAGCACCTGGGCCGGCCCCGTCGCGGACAGCTGCCACGCCGCGCCAGCCGAGCGCAGCTCCGTCGGCCGAGCGTAGCTCCGAGGGGCGTCAGCCCCTCTGGACTTCGATCGTCACCGTGAACTGGACGTCGGCGTGCAGCTTGACCTGGGCCTGGTGGGTGCCGAGGGTGCGGACGTGCTCGTTCAGGTGGATGTCGCGCTTGTCGAGGGTGATGCCGGTCTGGGCGGAGACGGCCTCGACGATGTCGGCGGTGGTGACGGAGCCGAAGAGCTTGCCCTGGCTGCCGCTGGTCTTGGCCTTGAGGGCGATGACGGCGGGGACCAGGGTGCGGGCCACCTGCTCGGCGGCCTCGCGCTCGCGCCCGTCCTTCACGTCGCGGGAGCGGCGCATGGCGTTGGCCTGGGCTTCGATGCCCGCGGAGGCGACGATCGCCTGGCCGCGGGGCACCAGGTAGTTGCGGGCGAAGCCGTCGGCCAGGTCGAGGATGTCGCCCTTCTTGCCGACGCCGGACACATCGGCGCGGAGCACGACCTTGGTCATGCTCCGACCTCGGCTGCGTCAGCGGCCGGGGCCTCGGTCGCCTCGGGCTCCACGGCCTCCTGCGGCTGCTCGCTGCGGGGCGCGCGCTGCGGGCGGGGGGCCCGCTCGGTGACGGTGCGGGTGGCGTAGGGCACCAGGGCCAGCTCGCGGGCCAGCTTGATGGCGTGGGCCACGGCCCGCTGGTTCTGGGTGGACAGGCCCGACACGCGCCGGGCCCGGATCTTGCCCCGGTCGGACATGAACTTGCGCAGCAGGTTCACGTCTTTGTAGTCGACCCAGTCGATCCCGTCGCGGGCGACGATGTCGACCTTCTTCTTGCCCTTGCGGATGCCCTCCTTGGGCGCCCGCTTCCGGTCGCGGTCGTTGGAACGGGCCATCAGAAGGGCTCCTCGTCATAGGCGTAGCCGCCACCGGCGGGTGCGGCAGCTTGCGGTGCGTTCTGGACGGGCCGGCCGCCGCCGCCCTGGCCGCCGCCGTCGGGGCTGCGGCGTTCGTTCTTGGTGATCTCGGCCGAGGCCCAGCGCAGGGACGGGCCGATCTCGTCGGCCACGATCTCGACCTTGGACTTCTTGTTGCCGTCGCTGTCCTCCCACGAGCGCTGCTCGAGGCGGCCGGTGACGACGATGCGGGTGCCCTTGGAGAGGGACTCGCACACGTTGTCGGCCATCTCCCGCCAGCACACGACGTCGAAGAAGGAGACCTGCTCCTTCCAGTCGTTTGTCTGGCTGTCGCGCCAGCGGCGGTTGACGGCCACGCCGAAGGAGGCGTTGGCCGCCCCCGACGGGGTGTAGCGCAGCTCGGGGTCGCGGGTCACGTTGCCCACGATGGTGACGGTGCTATCTGCCATGTCGTTCAGCTCCTCGTGCGGGATGCGCCTCGGTCACGGGGCTCTGCCTCGCCGGCCGCCTCGGGGGCCGTGAGCGGGCGACGCTCTCGGCCGGCGATGTGGTCGGGGACGCGGATGACCTTGTGGCGGAGGACGCCGTCGGTGAGGCGGAGCTGGCGATCGAGGCTGATCATGACGGCGGGCTCGGCTGAGCACTCGAGCAGGGCGTAGTAGCCCTCCCAGCGCTTCTTCAGCTCGTAGGCGAAGCGACGCTTGCCCCACCGGTCGAGCTTGCCGGGGTTGCCGCCCCCGTCCTTGACGGTGGCGACCGTTCGGTCGAGCACCGCCTTGATCTGCTCCTCCTCAAGGCCGGCATCGAGGATGATGACCACTTCGTACGGGCGCACGGCCCTCCTAGAATCTCCTTCGGACCCGGGCATCGAGCTCGGGGCGACGAGCCAGATGCCCGTCGCAGGGTGCCCCGCGAGGGGGCCTGGTGAGTGTAGCGGACGCCGGCAAGGTGCCACGCCTTCAAGCATGCCGCTCGACCGTGACAGCGAGGGATGCCATGCTGCGCGCCATGACCATCCTCAAGGGAATCCACCACGTGGCCCTGTCCGTGAAGGACCTCGACGCCAGCATCGCCTGGTACTCCGACATCCTCGGGCTGTCGGTGGAGTTCCGTGACGATGAGGGCGAGGACCGGCACATGGCCGTGCTGCGCCTCCCCGGGACCGGCCAGCAGGTCGGCCTCGTCCAGCACCTGTCCGGTGGAGCGCCCTTCAACCCGACCAGCCTGGGGCTGGACACGGCCGCCTTCGCCGTCGGCTCGAGCGAGGAGCTGGAGGAGTGGGCCGCGCTGTTCACCGCTCGCGGCGTCGTGAACGGCGGCATCTTGCCTGCTGCGTTCGGCGGGATGCTCAACTTCAAGGACCCGGACGGCATCGCCCTGGCGCTGTTCTGGGACCAGTTCTCCCCGGTGGGAGACCCGAGCCCCGCCTGACGACCAGGCGACCAGGCGACGGCGACGGCGAACGAATTCGCGGCCGCCACGACAGGACCCGTGGCATCCTGACGCCGGTGGGCACCAGGGAGCGCAGCACCCGCCGGCCGCTCCCCCCGATGGTGACCACGCTTCGCCTCCTGCCGGGGGCGAGCTGGCGCCTCAGCATCGCGCTGGCTGCCCTGATCGTCGTCACCTCGCTGCTGCCAGCGGCCTTCGCCCTGGCCAGCGGCGCCCTGATCGGGTCGCTGGGTGGGGCGATGGCCGGAGGGTGGGGCTCGCCGGCCGGTCGCCGCCTCACCGCGGCCATCGCCGCCGTCGTCGGCCTCTTCGTCCTCCAGCAGGTGATCGGCCCGGGGGTGCGGGCGGTGGCCGACGCCCTCGGTCGGCGGGCCGAGGGGAAGCTGCGGCTGCGGGTGATGACGGCGACACTGCGCCCGGCCGGCGTGGCCCACCTCGAGGACCCGGGCCTGGTCGACCAGGTGACGGAGGTGCAGAGCGTCGGCACGGGCGACTTCACGGTGAAGGAGGCCACCGTCGGGATCGCCACGGTGGCGACCAGCAACCTGGCCGCGGTCGTGTCGGCGGTGGTGCTGGCCGCCTACAGCGGGTGGCTGGCCGCCGGCCTGCTGGCGGTCTACCTGGCCACGACCCGGGTGCTGGCCGATGACTACCGCAGGACCGTCGCCGCCCTGCGGGGCCACGCCCGACGCTTCCGGCGTTCGAACTACTTCCGCGACCTGGCCACCGGTGCCGCGGCGGCCAAGGAGCTGCGGCTCTTCGGGCTGGCCCCGTGGGCGACGGAGCGCTTCACCGAACCAGTGGCAGATCGCCATGGCGGCCTTCTGGCGCGACCGCCGACGGGGCCGGTGGGTGCCACCCCTCGGGGTGGTGCTCCTCGGCGGCGCCCAGGGCTTGACGTTCGCCCTCCTGGCCCGCTCGGCCGCCCGCGGGGACATCAGCATCGGCGAGCTGGCCACGTTCGCCGGCGCGGTGGCCGGGGTGGCGGGCGCCTTCAGCCTCGGGTGGCACACCATCGTGATCAGCTACGGGTGCGCGCCGGTTCCGGCCGCGCTGGCCCTGGAGCGGATCGTGGCCGAGCCCCGCTTCCGGCTCACCGGTGACGGGTGAGCCGAGGCGCTGCCCGCCTCCGACATCACCTTCGAGGGGGTCCGCTTCGGGTACCCAGCGCGGTCCGACCCGGTGTTCGACGGGCTCGACCTCCACATCCCGGCGGGCCGATCGCTGGCCGTCGTCGGCCCCAACGGGGCGGGCAAGACCACGCTGGTGAAGCTCCTGACCCGCCTCTATGACCCCACCGGCGGCCGGATCACCGTGGACGGCGTCGACCTGGCCACGATCGATGCGGAGGCCTGGCAGCGGCGGGTGGCGGCGATCTTCCAGGACTTCACCCGCTACCAGCTGTCGGCCACCGACAACGTCGGTTTCGGCGCCGTCGAGCGGTTGGGTGAGCGCGACGAGCTGCTGGCCGCCGCCGACCGGGCCGGGGCCAGGGAGATCATCGAGGGCCTCCCCGGCGGTTGGGACACCGTCCTGTCGCCCCGCGCCCCCGGCGGCGTCGACCTCTCCGGTGGCCAGTGGCAACGGGTGGCGCTGGCCCGGGCCCTGTTCGCGGTGGCCGCAGGCGCCGGCGTCCTCATCCTGGACGAGCCCACTGCCTCGCTCGACGTCCGGGCCGAGGCCGACTTCTACGACCGGTTCCTCGAGCTGACCACCGGGATCACCACCATCGTCATCTCGCACCGGTTCTCGACCGTGCGCCGAGCCGACCACATCGTTGTGGTCGAACACGGCCGGGTCACCGAGGCCGGCGACCACGCTTGCCTCGTCGCCGCCGGAGGTCGCTACGCCCACATGTTCCGCCTCCAGGCCACCCACTTCGGCGCCGACCCGGGAGAGGCCGGAACCGGTGGCTAGGGACGAGACCGGCGTGCGGTGGCAGCGTGCCCTCGTCGCCGCCATGGCTCTCCCGCTGCGAGCCGACCCGAGGCGGTCGGTCGCGGTGTTCGTGCTGACGGCGGCGTCGTCGCTCATCGGCGCGCTGAGCGCCTTCTGGCTCAAGCAGGTGATCGACCAGGCTGGGGCGGGCGACCAGGCCGCGGCCACGCTCTCCGCCTTTGCCATCGGCCTCACGGTCGGGGCCGGGATGCCGTGCCGCTCGTCGGCCACGCGGATGCTGTTCCCGCTGAAGGAGAACACCGGGCTCCACCTCGACCGCAGCATCATGGGCCTGGTGGGGCAGATCCCCACCGTCGAGCACCAGAAG
This sequence comes from Acidimicrobiales bacterium, assembly GCA_038255915.1. GTDB lineage: Bacteria > Actinomycetota > Acidimicrobiia > Acidimicrobiales > JAUJNH01 > JAUJNH01. Next base: position 17,921 of record JBBSKY010000046.1, on the reverse strand, counting down.
CGGCCCGACTACGTGGCCCGGATCGGCGTGCTGCGGCGCGAGGCGTGGAACCTGACCTTCGCCGGCAGCAACAGCGCGGGAGCCTTGGCCCTGGCCGTTCAGGCCATCGCCACCGGCATCTTGTTGTCGTCGGTGACGCCCCTGCTGCTCCTCGTCCCGTTGTTCGCCGCGGCGCCGACGGTGGCCGGGGCCAAGGCCGAGCGCATCCGCCAGGCGGCGCTGGACGAGGTCGCCGAGGATGCCCGGCAGGCCCGCCACCTCTTCGACCTGGCCACCACGCCCGCCGCGGGCAAGGAGATTCGGATCTTCGGTGTGGGCCCGCAGCTGCTGGCCCGGCACCGCGTGACGTGGGACGCCACCGACCGGTGCCTCGACACCGCCGCCTGGCGCGGGCTGGCCCGCACCGCAGGGTCGTGGCTCGTCTTCGCCATCGGCTACGCCGGCTCTGTGGTCGTGGTGGTGGGCCAGGCGGTGGACGGGCGGGCCAGCGTCGGCGAGGTCGTGCTGGCGCTGGCCCTGGTGGCCCAGGTGAACCTGCAGGTGGGCGCGGCGGTCCACACGGTCACCAGCGCCGTGCGCACCGTCGAGGTCGCCGGGCGCTACGTCTGGCTGGCCGACCACGCGAAGGCCAGCCGCCCCGTCGTCACCGACCCGGCTCCGGTCCCCGAGCGGTTGGTCCACGGCATCGAGTTGTCCGGGGTCTCCTTCCGCTATCCCGACACCGACCGGGACGTGCTGGCCGGGTTCGATCTGACCCTTCCGGCTGGCGCCACCGTGGCTGTGGTGGGCGACAACGGCGCCGGCAAGTCCACGCTGGTCAAGCTGCTGTGCCGGTTCTACGAGCCGTCGGAGGGCGTCATCGAAGCCGACGGGGTCGACCTGCGCCGGATGGACGTGACCCGGTGGCGGGAGAGGATGAGCGCCGGGTTCCAGGACTTCGTCCGCTTCGAGCTGCCGGCCGGCCAGACGGTCGGCGTGGGCGACCTCCCCCTGGTCGACGACGCCGCCGCCATCGCATCGGCCCTGGAGCGGGCCGCTTCGCCCGACATCGTCGCCGACCTGCCTGACGGCCTGGCCACCCAGCTCGGCACCAGCTTCGATGCCGGCGTCGAGCTGTCCGGTGGGCAGTGGCAGAAGCTGGCCCTGGCCCGGGCCATGATGCGGCCGGCGCCTCTGCTGCTGGTGCTGGACGAACCCACCGCCGCGCTCGACGCCGAGACCGAGCACCTCCTGTTCGCCCGGTACGCAGCGGCCGCCTCAGCACTGGCGGCCAGGACGGGGGGCGTCACGGTCATCGTCTCGCACCGCTTCTCGACCGTGCGGATGGCCGACCTGATCGTGGTGGTCGCGACGGCGGCCGAATCGTCGAGAAGGGCACCCACGAGCAGCTGAGCGCCGCCGGTGGCCTCTACGCCGAGCTCTACGACCTCCAGGCGAGGGCCTACCGTTGACGCCAGGACCTGCGCGGTCAGTGCCGCGTAGACGCAGTTGCCGTTGCCGGGGGAGTTCGAGGGGGCGGAGCTTGCGGAGCCCCCTCGTCAGGCGGCGAGAAGGCGAGCTTGCTCGCCCGCCGTTACAAGCAGTCCGCCGGCCGAAGGCCGACCGCAAACCCGCCCGAGCGGAGGGAGCGCAGCGACCGAGAGAGCGGCGGCCGAGCGCTAGCTCGCACAGCCGTCAGCGAAGTCGATCTGGGAGCCCGGGCCGAGCCCCAGGCGGGACAGGCCCCCCTTCTCGACCTCGACGGCGTAGCGGAACGGGGCAGGGGCGGCGATGGTGGGGCAGCCCTCCATGTCGGGGCACGGCTCGAGGTCGCGGGAGCCGAGCCAGCGCCCGTCGCCGTCGAACCAGGCGACGGTCAGGGCCATGGGGACGTTCCGGTTGTAGAACAGTGCGTCGACGTCCCGGTCGTAGCGGAACACCATCGAGGCGTAGCCGGAGAGGTCACGCCGGGTCATGAGGCCGGTGGCCTGCTGCACCGGGGTGGCAGCCAGCAGCGAGCACTGCTCGGAAGGCGACAGGGTGCTGCCTGACGCCACGGTGAGCACCTTGAGGGTGCCCTCATCGAAGCCGGCCACGGGTCGGCGGGCGAAGAACGACGGGTCCTCCGGCTGGGACCCCCCGACGGCGAACAGCGAGGCGATGGCGACGATGGCCAGGAGCCAGGCGGTCCGACGCACCCAGGCGGCGGTGCGGGGCCGGCCGAGGACGGAGGACGACAAGCGCGACGGGAGGTCGAGCAGCGACGGCGCCATCGGGCGCAACCTACCCGCGGCTGCTGGCGGCTCCCGACGCGGCCGGCGCCCATCAAGGGTTGATCTGGCGGTCGAACTCCTCCTCGCAGGCGTCGATCTCGGCCTGGTCGTTGTCGGCGGCCGACAGGCAATCGGCCAGGTTCGAGAACTCCTCGGCGTTGCGGGCGAAGAAGGCGGCGCCAAGAGCGAGGAGGGAGGCGGCGAGGATCATAGCGATGGCGCCGGTGACGATGCCGCCGATGGCCATGCCCTTCCCGTCGGCCTCGCCCCGCTTGATCTTGCCCAGGGCCACCACGCCGAGGATCACCGCCACCAGCCCCAGGAGGCCGCCGATGAGGAAGATGGCGAGGACGAGGCCCAAGATGCCGAGGACCAGCGACGCCACGGCCATCCCCTTCGGGAGGGTGCGGGCCGGTTGGTTGCCGTAGGGCAGCGCGCTCATGTGCCGCGACTACCCGCATTCGCGCCGGCACCAACCCGCACCGAAATCCGACCTTCTGGGTCGACAATCGACCCGCCTGCGGCTAGGGTGCGGGGCATGTCAACACGCATCGGCGACGAGGCCCCCGACTTCACTGCCGAGACCACCGAAGGGACCATCTCGTTCCACCAGTGGCTCGGCGACAGCTGGGGCGTCCTGTTCTCGCACCCCCGTGACTTCACGCCCGTCTGCACCACCGAGCTGGGCGCGGTGGCCCGGCTCAAGCCCGAGTTCGACAAGCGCAACACCAAGGTGCTGGCGCTGTCGGTAGACCCGGTCGAGGAGCACGGCAAGTGGGCCGGCGACATCGCCGAGACCCAGGGCACCGCTCCCAACTTCCCCCTCATCGGCGACGAGGACAAGAAGGTGGCCGACCTCTACGACATGATCCACCCCAACGCCAGCGACACGGCCACGGTGCGCTCGGTCTTCGTCATCGGCCCCGACAAGAAGATCAAGCTGAACCTCACCTACCCGGCGTCCACCGGCCGCAACTTCCAGGAGATCCTGCGGGTCATCGACTCGCTGCAGCTCACGGCCAAGCACAAGGTGGCCACCCCCTCCGACTGGAAGCAGGGCGAGGACGTGATCATCACCGCCGCGGTCAGCAACGAGGAGGCCGAGCAGCGCTTCCCGGGCTTCACCACCGTGAAGCCCTACCTGCGCTACACCTCTCAGCCCGCCGGCTGAGGGTTGCCCGCCGCCGTCCTGGTCGACGCCGTCCGCACCGCGGGCGGCAGGCGCAAGGGGGTCCTCTCGGGCTGGCACCCGGCCGACCTGGCGGCCGAGGTGCTGAAGGCGCTGGTCGAGCGCAACGACCTCGACCCGGCGCGGATCGACGACGTCATCATGGGCTGCGTCACCCAGGTCGGCCACCAGGGCCTGAACATCGGGCGCAGCGCCGTCCTGGCCGCCGGGTTCCCCGAGTCGGTGCCGGCCACCACCATCGACCGCCAGTGCGGCTCGTCACAGCAGGCGGTCCACTTCGCCGCCCAGGGGGTGCTGGCCGGCGCCTACGACATCGTGGTCGCCGCCGGGGTCGAGGTGATGTCCTCCACCCCGATGGGGGCGTCGGTGACCCCCGGCTCGTTCCCGTTCGGCCCGGGGGTGGTGGCCCGCTACGCCCAGGTCCACAGCTACGGCGGCACCGGCCTGCAGTCCCAGGGCATCGCCGCCGAGCTGGTGGCCGACCGGTGGGCCCTGAGCCGCGACGATCTCGACGCCTACGGTGCCCGCAGCCAGCAACGGGCGGAGCAGGCCGCCGACGCCGGACGCTTCGACGCCGAGATCGTGCCGGTCCGCTCGAGGCGCCTCGACCACGACAGCGGCCGGGTGGTGGGCGACGGCACGCTCGTGCGCCGGGACGAGGGCATCCGGCCGGGCACCACCGTCGAGGCGCTGGCCCGCCTCAAGCCCGCCTTCAAGGCCGACGGCAAGGTGACGGCCGGCAACTCCAGCCAGATCACCGACGGCGCCTCGGGGGCGCTGATCATGAGCGAGGCCCTGGCCGCCGAGCTGCGCCTCACCCCCCGGGCCCGCTTCACCGGGTTCGCCCTGGCCGGCGTCGACCCGGTCTCCATGCTCACCGGCCCCATCCCGGCCACCACCAGGGTGCTCGAGCGCTGCGGCCTGTCGGTCGGCGCCATCGACCTCTTCGAGATCAACGAGGCCTTCGCCCCCGTGGTGCTGGCCTGGGCGCGCGAGCACCGGCCGGACATGGACCGGGTGAACCCCAACGGCGGGGCCATCGCCCTCGGCCACCCGCTCGGGGCCTCCGGCACCAGGCTGCTGGCCACCCTCGTCAACGAGCTCGAGCGCACCGGGGGCCGCTACGGCCTGCAGGCCATGTGCGAGGGCGGCGGGCTGGCCAACGCCACCCTCGTCGAGCGGCTTGGCTAGGCGCCCGTGCTCCGAATCCTCGTCGCCGTCGCCGTCGGGCTGGTCCTGCTCCGCATCGGCGTGGCCGTGATCCGCACCTTCGCCGCCCCCGTGCCCAAGCCTCCGCCCGAGGGCGAGATGCGCAAGCTGAAGCGGCTGTACCGCTGCGACAGCTGCGGACTGGAGATCCGCACCGTCGTGGCCGGCAGCGAGGACCCCGAGCCGCCTCGCCACTGCATGGACGACATGGACCTGGTGAAGACCGAGGCCGACTTTCTCTAGACCTTCCGACGTTGTCCCCATCCTGTGGACAACTTTGGGGATGACTACACCGATGTCATTCCCCGGCCACCTGGTGTTCAGGGTCGGCCCCGGCAGTTCAGGTGGCCGTCACTCCCACTTGGTGGCGGTGATGAAGCCGGCCGTGACCAGGCCGAGCCCCCCGATCAGGTACCAGTTGCTGGAGCCGCCCACCTTGTCCATCAGCGGGGTGTAGTTCACGACGATGAGCAGGGCCCCGAGGCCGAGGAACGCGAACATCAGGATGGGCACCCACTTGGGGCTCTCCCGCCACTCCTTGGGCACCGGCGGGGTGTAGCGACCCGAGGGCGCGGGCCCAACCCGGTCGGCCTCGACCACCTCGTCCTTCTTTGGGGTCACGCGGCCCGTGGTGCCGTAGCGGCCCTTTGCCTTCGCCATGGGGCGCAGGCTACCCGGCCGGTAGCGTCGCCTCGTGGCCGCCCGGGTGTTGGTGATCGACAACTACGACTCGTTCGTCTACAACCTGGTGCAGTACCTGGGCGAGCTGGGGGCCGAGCCGCTGGTCCACCGCCACGACGCCCTCGACCTGGCCGGCGTCGCCGCCCTGGCCCCCGACGCCGTGCTGATCTCCCCCGGGCCGGGCCGGCCGGAGGATGCGGGGATCTCCAACGACGTGCTGCGCCACCTGGCCGGCACCGTGCCCATCCTCGGCGTCTGCCTCGGCCACCAGTGCATCGGCCAGGTCTTCGGTGGCCAGGTGGTGCGGGCCCCGGCCCTGTTCCACGGCAAGGCCAGCGAGGTGCACCACGACGGGGCCGGGCTGATGGCGGTGATGCCGCCCACCTTCCCGGCCGGCCGCTACCACTCGCTGGTCGTCGAGCGCGACGGCCTGCCCGACGTGCTTGAGGTCACGGCCTGGACCGACGGGGGCGTCGTGATGGGGCTGCGCCACCGCGAGCTCGACGTCGAGGGGGTGCAGTTCCACCCCGAGTCGATCCTGACCCGTGCGGGCCGGCGCCTCCTGGCCGCCTGGCTGGCCCGGGCCGGCCACCTGGCCCCCGCCGGGGTGGCGGCCAACGACGGCGGCGGCTGAGCGAAGCGGCCCGCTCAGGGGTCCGTGGTGCTGGTGGTCGTCCCACTGGTTGAGCTGGTCGTGCCCGCCGCCGAGGTGGTGGTGGAAGAGGCGCCCAGGGTTATCGTGACGGTCGAGCCGAGGTCGACCCGGGTTCCGGCGGCCTGGCTCTGGGCCTTGACCCGCCCCGGAGTGCCGCCCGAGGAGGTCTGCACCTCCACCGCCAGCCCGACCCCGGTGAGCGCAGCCCGGGCGCCGGCCTCGTCCCGTCCGATGACGTTCGGCACCACCACTTTGCCCACCGTGGTGCTCGGGGCACCGCGGGACACGAACACGCTGACGGAGGTCGCGCCCTTGGGCAGGCTGGCGCCCGCCGGGGGATCGGTGCGGGTGACGGTGCCGGCGGGCACCGACGGGCTGTTCTCCTCGACCTGCCGGGTCCTGAACCCGGCGGCGGTGAGCCGGCTGACCGCCTCGGCCACCGACAGGTTGGCCACATCGGGCACCGGGGGAAGGCCCTCGCCGGTGGAGACCCGGATGGTGACCCTGCTGCCCTTGTCGACCTGGGTCTTGGCCGTGGGACTCTGCTCGAACACGAAACCCTCGCCCACCGAGGTGCTCTTCACCTGTTCGATCACGGGCACCAGCTCCCGCTCGCGCAGGCTGGCCTCGGCCTCGTCCTGCTTCAGGTTCACCACGCTCGGGACCTCGACCGTGCTCGTGGCCTGGGCCACGGTGAGCTTCACCTCACTGCCCCGGTCGGCCTCGACGCCACCCTCGGGGTCCTGGGCCAGCACGGTGCCGGGAACGGCGCTGGCGTCGGGCCGCTCCTCCCGGTCCACGTCGAACCCCTTCTCCCGCAGCAGGACGCTGGCCTCGTCGAAGCTCTTGCCCACCACGTCGACCACCGCCACCTGCTCGCCGGACCCACCCCCGAAGCCGAGCAGGCGGGCCAGGAGGAACAGCAGCACGAGCAGGAGGGCAAGCAGGCCGACGGACAGGCCGACGAACAGGCCCGTGCGGGGCTTGTGGGCGTCGGGATCGGCGGACGGCGGCGGCGGCGGGAGGACCGGGGGCGGCGCGGGGGGCGGGGCCCGACGGACCTCGGGTGAGGCTCTGGGGAGCACCACGGTGGGGCCCGGCGACACCGGGGCGACGGCCATGGTGGCGTCGGCCACCGGCACGTCGGCCGGAACGGGGCCGGCCAACACCTCACGCACCCGAACGGCCTTGGGCGTCTGGCCCCGGGCGAAGCGGATGAGGTCGGCCCGCAGCTCGTCGGCGGTGGGGTAGCGGTCCTCCCTGTCCTTCTCCATGGCGGCCAGCACGATCGCCTCGAAGTCCTCGGGGACCGTGGGCTCGACCTGGCGAGGCGGGACCGGCGGCTCCTTCACGTGCTTGTAGGCGATGGCCACCGGGGTCTCGCCTGCGAACGGCGGGCGGCCGGTGACCATCTCGTAGAGCACCACACCGAGGCTGTAGACGTCGGTTCGCTGATCGGTGGGCAGCCCCTGGGCCTGCTCGGGGGAGAAGTAGGTGGCCGTGCCCATCACCACGCCGGTCTGGGTGAGGTTCTCCTTCGGGTCACCGGCTCGGGCGATGCCGAAGTCGGTGACCTTCACCTGGCCCTGCTCGTCGAGCAGGATGTTGCCCGGCTTGACGTCGCGGTGGACCACGCCGTTGCGGTGGGCGTTCGACAGGGCCGCGGCGGTGCCGGCGGCGATCTGGGCCGCCCGGTCGGGCTGAAGGCGGCCCTCGGTGCGGATCACGTGGGACAGGGGCTGGCCGCTGACGTACTCCATGACGATGAAGTAGGTGCCCTCCTCCTCGCCCCAGTCGAAGATCGAGACGATGTTCTGGTGGGAGAGGTTGGCGGCGGCCTGCGCCTCGCGGCGGAAGCGCTCGACGAAGGAGCGGTCGACGCTGAGCTCGGGGAAGAGCACCTTCAGGGCCACCGGACGGTCCAGCAGGAGGTCGTGGGCCAGGTAGACCTCGGCCATCCCCCCACGGGCGATGTGCCGGCTCAGCTCGTAGCGCCCGTTGTAGACGCGCTGCTGCTGGGTGGACATTTGGAGCGAGAGCGTAGGCGGTGGCCCTGCTCGGCCACGAGGCACCGACGCCCAATGTTCACCTGATGGCCAGGTGCCGGCCGTCGCGCCTTGCCACGACAGTGCGCGACCATGAGTGGGTGACCGTGAGCGAGATGCCGGGCTGGACCGCCGCAGCCATCCCCGCCGCCGTCCGCCTGGCCGCCGAGGCCGGGACCGAGGTCGACGAGGCGCTCGAGCACCTGCGCCCCGGCGGCGCGCCGGCCGCGGCCGTGGCCGACCTGGTGGTGCGCCTCGAGCAGAGCGCCGATCTCACCGAGGTCGCCACCGACCTGGCCGCCCTGCTGTGGGCCGAGTGCGAGGACGTGCCCCGCATCGCCGCCATCCTCGACGAGCCGGTCGCCCAGGCCGCGCTGGAAGCCGTGGCCGAGGCCCGCCGTGTGGCCGCCGGCCGCCTGGCCGACAGTGCCGCCTCCCGCCTAGCGGCGGTGTCGGTGGCCGCCAGCTCGGCCGTCCGTGCGCCGACCGTCACCGCGGGTGAGGCGACGGTTCCCCCTTCCCGAGAGGTCCGGCCCGAGGTGGTGGCCCCGGCCCGGCCGAGCATCCCTTCGCCCAGCCCCGTGGGTCACCTGACCGCACCCCGCCCCCTCGCCTCGGTTGGAGGTCTAGGACTGCGCTCGGCGGCCGGAGCCGTCGCCGCCGGCACCGTCGCGGCCGCCCTCGTCGCCGTCGGCCGGCGCGTCCGACGGGCGTAGGGCCTCCGGGGCGCGCCGGTCAGCCCAGGGCCGCCTTCAGCACGGCCTGGGCGATCGGGGCGGCGATGGTGCCGCCGGTCGCCTCGCTCACCCCGGGCTGGCTCTCGACGACCACGGCCACCGCCACCCGGGGGGTGTCGGCCGGGGCGAAGGCGGTGATCCAGGCGTGGGCGTTGTCGCCGGTGGTCTGGGCCGTGCCCGTCTTGGCCGCCACCTGGGATCCGGGGACCGCGGCCCGGCCGGCGGTGCCCCGCTGCACCACGCTCACCATCAGGTCCTTCAGCTGGGCGGCGTCCGCCGCGCTCATCGGCTGCTTCCACGCCTTGGGCTCGGCGGTGCGCACGACCTGGCCCTGCGCATCGGTCACCGAGGCCAGCACGTGGGGCTCCATGATGGTGCCGCCGTTGGCCACCGCGGACGAGACGAGAGCCATCTGGAGGGGGGTGGCGGTCACGTCGAGCTGGCCGATGGCCGAGGTGGCTATCTGCGGTTCGGTGCGCAGCTCGGCCAGGGGCGGGAACGAGCTGGTGGCCGGGGCGGGCAGGTCGAAGGGCGGCCGCTCGCCCCACCCGAACGACAGGGCCTCGTCGCGCAGCGCCTGGCCCCCGAGGTCGAGGCCGAGCTGGCCGAACCCGGTGTTGCAGCTGACCCGCAGCAGCTCGGGCAGCTGACCGCCGCAGGAGCTGCCGCCGAAGTTGGGCAGGTCTCGCGAGGTGCCCTTCAGGTCGAGGGCCCGCAGCGTGGGGTAGGTCTTGGTGGCCAGGTCGGGCCGGCCGCCGATGGCCGCGCTGGCCGTCACCACCTTGAACGTGGACCCCGGCGAGTAGCGCTCGCGGTAGGGGCGGGGCAGCATCGGCTTGGCCGGGTCGGCCTGGTAGCTGTTCCAGGCCCGTTGCACCGCCTTCAGGTCGTGACCGGCCAGCGGGTTGGGGTCGAAGCTCGGGAAGCTGACCATGGCCAGCACCGCCCCGGTTCGGGGGTCGAGGGCCACCACCGCGCCGCGGCGGTTGCCGAGGGCGGTGGCTGCGGCCTGCTGCACCGCAGGCTGGATGGTGAGGGTGACGTCGTTGGTCCTGGGGGTGGCCGACAGCAGGTCGTCGAGGCTGTTGATGGTGACCTTGCGGCCGGCCAGCTCGGCCGAGAAGGCCCGCTCGACGCCGTCGCTGCCGTAGTTGAACGAGAAGTAGCCCAGCACCGGCGAGTACAGCGAGCCGCCCGGGTAGCGGCGAAGGCGCTTGAGGTCGTCGTCGGTGGGGATGCTGTCGGCCAGGACGGTGCCATCGGCGGCCAGGATGCGGCCCCGCTCCCGGCTGAAGTCCACGACGATGGCCCGGGTGTTGCGCGGGTCGTTCGAAAGGCGGCCGGCCTGACGGAACTGCAGGTTGTTCAGCTGGGCGAACAGCAGCCCGAACAGCACGAGGAGGGCGATCCCGAGCCGCCGGATCTGGACGTCCATCAGGTGGGCGGGGCCTGCTGGTCGGAGATCCGCAGCAGCAGGGCGACGAGGATGAAGTTGGCCACCAGCGAGCTGCCCCCGTAGGACACGAACGGCAGGGTGATCCCCGTCAGCGGGACGACCCGGGTGATGCCGGCGATGATGATGAACGCCTGCAGGCCGAGGACGAGGGTGAGGCCGGCGGCCAGCAGCTTCTCGAAGGGGTGGTCGACCCGCAGGGCGATGCGCAGGCCGCTGCCGATCAGGAGCACGAAGGCGATGAGCACAGCGCTGGTGCCGAGCAGGCCGAGCTCCTCGCCGATGGCCGCGAAGATGAAGTCGGTGGCCACAGCCGGGATGCGCTGGGGGCTGCCCAGGGCCAGGCCGGTGCCGGTGACCCCGCCGGAGCCGAAGGCGAACATCGACTGCACGATCTGGTAGCCCTTGCCCTGGGCGGTGGGCCACGGGTCGAGCCACACCTCCACCCGGGTCTGCACGTGGGAGAACAGCTGGTAGGCCACCGAGGCGGCCAGGGCGAACAGGGCGCCGCCGCCGATCAGGTAGACCGGCTGGCCGGTGGCCAGCCACAAAAGGCCGATGAACAGGCCGAAGAACAGCAGGGACGAGCCCAGGTCGCGCTCGGCCACCATCACCACGATCGACACGCCCCACGCCACCAGCAGCGGCAGCAGGACCCGCAGGCGGGGCCGGGGCAGGCGCAGCGGGCCGATCCTGATGCGGTCGGCCAGCAGCTCGCGCCGCTCGACCAGGTAGGAGGCGAAGAAGATGGCCAGCACGATCTTGGCCAGCTCGCCCGGCTGGAAGCCGATCGGGCCGAGGCGGATCCAGATGCGGGCCCCGTTGATGTTGCGGCCCAGGCCGGGCACCAGCGGAAGGAGGAGCAGGACGAGACCGAGGGCCAGGAAGCTGTAGCGGTAGCGCTCGAGGTCCCGGGCCCGGCGCACGAGCCAGAGGGTGCCTACGAAGGCGGCCACCCCCACGGCGGTCCAGACGGCCTGGAGGGCGGCCAGCTCGCTGTCGAGCCGGGAGATCATGGTGTAGCCCAGGCCGTTCAGCAGCAGCGCCACCGGCAGGATGACCGGATCGGCCGTCGGCGCCAGCTTGCGCACGGCCAGGTGGGCGGCCAGGAGCAGGACCACCATGACCCCGGCGAGGGCGAGAAGGCCGGCCGGCGGCTCGCCGACCTTGCCCAGGCTGGCCAGGGTGACCGCCCCCACGGTGACCAGGCCGACGAGCAGGACCAGGCCGAGCTCGGTGCGCCGCCGCGCCGGCTGGACCACCGCGCCCAGGAAGCTCACGGCCCGATGAGCGTCGTGGAGGTGGCGGCGGTGGTGGGCGTCGTGGCGACGGGTGCGGCGGCGGCGGTCGAGGTGGTGGTGACGACCACGCCGGCGCCGATGCCGAGGGTGCCCTCGGCGATGGCCTGCCTGGTGATGCCGTCGATGTAGCGGTCGGCGTCGGCCTGGTCGGCCACCCGCCGACCCTGGGCCAGCTCGTTGCGCACCGATGCCGGCAGCTGGTTGACCTGGAGCTGCTTGCGCTCCCTGATGGTGGCGCCCTCCTTCACCACCACGTCGTTCCCGTCGAGGGCCACCGTCCAGACCGGACCGCTGCGCAGGACGAGCACGGCGGCGACGCCCAGAACGCCGGCCAGCACGACGACGAAGGCGACGACCCGCCAGGTGAGCAGGCCGGAGCGACGAGCCGCGGCCGCGGGCGGCACGGCCTGCATGAGCGACCGGTCCTCGGTCGGCGCAGGGGCGTGCCGCGGCTTCGGCTCGTCATCGAGGCTGGAGACGTCGGCCTCGGCGGCCCGGCTGAGGGCTGTGGGCGCCTCGCCCGCCGCGGCCAGGTCGGCGCTGGCGGTGCGGCCCCGCTCCCCCTCGCCTCCGTCGACGACATCGAGCACGATGACGGTGATGTTGTCGCGCCCGCCCGCCTCGTTGGCCCACAGCACCAGCTGGGCCGACGCCTCTTCGGGGGTGGCGTGGTTGGTGAGCACCCGGGTGATGGCGTCGTCGCCCACCTCGTCCCACAGGCCGTCGGAGCACAGCAGCAGCCGGTCACCGGTGTGGGGCTCGAGGACCTCGACGTCGACCTCGACGTCGGCGGCCACCCCGAGGGCCCGGGTCAGCTGGCTGCGCCGGGGGTGGCTCTCGGCCTGCGGCTGGGTCAGCTGGCCCGACCGCACGGCCTCCTGCACGAACGAGTGGTCCTCGGTCAGCTGGATCAGCTCGCCGTCGCGCAGCAGGTAGGTGCGCGAGTCGCCGACGTTGACCACGGCTAGCCGGTCACCTTCGATCACGCCGACAGCGGTGACGGTGGTGCCCATGCCCCGGTACGACGGGTCGTCGGCGCCCCGCTGCCACACCGCGGCGTTGGCGTCCCGCACGGCCTGGCGCAGATCTTCGCTCGAGCCGGGCCGCGGGTAGGCGCTGCGCATGGTGTCGACGGCCTCCCGGCTGGCCACCTCGCCGGCCACGTGGCCTCCCATGCCGTCGGCCACCACGAACAGGGCGTCGTCGACCACGAGAAGGTCGTCCTGGTTGTTGTCGCGGAGGTTCCCGACATCACTGGCCGCTGCCGCCTTCAGACGCACACTCATGCGAGAACCTCGAGCTCGACGTTGGGGCCGATGCTCAGGCGGTCGCCGGTCGACAGCCGGGTCGGGCCCTCGATGCGCCGGCCGTTGACGAGGGTGCCGTTGCGCGACCCCAGGTCGTCGATCAGGACGCTGTCGTGCTGGGGGTAAACCCGGGCGTGGCGGGACGAGACGGTGGGATCGTCGAGCAGCACGGCGCTTCCGGGCGCCCGGCCCACGACGAGCTCGTGGTCGACCAGCTGGAAGGAGGCCCCCGAGAGCGCCGGCGGCCGAAGCACCCGCAGCCAGCCCGGCGGCCGGGCCTGAGCCGCAGAAGGCGCAGCGGCAGCCGCCCGGGCCGGCGCCGGCCGGGGCGCGGCGGGGAGCACCGGAGCCGCCTCGGGCTGGCGCAGCTCGGCCCACACCGCCCGCAGCACCCGGAAGAAGAACAGGTAGAGGACGGCCACCAGGCAGAACTTGAGGAGGGTGAGGACCGCCTCGGGCATCAGACCGCCTCGAAGCGCAGGGGGACGATCCCGATCAGCATCTCGTCGCCGTCGGCCAGCCGGGTGCGGCTGATGCCCAGACCGTTCACCTTGGTGCCGTTGCGGCTGCCGAGGTCGAGGATCTCGAACCCGTCGGTGTCGCGGCGGATCTCGGCGTGGTTGCGGCTCACGGTGGGGTCGTCGAGCACCACGTCGCAGGTGTCCTGGCGGCCGATGCTGACCACGTCGGCATCGAGCGACATGCGCCGGCCGCCGGGCACCAGGAGGCTGCCCACCGCGCCGCCGCCCGGCAGCGGCCGCACCTCGGTGTCCAGCTCGAAGGTGCCGGCCGAGAGCTGGCGGTCCTTGACCAGCCACACCGCCGCCCGCCCGAGGAAGGCGTAGCCCTCGGCCCGGGCGTGCTCCCGGGCCGCCTCGGTCAGCTCGTCGCACAGCGCCTCCTCGAACGAGGCGAAGCGCTCGTGGTCGTCCGGGCTCAGCCGGAAGCTGAAGGCGTTCGGGGCCACCCGCCGCCCGGACGGCCCGACCCGCCGGTCCCGGTCCATCTGCCGCACCAGCCGGCGCCCCAGCTCGACCGGCTCGAGCCCGGAGCGGAACGCCTTGGAGAACACGCCCTCGAACAGGCGCTCCAGGCGCCGCTCAAACTGCTGGAGACCCATCGGGGTGGATCGTACGACGACAGGCGCCACCCAGGTGTCCGCCGCCTACCCAGTGGCCCTCCTCCCCACCCCAGGGCTACGCTGACCCGTCCTGTCCCTCGGGCGAGTGGCGGAATAGGCAGACGCGCTGGCTTCAGGTGCCAGTGAGGGAGACCTCGTGGGGGTTCAAGTCCCCCCTCGCCCACCATCCAGTGTGCTGTAGCCCACGCATTTTGCTTTGAACCGGTCGCCGACGCCGGGTGCGGCGCTGAGGCTGAGTCGATGCACGATCCCCGCATCAGCACCGCCATGCGCCAGCTGGCCGACCTCGGTCGTACCGAATCCTCGCCGTGGGCGTGGGCGGTGGCCCACATCGATCCCAAGGGACGGGTCGCCCTGCCGGCGGAGGCCCGTCAGGTGCTCAAGGTGCCGCAAGGCCGCCGGACCTCGATGCGGGGCGTCTGTAACCGGGTGGCCCTGGTGGTGCGGGCCGAGGGTCCCGGCGCCGCCGTGGCGGTCGACGCCCGGGGCCGCCTCGCCGTCCCCGTGTGGTTGCGCCGGCCGCCGCCGGCGCCAGTGGTCGTCGGGGTCCAGCGGGCCACGGCTGTAGTCGTCGTCGCACCGATCACGGTGTTGGAAGGCCTCGGCGACCTCCTGGTCGGCTGCTTGCGGTGATCGACCGCCAGCTGCGGGCCCGAATGCTTATGGAGGAGGCGCACGCCCTCGGCCTCAACGTCGCTGACCTGATCGCCGCCGAGGCCCGCCGCCCGGAGGCTGCGCCGACGGTGGCCGCCTACGTCGAGACCATCAGGCCGACGTTCACGGCCGCCACCGCCGCCACCTACGCGCCTTACTGGCGTCTCGCCGTCGCCCGCCTCGGTGACCGGCGGCTGGTCGAGGTCACCGTGGTCGACCTCGCCGCGCTGGTCACTGAAGCCGCCGACCGGGCCCGGCAGCGCCGTCCCGGCAGCACCGGCCGCGCCTCCCGTGAGAGCTGCGTGGCCGCGATGCGGGCCCTGTTCGTCCGGGCCACGGCCGCCGGTGTCGTCGCTGCCAACCCCGCCGCCGCACTGACCAAGCCCCGACGAAGCCGCAGCCGACGCCGGGCCCTCGACGACCGCGAGCTGGCCGAGCTCATCGACGCCGTCCGCACCACCAGCCACGACCCCGACCTCGACCTCCTCGTCGTCAGGTTCCACCTCGAGTCCGGCGCCCGCCGTGAAGGCGCCCTCAACCTGCGGGTCGGCGACCTCGACCCGACACGGGCGACGGTTTGGCTGCGCGAGAAAGGCGACAGCGAACGCGAGCAGCCCGTCTCACCGTCGCTCGTCGCGCTCCTCAAGGACCATGCCGACGGACGCGGCCGTGGTGACGACGACGTCCAGGTGTTCCGGACGCTCGGCGGTGTGCCGATGTCGACCCGTCGGTACAGCACGATCTTCGACCGGGCCCGGACATGCCTGAGCTGGGCCGACCGCACCCCGGTCTCGGCTCACGTCCTCCGCCACACCGCGATCACCGCCGTTGGCCGCCTCGCCGGCTACCCCGTCGCCCAGGCCTTCGCCGGCCACGCCCCACCCTCGGTCACCGGCCGCTACCTCCACGCCACCCTGGCCGAGGTCGCCACCGCCGTCGCCACCCTCACCGGCCAAGCCCACCCGCTGGCCGATGACAAAAGCCGACACGGCACTTGTGATCGCCGGTGAGCCCACTGGCGGCGCGTCGGCGGCCGTCGGGGCAGGCTGAGGGTGTGCGCCCGCCCCGCCACCGGTCCTCACCGAACGGCAGCTGCGCGTGACCGCTGGCCAGCCGGTGCTCACGCGCACCGTTTCCGTCTACAGAAACAGGAAACGCTAAGGTTGTCCGTGTGGTCACCCAAGGCTCTGAGGTGTGGGAGGCGTTGATCTTGGCTTTTGCGGCGCTGCGCCTGGAGGCGTCGTTCCCGGCAGGCGAGCGCCGGAACGCGACGAGCGACGTGTCAGGGTCGATCGAAGGCGTACCAGTTGTCGTTCAGGTGAGATCGGTTCCAACCGTCGGAGACGTGCTGGCCTTCGAGCAGGCCGGAACGGACGAGGGCTACAAGATGCTGGTCGGTCGACGGCTGTCCGCGGCTGTCCGCGCCGCCCTGATCGAGCGCGACATGGGTTACTTCGATGGGCAGGGCCATCTGCGACTGTGGCGGCGTCCGCTCTTCATCGACACCGACGTTGAGCCGGTCTCCCCTGAGCTCGGTGCGGGACGGTTGCTGCGGTTCGACGTGCCGTCCCTGCTCGACGTCTCGCTCGCCGTCCTGGATGGGATCGCCCGCCACGGGGTGCGACAGGCGGCGGCGACGCTGGGTCGAGCGCCAGGGACGGTGTCGAAGCAGCTGGCGGCCTTGCGCGCCGCTCACCTCGTCGACGATCGAGGAGAGCCGGCGGTCCCGGATCTCTTCGATGCGGTCGCTGAGGTCTGGCGTCCCGCACGCGTCTCTCTGGCTCGAGCACCGGGCCCAGGTGACGGACCGGTCAACGACCGCCTCCAGCTCGGGCTCCACACACCCGACGGTGCGGGTTGGGTCCTTGCCGATGCCCACGCCGCCGCCGCCTGGGGCGCTCCGGTGGTGCTCGGCGGTGGTGCGCCGCCGGACTTCTACGTGCCCGACGCCCAGGCAGTCCGTCTCGCCCGAACGCTGCTCGGCGACGCCGAGTACGGGCGACACGCATGCACCGTCGCGAGAGCCCCGTCGCCGTTCGTGTGCCGGCGTCGGTACGACCGGGGCCAGACAGGCGGTGTCGCCTTCTTCGCCCCGAGCTTCGTCGTCGCGGCTCTGGATCTGGCCGCCGACCCCGGACGAGGTCGGGAGACGCTCGAGTTGTGGTCTCGCAACCTGCCCGAGGACATCCGCCGTGTCTGGTGAACCGGCAGCGATCCTCCTCATGGCCGAGCCTGACACGGTCCTCGCCCGAGCGATCGACGCGCTCGGCCGGTTTCCGCAGAGACACCCGTGGGTGCTCATCGGCGGTGTCGCCGTGTTCCTCAGACTCGGCACGGTCACCCGACCGACGGCCGACGCGGACGCCATTGCCCAGTCGCAGGCGGACCTCCTGCGCTGGCTCGACGACGACGAGGTCACCACGGTGATCTCCGGCGGCGAGGTGCGGATGACCGTCGGCGAGGGCACGGTCGACATCGATGTCATGGATCTTGCCGATGACCCGCTGCCCGATGACGTCGACCGCCGCCCGTTCGCTCTCGCCCGCCGAGGGGCGATCCTCACTGCGGGGATCGAGAGGGTCATCGTCCACGACAGAGACGGCGCCGCTCTGGCCGAGTCTGTCATCCCGGTCGCCACCGGCGGAGCCCTCGTCGCCCTCAAAGCGGTGGCGATGGTGCGGCGCCCGCACGGCAACCATCCCGAGAAGCTGGGTTCCGACATCCATGATCTCGTCCGGCTCACCGCCGGCCTCGGCGCCCTCGCCATCGCCGGCGAGGTCGCCGCTCTGGGCGTCGAGCTGGCCGGATGGGTCGCCGCCCACGTCGAGCGCTCGTTCGCAGGACCGGACCTCCGCTACACGCTGCTCCGCCTCCGCCGCCTCGACCGGTCGGCTGGGGCCATGGCGCTCACCGACGACGATGTCGCCGCCACCGCGATCCTCGCCGATGCCATCCTTTAGGCGATCGATGAAGGGATCCGATGAGCGGCACGAGTTCGAGGTGGGGATGCGGTCAGGCCGCCGGGGCGAAGTCCCGGACGAGAACCTGGGCGTTCGCCATGCGGGCCCTGGGCGGCGATCTCCAGCAACTCCGTTGTGACACTCTCGGTCACGTAGGCCTCACCGCAGTTCTCGCACACATCGGCGGGAACCTCGGTGACAACGATGGTCTGCCCGCTCCTATGGAAGGTGACAGTCGTTGAGCCGGGCTGGGTCTCTCCGTGGTGGCAAACGATGCACTTCATCGGCTCGTCCTGCGGGTCTTGAAGTCCGGCTCCCACAGCGCCGGGTCGGGTTG
>JBBSKY010000045.1:0-25562 GCA_038255915.1 Acidimicrobiales bacterium | reverse complement strand
CTGCTGAGCCAGCGCTACTACGACCAGCTGCTGGCCCTGCCCCTGGAGTTCTACGACAACGAGGTCACCGGTCACCTCACCAGCCGGCTCGACCGCAGCATCGCCACCATCTCCACCCTGGTGCAGGCCATGGCCAACAACTTCATCGGCTTCTTCCTGACCAGCGCGTTCACCCTGGTCGTGCTGGCCCGCTACTCGCCGCTGGTGTCCCTGCTCCTCGCCGTGCTCTTCCCCCTCTACATCTGGCTGACCACCCTGACCAGCCGCACGTGGCAGCGCAAGCAGGAGGGAATCAACGCAAAGACCGACTACGGGAACGGCCGCTTCATCGAGGCGATCGGCAACATCCGGGTGGTCAAGTCCTTCGTCCACGAGCGGGCCGAGAGCCGGATCTTCGCCGAATCCCGCAGCTCGGTCGAGGACCAGACGAAGGTGCAGTCCAAGGAGTGGCACCGCTACGACGTGATCCGGGGCCTCAGCCTGAACCTCATCTTCTTCGGGATCTACGCCATCATCATCGCCCAGGCGCTGAACGGCAGCTTCGGGCCGATCCAGACCTCGATCGGAACGGTGGTGCTGATGCTGCAGCTCACCCTGCAGGCCCAGTTCCCCCTGTTCGCCTCGTCGTTCATCGTCGACCAGATCCAGCGGGCGGCGGCGGGCAGCAAGGACTTCTTCGAGGTGATGGAGCTGACCCCGAAGATCCTCGACGCCAATGGCGCCGGCGAGCTGGAGGTGACGACGGGACAGGTCGAGTACCGCAACGTCTCGTTCGGCTACGAGGGCGGCCAGCAGGTCCTGAACGACGTCGCCTTCTCGGTGGAGCCGGGCACCAAGGTGGCCCTCGTGGGTGAGAGCGGCGAGGGCAAGACGACGCTGGCCAATCTCATGCTCCGCTTCTACGAGCCCTCGGTGGGCGCCATCTCCATCGACGGCACCGACATCGCCACCGTCACCCAGGCGTCGCTGCGCCGCTCGATCGGGGTGGTCTTCCAGGAGCCGGCGCTGTTCTCGGGCACGGTCACCGAGAACATCACCTACGGCCACCCCGAGGCCACCACCGAGCAGATCGAGGCCGCGGCCCGGGCCGCCAACGCCCACGACTTCGTCGAGCGGCTGCCGAAGGGCTACGACACCCAGGTGGGCGAGCGGGGCGTGAAGCTGTCAGGGGGCCAGAAGCAGCGCATCGCCATCGCCCGGGCCCTGGTGAAGAACCCGCCGATCCTCATCCTCGACGAGGCCACCAGCTCGCTCGACTCAAAGGCCGAGCGGGAGGTTCAGGGCGCCCTCGAGCGCCTGATGCAAGGCCGCACCACGCTCATCATCGCCCACCGCCTGTCGACGATCCAGAACGTCGACGTCATCGTCGGCATCCGCCAAGGTCAGGTGGCCGAGATCGGCTCGCCGGCCGAGCTGGCCACCGGCGACGGGATCTACGCCGAGCTGCTGGCCCTCCAGGCCCCGACCACGGCCAACAAGGCCAAGCTCAAGGCGTACGACATCGCCGGGATGTGAGGCGGCGGGCGAACCCCTTCAGCCCCGCCGGGTTCTCCCCCGCAGGGCGCCGAAGCACAGCGACATGCTGAGCAGCCCGAGGGCGGCGAGCAGGATGGCGGTGGGCATCTGGAACGCCTTGTAGTCGAACCCCGCCCCGGCCGACTCGGTGAGCCGTGAGAGCGTGGCGATGTTCACGATGAAGAAGACAGGGCGATGAACACCGGAGGGATGACCGCCGCGAAGTCGGGCGTCGCGGCCTGGGCGTACTGGGAGTAGGTGTGGAACCACAGTAGGGGATGTATGGTGCAGCCACATGCGGCGCACGCAGATCTACATCACCGAGGAGCAGGAGCGCCTCATCGCCGATCAGGCCGCCGACGCCGGCGTGCCCAAGGCCGAGGTGATCCGCAGGATCCTCGATGCCGCCCTCGGCCTCGACACCGGGGCAGCCGACCGGCGGACGGCAATCCTGGCCACTGCCGGTATCCTTCCGGCTGCTCAAGACTGGCCCGAGTGGCTCGCCGACGTCCGAGGGGCAGGCGCCGAGGAGCGGCTGGAGCGGCTGGAGCGGTGACCACGCTGTTCGACTCCACCATCCTGATCGCCCACCTGCGGGGCGACGAGCGCGCCACGCGACTGCTGGTCGAGGCCGTGGACGGGGGTGCCCTGGCCAGCGTGATCTCACGGACCGAGATCGAGGGAGGGATGCGTTCTGGGGAGCGAGGGGACGTCGCTCGCCTGTTCGACGGTCTCGACCTCGTTCCCGTCACCGATGCCGTCGCTCGTCGGGCCGGTGCCCACCTGCGGGCCCACCGGCGATCGCATCCGGGCATCGACCTGGCGGACTACCTCATCGCCGCATCGGCCGAGGAGGCCGGGGCCACGCTGGTGACCCTGAACGTCAAGCATTTCCCGATGTTCAAGGGGATGCAGCCGCCCTGGTGAAGGAACGGTCTCAGGGATCGGCCGCCACGCCGATGCGGACGGCGACCTCGGCCAAGCACTTGTCGTTGGTCCACAGCCGTGCATCCGGCGTCAGGCGGGTCGAGGCCAAGAGTTGGGCGTCGACGTAGCCGATTCCGCTGCCGGCCAGGTCCTGCTGCTCGATGAGCACCAGCACCTCGCTCTCGGAGGCGACCGTGGCGCTGGGGAGGTTTGTGAGCAATCCAAGGACCTGCCGACGGTCGGCCAGCCGGCCGAGGGCGATCTCCCCCGTCACCCACGGGTGACCGAGCACGGAGCCGACCTGGAGAAGGTCGACAAGTGTCGGGTGCCCCTTTCTCAGGTGGTCGATCCAGATCGAGGTGTCGACCAGGATCACGCGGGATCGGGGCGGCGCCGGGGGATCCCAGCCAGATCCGGTTCGCTCCCGCCGAGCCGGGCGAGGCGGCGTGCGCTCTCCCGTTCGATGAGGGCGTGGAGCGCCTGACGGACGAGGGCGGCCTTCTCGATCGTCCCCGTGAGACGCTGGGCCTCGGCCAGCAGATCGTCATCGAACGTCAAGGTCGTGCGCACGATCCTCCTTCTCCCGACGGCACGCTCTACGCCATCAGACGATGATGCTAGCCGTGCATCCGGACGAAGCGCTCAGCCGCGGCGGCGGGCCAGGTGGTCGGCGACGCCGTGGTCCCGGTGCTCCTCGGCGACAACGGTGCCCTTGGCCCCGGCCAGACCCACCACCGCCCAGCGCTGGCGGGCCACCACGTAGGGGGGGCCGCCGAGGTCCCGGCCGGGAGCTTCGGCGGCCAGGAACGCCGCCGCCTCGGGGTCGAGGAGGTCACTCGGGGTCAGCTCCAGCTCGAAGCCACCCCGGCCCACCACGTCGGGCGGGCCCAGGGGGCAGTCGGCCAGGGGGCGCCAGGTGCGCTGGTCCCCCTCCTGCAGCAGGTGGACCCGGTCCAGCGTCACGGGGACGGTGAAGTCAGCCAGCGCCACGAGCGCGGCGTCGATGCGCTCGGGCTCGGCACCGTCGGCCAGGGTGACGTGGGGCACGAACGGCCAGGTCAGGTGGCGTTCCAGGGGGAAGGCGAAGGCGGTGTCGCGCAGGCGGTGGACCGCCGCCAGGTCGGGGCCGCCGACCTCCAGGTAGAGCACCGGGTTGACCGGGTGGAAGGTGGCCGGCGGCCCGAGGACAAGCTCGAGCGGACCGCCCACGGCGGCCGCGGCGGTGCGCAGGCGGGTGAGGGCGGCGGGCAGGTCGTCCTCGCGGACGTTGACCGGCGGCACCAGCGTGAGGTGGCTGGGGATCCGGGTCAGGGCAGGGTCGCCGCAGGCTCGGCGCAGGCCGTCGACCTCGGCGGCCACCGCCGGCGGAAGGAGCAGGACGGCCCCGAGCCGGCGACGGGGCACTACTGCGGTGGCACCGGCCTCAGTCGGAGCCGGCGACCTCGAGGCGGACCTCGGCCCGGCGCAGGGCGGCCTTGGCGTCCTCGTCGTCGGGGTCGGCCGAAAGGGCCCGCTCGGCCCGGCCCTTGGCGTCGCGCGCCCGGCCCACGTCGATCTGGGACTTCAGCTCGGCCACGTCGGAGAGGATCACGACCTTGTTGTTGCGCACCTCGACGAAACCACCGTGGACGGCCGCCACCTCGTCCTCGCCCGACTCCTGGCCGATGCGGACCTCGCCGATGCCGAGCGCCCCGATGAGGGGGGCGTGGTCGGTGAGGAAGGCCAGCTCGCCCTCGGTCGTCCGGCAGATGACGACCCGGGCCTCGCCCGAGTACTGCACCCGCTCGGGCGACACCACCTCGACGGCGAGGGTCACTCCTCGACCGTCTTGGCCTTGGCCTTGAGGTCGTCGATGCCGCCGACGGCGATGAAGGCCACCTCGGGGATGTCGTCGAACTCGCCGCTGATGAGCTTCTCGAAGGCGTCGATCGTCTCCTCCAGGGGGACGAAGGTGCCTTCCTGGCCGGTGAACTGCTCGGCCGCGTACATGGGCTGGCCCAGGAACTTCTCGACCTTGCGGGCCCGGTTCACCAGCTGCTTGTCGTCCTCGGCCAGCTCGTCGACGCCGAGGATGGCGATGATGTCCTGCAGCTCCTTGTAGCGCTGGAGGATGCCCACCACCTTGCGGGCCACGTTGTAGTGGCGCTCGCCCACGATGTCGGGCTGGAGGATGCGGCTGGACACCGCCAGCGGGTCGACGGCCGGGAAGATGCCCTTGGCGAAGACGTCGCGGGAGAGGTTGGTGGTGGCGTCGAAGTGGGTGAAGGCGGTGAACGGGGCCGGGTCGGTGTAGTCGTCGGCGGGCACGTACACGGCCTGCACCGAGGTGATCGACTTGCCCTTCACCGAGGTGATGCGCTCCTGCAGCTGGCCCATCTCGTCGGCCAGGGTGGGCTGGTAGCCCACGGCCGAGGCCATGCGGCCGAGGAGGGTGGACACCTCGGAGCCGGCTTGGGTGAAGCGGAAGATGTTGTCGATGAACAGCAGGACGTCCTGGCCCTGCACGTCACGGAAGTACTCGGCCATGGTCAGGGCCGACAGGCCGACCCGCAGCCGCACCCCCGGCGGCTCATCCATCTGGCCGAAGACCAGGGCGCAGTTGGGCAGCACGCCCGACTCCTCCATCTCGAGGAGCAGGTCGGTGCCCTCCCGGGTGCGCTCGCCGACGCCGGCGAAGACCGAGGCGCCCTTGTAGGCCTTGGCCACCCGGGTGATCATCTCCAGGATCAGCACGGTCTTGCCCACGCCGGCCCCGCCGAACAGGCCGATCTTGCCGCCCACGGCGTAGGGCTCGAGCAGGTCGACGACCTTGAGGCCGGTGACGAGCATCTTGGTGGCCGGGTCGAGCGTGTCGAAGTTCGGGGCCGGGCGGTGGATCTGCCAGTAGTCGCTGGGCTCCTCGGGCAGGGGCTCACCCTTGGTGTCGAGGGGCTTGCCGAGCACGTTGAAGACGTGGCCGAGCACGGCGTTGCCGACGGGCACGGTGATGCCCTGGCCGGTGTTGCGCACCGTCGTGCCTCGCTTCAGGCCGTCGGTGGGCTGCATGCAGATGGCCCGCACCCGGCTGTCGCCGATGTGCTGGGCCACCTCGGCGGTGACGGTCGAGGTCTCGCCCTCGACCTCGACCTCGAACTCGACGGCCCAGTCCAGCTCGGGGAGGCCGTCGGGCGGGAACTCGATGTCGACGACGGGGCCGGCGACGGCCACGATCTTCCCGTCCTTGTGGGCGGGGGCCTCGGCGCCCGTCTCGTCGGCGGCGTCGGTCGGGGCGGGCTCGGTGGTGGTCATGTGTGCTCCGGCTCTTTGGTTGCAGCTGCCGCTAGCTCGCGGCTTGGCGGTCGTAAGGGTTGGCGTCGCGCTCGGTGAAGTAGTCGCTGGACACGTTTGCGTTGTCCTCGCCCATCTGGTTGAGGGCCTCGGCCCCCGAGGCGATCTCGATGATCTCGGTGGTGATGGCGTCCTGGCGGGCCCGGTTCATCTGGCGGTCGAGCTTTTTGATGAGCTCGGTGGCGTTGTCGGTGGCCGCCTTCATGGCCTTCTGCCGGGCGGCGTGCTCGGAGGCCGCCGACTCGAGGAGGGCGGCGAACAGCCGGCTCTCGACGTAGCGGGGCAGGAGGCGCTCGAGGATGGCATCGGGCGCCGGCTCGTACTCGTACTCGGCGGTGGGACCGGCTGCCTTCGGCTCGTCGTCCTCGGCCAGGGCCTCGGGCTCGAGGGGGATGAAGCGCACCAGCTTCGGGCGCTGGATGCCCACCGACACGAACTCGGTGTAGGCCAGCTCGACCCGGTCCAGCTCGCCGGCCTCGAAGCGGCCCACGACCTCCTTGGCGATCTCCCGGGCGTCCTCGTAGGAGGGCGAGTCGGTGAAGCCGGTGTGCTCGGCGTTCACCTCGCGGCCCCGGTAGCGGAAGTAGCTGATCGACTTGCGGCCCACGGCGAACAGCTGGGTGCCATGGCCCTCGGCCTCGGCTTGCTTCAGCGCCTGCTCGCCCTTGCGGATGACCGCCGAGTTGAAGCCGCCGGCCAGGCCCCGGTCGGCGGAGAGCACGATGACCCCGACGTTCGAGACGTTCTCCCGGGGCGTCAGCAGGGGCTGGTCGGAGCCGGCGCCCGCGGCCGCCAGGTTGCCGATCACCTCGGTGATCTGCTCGGCGTAGGGACGGGCCGCGTTGACCTTCTGCTGGGCCTTCACGATCCGGCTGGCCGAGATCAGCTCCATGGCCCGCGTGATCTTCTTGGTGGACTCCACCGACCTGATCCGCCGACGCAGCGTTCGCTCCTGGCCACCCGGCATGCGTTCAGCCCGACTTCGACGCGGTCGGCTGGAAGCGGCCCTTGAAGTCCTCGACGGCGGCCTTCAGCTCCGCCTCCGGCCACTTCTTGTCGAGGATCTGGGTGTGGATGTCGGAGGCACGGGAGCGCACGTCGGCGAGGAGCTCCTTCTCGAAGCGGCGGACGTCAGAGACCTCGAGGTCGTCGAGGTAGCCCCGGGACCCGGCGAAGATCGACACCACCTGGTCCTCGATGCTCATGGGCGAGCCGTTCGGCTGCTTCAGCATCTCGATCAGGCGCTCGCCCTTGCGGAGCATGTTCTGGCTGGACTTGTCGAGCGACTCCGAGCCGAACGAGGCGAAGGCCTCGAGCTCGCGGAAGTTGGCCAGGTCGAGCTTGAGCCCGCCGGATGCGCTCTTCATGGCCTTGATCTGGGCCGAGCCGCCCACCCGGGAGACCGAGGTGCCCACGTTCATGGCCGGGCGGACACCGGAGTTGAACAGGTCGTAGTCGAGGAAGATCTGCCCGTCGGTGATGGAGATCACGTTGGTGGGGATGTAGGCCGAGATGTCGCCGGCCTTGGTCTCGATGATCGGGAGGGCGGTCATCGAGCCGGCGCCGAGCTCGTTGGAGAGCTTGGCCGACCGTTCGAGCAGCCGGCTGTGCAGGTAGAACACGTCGCCCGGGTAGGCCTCGCGGCCCGGCGGCCGGCGCAGCAGCAGCGACATCTGGCGGTAGGCCTCGGCCTGCTTGGACAGGTCGTCGTAGATGATCAGGGCGTGCTTGCCGTTCTCCATCCAGTGCTGACCGATGGCGCAGCCGGAGTAGGGGGCGAGCCACTTGAAGGGGCTGGGGTCCGAGGCCGGGGCGTTGACCACGACGGTGTAGTCCATGGCGCCGGCCTCTTCGAGGACCCGGACGATCTCGGCCACCGTGGAGGCCTTCTGGCCGATGGCGACGTAGATGCAGTTGACGCCCAGGCCCTTCTGGTTGATCACGGTGTCGATGGCCACCGAGGTCTTGCCGGTCTTGCGGTCGCCGATGATCAGCTCGCGCTGGCCCCGGCCGATCGGCGTCATGGCGTCGATGACCTTGATGCCGGTCTGGAGAGGCTCCTTCACCGGCTGGCGGTCGACGATGCCCGGCGCCTGGATCTCGACCCGGCGCTGCTGGACGTCGCCGGACAGGGGGCCCTTGCCGTCGATCGGCACGCCCAGGGGGTTGACGACCCGGCCGAGGAGGCCGTCGCCGACCGGCACCTGGATGATCCGACCGGTCGACTTCACCGGCTGACCCTCCTCGATGCCGGCGACCTCGCCCAGGATCACCGCGCCGATCGAGTCCTCGTCAAGGTTGAGGGCGATGCCGATCTTGCCGCCCTCGAACTCGAGCAGCTCGTTCACCGAGGCGCCGGGCAGGCCGCCCACTCGGGCGATGCCGTCGCCGACCTCGGTGACCCGGCCGACCTGGTTGGCCGCCATCTTGGGGGAGAAGTCCGCCATGCGCTTGCGCAGCGCCGCGGTGATCTCGTCGGGGTTGAGGTCGAAGGTGGTCAACGTGACTCCTGAAGCTGTGTCTTGAGCTGCTCGAGGCGGCTGCGCACCGAGCCGTCGATGACGGTGTCACCGACCTGGGCGATGAGGCCGCCCCGAATGGACGGGTCGACGGTGACCTTCAGCGAGACCTTGTGGCCGACGCGCTTGGACAGCGCCTCGGCCAGGCGCTGCTGCTGGTCGGCGTCGAGGGGAACGGCCGAGGTGACCTCGGCCAGGGTCTCGCTGCGGGAGCCGGCGGAGCGCTCGAGGAAGCCCTCGATGATGGCCGGGAGGTCCTTGGCCCGACCGGCGCCGACGATCATCGAAACGAGGTTGGTGGTGGTGGGGCTGGCCCTGCCGCCGAGGAGGTCCTCGACGATGCCCTGGCGCAGGTCGACCGGCAGGGACTGGTCGGTGAGGGCGTCGCGCAGGGCGTCGTTGGTCCGCACCCGGTTGGCGACCGTGAACAGCTCGTCCTCGACCCGGGCCAGGTCCTGCTCGCCCTGGGCCACCTCGAACAGGGCGGCGGCGTAGGCGGCGGTGCGGTCGTCAGCCATGGGCGGGCGTCAGCTCCCGACCTTGGCGATGAAGCTGTCGATCAGCCGCTTGTTGGTGTCCCGGTCGAGGTTCTTCTCGACGACCTTCTCGGCCAGCTCGATGGCGATCGAGGCCACCGAGGTCTGCAGCGAGGCGAGCGCCGCGGTGCGGGCCGTCTCGATGTCCTGGGTGGCCTTGGCCTTGAGGTCGGCCACCTCTTTGTTGGCGCTCTCGAGGACGTCGGCCTTCACCTTCTCGGCCTGCTGGCGGGCCTCGTCGATGATGCGGTTCGACTCGGCCTTGGCGTCGGCCAGCTGCTTCTTGTAGTCGCTGAGGATCCCCTCGGCCTCGCCCTTGGCCGACTCGGCCTGGTCGAGGTCGGTGCGGATGCGCTTGGTGCGGTCCGCCATCGCCTTCTGGACGGCGTTGAAGCCGAACTTCTTGAACAGGATGATGAGCACGGCGAAGGCGATGAGGCTGTAGACCAGCTCGCCGAGCTCGGGGATGATCGGGTTGTGGCTGGTGACGGCCTCACCCGGCGCGGCCTCGGCGGCGAGCAGGAACAGGTTCTGCATGTGCGCTCCCTCGATCAGGCGAACTTGAGGAGGATGAAGACGACGAAGCCGATCAGGGCGAGGGCTTCGGTGAAGGCGATGCCGAGGAACATCGTGGTGCGCACCAGGCCGGCGGCCTCGGGCTGGCGGGCCATGGCCTGGACGGCGTTGCCGACCACGATGCCGATGCCGACGCCTGGGCCGATGGCCGCCAGGCCGTAGGCGAAGCCGGCGCCGAGCGCCGACATCGCCCCCTTGAACTCGACCGGGTCAGCGGTGATCTCAGCGAGGATGCTCATGTCGGGACTTCTCTCCTAGTGCTCGGGGTGCATGGCACCACCGAGGTAGACGGCGGTGAGGATCGTGAAGATGTACGCCTGCAGGAACACCACGAGCACCTCGAAGATGGTGATCGCGATGAACAGGATGAGGGGGAGGATCGTGAGCGGGACGAAGAACGCCTGCTTGGTCTCGGCGAAGAACAGGCCGTGGCCCATGACCGCGAAGGTCACGAGCAGCAGGTGGCCGGCCAGCATGTTGGCGAACAGTCGGACGGCCAGCGAGAAGGGCCGGACCAGGAAGGTCGAGACGATCTCGATGAGCACCACCAGGGGCAGCAGGAACTTCGGCACCCCGGGGGGGACCACCGCGGCCTTCAGATAGCCGATGCCGTTGTTCTTGAACCCCATGAAGATGAACAGGAACCACGACGTGAGGGCCAGGATCAGCGGGATGCCCATCCGGGCCGTGGCCGGCATCTGGATGACCGGGATGATGCCGGTGACGTTGGTGAACAGGAGGAAGAAGAACAGGGCGGTGAGGTAGCCCGTCCAGCGCATGTCCTCCTTCTTGGTCCCCATCGTCTGGGCGATGATCCCGTTTTGGATGAAGTCGATCGACGCTTCGGCCACGTTCTGGACGCCGGTGGGGACCAGCGCCCGCTTCTTGCCGGCCACGAAGAACAGGGCCAGGGTGGCGAACGCGGCGAAGAAGGCGATGAGCCCGATCTTGTTGAAGGCGAACGCGTCACCCTCGTTGCCGACCAGCGGCTTCCAGCGCAGGATCTCGTCGATGGGCGGGAAGACGAGCGCAACGATGCTGCTCACAGCGCACCTTTCTCAGTACTGGTGTCGAGGCGGGTTCGCGGGCGGGGCTTGACGCCGGGAAAGGCCAGCTGGGTGGACACAAAGCGCGCCTCCCAGATGAACAGGCCGAGGTGGGCGGTGACGAGGGCCCCGCTGAGGGGGATGACCTCGACCCACGCCTGGTTGACCACGGCGAGCACGGCCACGGTGATCAGGCCAAGGCGCACGAGGTAGCCGCCCAGGGCGGCGGCGTAGAGGAGGCCGAGGCTGACCCGGGCCGCGCCCGAGACCAGGGCGGCGGCCAGAGCGGCGTTGGCCACGGCCAGGCCCACCCCGAAGGCGGAGGAGGCGACGCCGTCGAACCCCCAGAAGGCGCCGAGGCCGGTGAGGACCAGCAGCGCCGGCCAGCCCCGCCGGAGCATGTCGGCCACGATCATGCGCTCGACGGGCGGTCCCTCGACGGCACCGGTAATGAGCACCGGGGTCACGGCAGGTCCCTCGAGGTCCGGCGCCACGGGCCGGCCTGCTCCATCTCGCCCATCTCCCGGTTGTAGCCGTAGTAGAGCTTGGCGACGGTGCCGGTGAGGCCGAGCACGGCCAGGATGGCCAGGAACACCGGGCCGGTTCCGAGGACGGCGTCGATCAGCCAACCCACGCCGGCGAACAGCACCGGGATCATGGCGATCTCAAAGGCGTTGTTGAGCGAGGCTCCGAACCCCTGGTTGAGGTGGCGGCGCTGTGCTTGCTCGTGCTCGTCCACCGCGACCCTCCTCACAGGTTTGGCACGCTCGCTCGCGAGGGTGCTTCGGCAATCTACGACCCAGGTTTCGGGCGGGGCAAATCCAAGAGGAACCTACTCGAAACTTTCCCGGCCGGGGTGGTTCACAGCTGCTCACGCACCTCGACGGGCCCGGCCGGCGCCGAGGTGGGCGGGGGCTCGGGGGCCAGCTTGCGCCCGGCCCTGACCTCGGGGTGGAGCACGGTGTACAGCACGATGCCGAGGGCGAGCGCCCCGGGCAGGACCAGCCCGTTGGCTCCCTGGGCGTAGGT
This sequence comes from Acidimicrobiales bacterium, assembly GCA_038255915.1. Taxonomy (GTDB): domain Bacteria; phylum Actinomycetota; class Acidimicrobiia; order Acidimicrobiales; family JAUJNH01; genus JAUJNH01. Next base: position 14,087 of record JBBSKY010000045.1, on the reverse strand, counting down.
GGGCACCAGCACCAGGGTGGCCAGCACCGCTGTCCACGCCCACAGGATGAGCACGGCCCGCCGGTGACCGTGGCCGAGCCGGACCAGGCGGTGGTGGAGGTGCTCCTTGTCGGCCACGGCGATGCCCCGCCGTTGCACCAGGCGGCGCACGAAGGCGAAGGCGGTGTCGAGCAGCGGCACCCCGAGGATCACGAACGGGATGAGGACAGGGGCGAAGAAGAAGAAGGTCTGGCCGCTGAACTCGTCGTTGGTGCGGCCCCCGACGACGAGGGTGGAGGTGGCCAGGAGCAGCCCGAGGAACAGGGCCCCGGCGTCGCCCATGAAGACGCGGGCCGGGTTGAAGTTGTGGGGCAGGAACCCCAGGCACACGCCGACCACGATGACCGCCAGCAGCGGGCCGATGGTGTTGCCGGTGAGCACGCCGGCGTCGACCTGGCGGCTGGCGTAGAAGAAGAAGGCCAGCCCGGCGATCAGGGCGACCCCGGCGGCCAGCCCGTCGAGCCCGTCGATCAGGTTGACGGCCTCGGTGACCAGCACCACCCACACCACGGTGATGAGGAAGCCGGTGCTCTGGTCGAGCACCACGGTGTCCCAGAACGGCACCCGGAAATACAGCATCTGCACGCCCTGGCTGGCCATGACCGAGGCCCCGAGGACGGTGCCGGCCAGCTTGGCCGGCGGCGAGACGTCGCGGATGTCGTCGAGCAGGCCGACGGCGAAGAGGATGGTGGCGCCGAGCAGGACGCCGAGGGGCTCGGTGCTGCCCTCGAAGACGTCGCTCAGCCGGGGCAGGCGCCAGGCCACCGCCATCGCCGCCAGGAAGGCGAGCCACATGGCGAACCCGCCCCCGGTCGGGGTGGTGCGCTCGTGGATGTGGCGATCGTCCGGGGGGACCACCAGGTAGGGCCGGCGGCGGGCGAAGGCCCGCCAGGCGAAGGTGGCGGCCCAGGTGGTGGCGACCGCCACCACGAGCACCAGGCCGTAGGTGCGGATCAGGGCGGCTACCCCAGCGGCTCGGGGTAGGGGGTGAACTTCGAGCAGAGGGTGGCGACCTCGTGGCGGGAGGCGGCGATCTCGTGCTCGTCGGCGCGGTGGCGCAGGGCCCGGCCGAGGAGGCGGGCCACCTCGGCCATCTCGGGCTCGGCCATGCCGGCGGTGGTCTGGGCCGCGGTGCCGAGCCGAAGGCCGCTGGTGACGAAGGCCGAGCGGGGGTCGTTCGGGATCGTGTTCTTGTTGCAGGTGATCCCGGCCCGGTCCAGCACCTCCTGGGCCACCTTGCCCGTGAGATCGGGGTCGAAGGGCTGGAGGTCGACCAGGACCAGGTGGTTGTCGGTGCCGCCGGACACCAGGCGGAAGCCCTCGGCGGCCAGGCCCCGGGCCAGGGCCTGGGCGTTGGCCACCACCTGGGCGGCGTAGGTGGCGAACGACGGCAGCAGGGCCTCGCCGAAGGCCACGGCCTTGGCCGCCACCACGTGGTCGAGCGGGCCACCCTGGCTGCCGGGGAAGATGCCCTTGTCGATGGCTGCGCCCAGCGACGCCTTCGACAGGATGCAGCCGCCCCGCGGGCCCCGGAGGGTCTTGTGGGTGGTGAAGGTGACGATGTCGGCCAGGGGCACCGGGCTCGGGTGGACGCCGCCAGCGATCAGGCCGGCGATGTGGGCGGCGTCGAACAGCAGGAGCGCCCCGACCTCGTCGGCGATCTGGCGGAACGGCTCGGGGTCGATGATCCGGGGATAGGCCGTGGCCCCGGCCACGATGAGCTTGGGCCGGTGCAACAAGGCCAGGTCCCGCACCTGGTCGAGATCGATGCGCTCGTCGGAGGGGGTGACCCCGTAGGACACGAAGTTGTAGAAGCGGCCGGACAGGCTGACGGGCAGGCCGTGGGTGATGTGGCCGCCCTGGTCGAGGCGCAGGCCGAGGGCGGTGTCACCGGGCTCGAGGACGGCGAGGTAGGCGGCGGTGTTGGCGTTGGCTCCCGAGTGGGGCTGCACGTTGGCGTGCTCGGCGCCGAACAGCCGCTTCACCCGGTCGATGGCGATCGTCTCGACCCGGTCGATCTCGGCGTTGCCGCCGTAGTAGCGCTTGCCCGGGTACCCCTCGGAGTACTTGTTGGTGAGCACCGACCCGGTGGCCGCCATCACCGCCGGGGAGGTGAAGTTCTCCGAGGCGATGAGCTGCAGGGTGGTGTTCTGCCGCTCGAGCTCGGCGTCGAGGATCCCGAAAACCTCGGGATCGGCCGCGGTGAAGGGGTGCGCCATCGTCGGGCGAGCCTACCGGCGGGCTGACGCCGGAGCGGTCCGCTCCTGAGGCGGGCGGGCGCTCAGCCCACGCTGGCAACGAGCGCTCGGGGGCGGCCGGTGAGGTCGGGGCGGACGACGGCACGGTCGAAGCCGGCGGCGAGGGCGAGCGCCACCGCCGCCTCGGCCTGGGCGGGGGCCAGCTCGACGACCACGGCGGCTGGGGGGCGCAGCCAGCGGAGGGCTCCTTCGACCACGGCCTCGATGGCCTCGAGGCCGGAGGGCCCGGCAACCAGCGCATGGTGGGGCTCCCAGTCGGCCACCGTCGGGTCGAGGTCGGCCAGCTCGGCGTGAGCCAGGTAGGGCGGATTGGAGATGACCAGGTCAACCCGTCCGGCCAGCTCGGGGGGCAGGGCTTGGTACCAGCTGCCGGCGGCGACCCGGACCCGGGTGGCCGCCATCCCGCCGGTGCCGGCGATGTTGGCCCGGGCCACGAGCAGCGCCCCCTCGGAGGTGTCAGTGGCCCACACCTCGGCCCCGGCCACCTCGACGGCGATCGACAGGGCAATGGCGCCCGACCCGGTGCCCAGGTCGACCACCCGAGGGGGCTTTCCGGTGGCGAGCCGCAGTCGGGTCAGCTCGACCAGGGCGTGCTCGACCACCTGCTCGGTCTCGGGCCGGGGGATCAGCACCCGCCGGTCGAGGGCCAGGTCGAGGCGGCGGAAGCCCCAGCTGCCCAGCACGTACTGGAGGGGCTCGCCGTCGGCCCGCCGCTGCACCAGCTGCTCGACGAAGCCCAGGCACCGGTCGGGGGCCCGCTCATCGAGGTCGGTCAGCCACTCGGCGCCGGTGCGGCCGGCGGCCTGCTGCACCAGCCAACGGGCCTCCTGCTCGTCACCCAGGCGGGTGCGGGCCTGGCGCTCTAGCTCGCGCCAGGTGGCCACGGACGGCCTCAGGCCTTGGCCGCGCCGAGGAGGCGGGCCCGCTCGTCGGCCACCATGGCGTCACTGATCTCGTCGAGGTCGCCCTCGAGCACCTTGCTCAGGGTGTAGGTGGTGAGCCCGATGCGGTGATCGGTGACCCGGTTTTCCTTGTAGTTGTAGGTCCGGATCTTCTCGCCCCGGCCGCCGCCGCCCACCTGGGACCTGCGGGTGGCCGACGACTCGGCGGCCTGTTCGTCCTGCTGCAGCTTCAACAGCCGGCTGCGCAGCACGAGCAGGCCCTTGGCCTTGTTCTGCAGCTGGCTCTTCTGGTCCTGCATCGACACCACCAGGCCGGTGGGCAGGTGGGTGATGCGCACGGCCGAGTCGGTGGTGTTGACGCTTTGGCCGCCCGGGCCGGACGAGCGGTACACGTCGAACTTGAGGTCCTTGTCGTCGAGGTGCACGTCGACCTCCTCGGCCTCGGGCATGGCGGTGACCGTGGCCGAGCTGGTGTGGATGCGGCCCTGGCTCTCGGTGACCGGAACCCGCTGCACGCGGTGGGGGCCGGCCTCGTGCTTCATGCGGGCCCACGCCCCGTCGCCGGCCAGCTTGAAGGTGACCTCTGCGATGCCGCCCATGTCGGATTCGGAGAGGGACAGCACCTCGTGCTTCCAGCCCCGCCGGTCGGCGAACCGGGTGTACATGTCGTACAGGTTGCGAGCCCAAAGGTTCGCCTCCTCGCCGCCCTCGGCGCCCCGGATCTCGATGAGGACGTCACGGTCCTCGTTCGGGTCGCGGGGAAGGAGCAGGACGTTCATCTGCTCCTCGAGGTCGGCGAGGAGGGCCTCCGAACCGGCCAGCTCGGCCTGCACCTCGGCCCGGTCCTCGCCCTCGGCGCCCACCAGCAGGTCGCGAGCGGCGTCACGGTCCTCGCGGGTGGCCAGGATGCGGCGGGCCACCTCGACCACGGGCTCCAGCTGCTTGACGCGTCGTCCCACCCTGGCCAGCTCGCGCTGGTCGGACAGCACCGCCGGGTCCCCCATGCGGTTCAGGGTCTGCTCGTACTCCTCGATGACCGCCGTCAGCGCCTCGTCGATCATCCCTGACCTCCGCGTCCCGCTCTGAGGGGCCGCTCGGGCCCTGTGTCCCACGGCGGGGCCACGGTGACGACGGTGGCGGGCACCGGGAGGAGGGGGGCCATGTCGTGGAGGATGGGCTGATCACAGCCGTTGGGGACGACCAGCAGGATGCGCTCGGCCGCAGGGGCGGCCCACGACCGCAGCCACGCCGCCGTGGGCACCAGGTCGAGGTCGACGCCGGCCGAGCAGACCACCAGGAGCCGCCCCGCCTGCGCCGTGGCCCCCGCCGGCCGGGGGCGGCGGAGGTCGACCGGGAGCGTGGGATCGGGGACGGGCGCCAGCGGGCCGGCCACCCCGGCCGGCTCCAGCGGCGACGGGTCGGTCACCAGGGCGTGGCGCAGCCAGCGCTCTCGCTGCAGGAGGTTGGCGGGCCCCTGCTGGGCGCCCGGCCGGCGCTCCTGGCGGATCACCTCGGCGGCCCGCACCAGCGCCTCGCGGGTGGGCTCGCCGGCGTACAGCTCGTTGGTGGCGTCACGGTCGTGCTTGCCCGCACCGACCAGCAGTCCGCCGTCGGCGGCCACCCGGGCCACCTCGAGCCCGAGCACCTCGAAGGTGAGGCCGCCGTCGGCGTGCACGACGACCTCGACCCGGGCCGCGGCGGCGTCCTCGAGCCGCAGGGCGGCCAGCGCCGTCGGAGCGGTCGGTGCGGGCGAGGCCAGCGCCTCGGGCGTCACGGGCTCGGGGCCCAACAGGGTCAGGGCCAGCACCGTGGGGGGCGAGGCCATCCCCGCCGCCTTGGCCGCCACCAGAGCGGCCGCCGCCAGCTGAGGCCGGCCGTCAGGGCCCACGTCGACGACGCAGGTGGTGGCGGTGGCGCCCTGGCGCAGCGACCAGGCCAGCGCCGCCCCGAGGGACCGCTCCGGGTCGCGCTGCACCAGGACCCAGGCCCCACCGCCCTCGACCAGGGTGGCGGCGCCGCCCAGCAGGGGCTGGGGCTCGCCCACGGGCGTCGCCCCCTGGGAGCGGGCCAAGCCCACGGCCTTGGCCGCCAGCAGCTGGCGGCGGGCCTCCTCGTCGAGGCTCACCCGGGCTCGGGGAAGGCCACGGCGCAGAGGCGGCGCAGGAGGTCGTCGAGCTCGTCGGCGCAGGCTCGGTAGCGCGCCGCGCTCTGGCCGATCGGGTCGGCGACGTCATCGGCGGCCATCGCCCCCAGCAGGTCGTTGGTCGTGCGGTCGGCCCCGACGGCCCACAGCCACTCGTCGAGGGGCTGGCCGGCTGATCGCCGGCGCAGGGCCTCGCCCCGACGAACCAGGTCCTTCAGGGTGAAGGCACGGGGGCGAACCTCGGGCAGGGCCAGCACGGCGTCGCGCACGTGCTCACGGGCCATGCCGACGATCAGGTCACTGGCCTCGAACATCTCGGGAGTGGCGGTCTGGCTGACGTGCTTGGCCAGGTCGATCCCCCGACCGGCCAGCACCTTGACTGCGGTGGCGCTGGCCGGGCTGCCGCCGGGGAGCCGTCCCGCCGACTGCACCTCGAGGGTGGGTCGGTGGGCGCGCAGCAGGACCTCCCCCATCGGAGAGCGGCACTGGTTGGCGGTGCACAGGAGCAGGACGCGGGGCATGGTCGGGCGGGCGCGCCACGAGCCGGCTCGAGGCGGCGGTGTCCGCTACTTCTTGCGGCGGCCGTACCGGCGCTCGAACCGCTCGACCCGGCCACCGGTGTCCACCAGCTTCTGCTTGCCGGTGTAGAAGGGATGGCACTCGTTGCAGAGCTCGAGGCGCAGCTCGGGCTTGGTCGACTTGGTCGTGAAGGTGTTCCCGCAGGAGCACACGACACGAGCGTCCTGGTACGTGGGGTGGATGTCGGTCTTCATAGGGAGCCTTTCAACGCTAGAGGCCGGGCACCTGTTCCCGCCATTCAGGCGGGGGTGTGGGCCAGGTCGGCCAGGAAGTCGGCATTGGTGCGGAAGTGCTTCAGCCGGTCGAGGAGCAGCTCGTAGCCCTTGTGGCCCGGGCCGTCCTGGCCCAGGGCGACGAGCACCCGCCGCAGCTGCCACACCAGGCGCAGCTCCTCCTTGGAGAGCAGCAGCTCTTCGTGGCGGGTTGAGCTGCCGGTGACGTCGATCGCCGGGTACATCCGCCGCTCGGCCAGCCGGCGGTCGAGACGCAGCTCGGAGTTGCCCGTGCCCTTGAACTCCTCGAAGATGACCGTGTCCATGGTGGATCCGGTCTCGACCAGCGCCGTAGCCAGGATGGTGAGCGAGCCCCCCTCCTCGACGTTGCGGGCGGCGCCGAAGAAGCGCTTGGGCGGGTAGAGCGCCCCGGAGTCGAGGCCGCCCGACATGACCCGGCCCGTGGCCGGCGCCGCCAGGTTGTAGGCGCGGGCCAGCCGGGTGATGCCGTCGAGGATGATGACGACGTCACGGCCCAGCTCGACGCGGCGCTTGGCCACCTCGATGACCAGCTCGGCCACCTGGGTGTGCTCCTCGGCCGGCCGGTCGAAGGTGGAGCCGATCACCTCGCCCTTCACGCTGCGACGCATGTCGGTGACCTCCTCGGGGCGCTCGTCGAGGAGCAGCACCATGAGGTCGACGTCGGGGTGGTTCGCCTCGATGGCGGCGGCGATGTGCTTCATCACCGTGGTCTTGCCCGCCTTGGGCGGCGACACGATCATGCCCCGCTGGCCCTTGCCTATCGGCGCCAGCAGGTCGATGATCCGGCCGGTGGCATCCGCAGGGCCGTGGGCCGCAGGGGACTCGAGGGTCAGCCGCTCGTCGGGGAACAGCGGGGTCAGGTCCTCGAAGCGGGGGCGGCGCCGGGCATCGTCCGGGCTGAGGTCGCCCACCCCGTCGATGCGCAGCAGCGCCCCGAAGCGCTCCTGGGTGGTGGGGGGCCGGCTGGCGCCGACGATGCGGTCGCCGGGTCGGAGGGCGAACCGGCGGACCTGGCTGGTGGACACGTAGACGTCGTCGGCCCCCGGCAGGTAGCCGCTCGTGCGCAGGAAGCCGAAGCCCTCGGGCCGCAGCTCGAGGAGGCCGTCGCAGGGGGTCGGGTCGCCGGAGAAGGCCTGGTCGGCCTGCTGCACCTGCTGGTCGTAGCCCACCCCCAGGCGGTCGCGGTCACGGCCCCGGCGGCGCCGGTTCCGGCGGACCTCGCCCTCGGCACCCACCTGCTGACCCTGCTGTCCCGGCTGGCCGGGCTGACCAGGCTGGCTCGGCTGGCCGTGGCTGGGAGGCGTGGCGTGGTTTCCCGGGCCGGGCGGGCCCGGCGGCTGCTGGGCCGGCCGCGGCTGGGGCCGGGGCTCGGGGTTGGGCGGTGAGGGTGCGATCCGGGGCGGCGCCACCTCACCGGCCGCCGCGGTGTCGGACGGGGCGGAGGCGACCGGCGTGGCGGGCTCGGCGGCCGGGGCGGGCCCCGGTCCGTCGACCGGCACCGATGTCTCGCCGACCTCGGCCCCTTCCGCCGCCGGCGCCTCGTCCTGCGGTCCGTCGGGGGCCGGGGCGGCGTCACCGTTGGCGGCCGCGGCGGCCAGCGCCTTCTTGCGAGTCGGCCGACGGGGCTTGGCCGGCTCGGAGGGCTCCTCCGCCGGGGCCACGCCGGTGGCCCGCAGGATGAGATCGACCAGCTCGGTCTTCTTGGCGCGGGCCGCGGGCTTCTGACCCAGGGCGTCGGCGATGGCGTGGAGCTCGTCGCGCTCCTTGGCCTCGAGGACCGAGCGTTCGAGCTGCGGCGCTCCGCTCATCGTCACCTTCCTTGGCTGGTTGTCCGGGGGCGGTTACCGTGCCCGGGCGGGCAACGGGCGCAGGCCAGCGCTCATCGGCGCCGAAGCACCAGGGAAGGGGGCTGGTCAACGACCGTGGGGCCGGCCTTGTTGTTGAGGCACGGGCTCGCACCGGCGGAACCGGGTGGGCAACCTAGCGCCTCCCTGCCCGAACGGCAACGTCTCGGGCGGGGGCTCAGCGCGGGCGGGTCGCCCCGTCGCCGCTCGGCCGGAGCAGCTCGGTGACGCCGGCGAGGGCGCCAACCAGCCCGGCTGACTCGACCGGCACCACGATCTTGGTCGCCGCGCCGTTGGCCATGATGGACAGGGCCTCCAGGTACTTCACGGCCAGGATGTCGGCCGTCGGCCTGCCCTCGTGGAGGGCGGCGTAAACGGTCTTGATGGCCTCGGCCTCGCCCTCGGCCACCGTGAGCTGGCGGAAGCGCTCGGCCTCGGCGACCGCCTTGGTGGCCTCGGCCTGCCCCTCGGCGTCCAGCACGTTGGCCGTCTTGCGCCCCTCGGCCTCCAGGATCTTGGCCTGCTTCTGGCCCTCGGCCCGGGCGATCGCCGCCTCCCGGTCGCCGCTGGCGGTCGTGACCTGGGCCCGCCGGGTGCGCTCGGCCTTCATCTGCTCGTGCATGGCGTGCATGACGTCCTGGGGCGGGTCGATGCGCTGGATCTCGACCCGCACCACCCGGCTGCCCCACTTGTCGGTGGCCTCGTCGAGGATCGACCGCAGCTGGGTGTTGATGGTGTCCCGGCTGGTCAGCGCCTCGTCCAGCTGCATGTCGCCCACCACGTTGCGCAGGTTGGTCTGGGCCAGCTTCACCATGGCCAGGTAGAAGTTGACGACGTTGTAGACGAGCCGTTGGGGGTCGGTGGCCTCGTAGTAGACGACGGCGTCAACCGAGACCACGACGTTGTCCTTGGTGATGACCTCCTGGGGCGGCACGTCGACCACCGACTCGCGCATGTCGACCTTCACGATGCGGTCCATGAAGGGGACGATGAGGCGCAGGCCGGGTTCGACGGTGGCGTGGTACTTGCCCAGCCGCTCGACCAGCCCCTTCTCGTAGGGGCGGATGATCTTGATGCCCGACAGCACGAGCAGCAGGATGATGACGGCGCCAAAGGCGAACAGGACGAACAGGGCCTGAATCACGGCTCCACCTCTGTGATGGGTAGTACGACGAGGCGGACGCCGTCGACGCGGGTGACGAGCACCGTGGAGCCCACGGTGATCGGGATGTCGAGGGATGACTCGGCCCGCCAGACCTCGCGGTCGAGCCGGATCATCCCCGTCTGGCCGGGACCGGCCGGGATGGCCTCGGTCACCACCCCCTGACGACCGACCCAACGGCCGGCCCCCACCTCCAGGCGGGGCGCCCGCTGGTCCATGCGCCGGGAGATCGGCCGCAGCCCGGCCAGGCTCCCGGCCGAGACGATGAGGAACAGGCAGACCTGCAGCCAGACGGGCGCGCCGGCCAGGGCCGCCACCCCGGCGCCGGCGGCGCCGATGGCGAAGGGAAGCGAGAACAGCGCGCCCGCGGTGGCCAGCTCGGCCACGAGGAACACCAGCACCAGCCCGCCCCAGATGGCCGCCTCCACCTCGCGGAGGGTAACGCGCTCCCGGCCGCTGCGGCGGCTACAGGCCCAGGTGCTCGACGATGGCGGGGTAGTCGGCGGCGATGGCCGGCGGCGGGCTGATCTGGCCGACGGCGGTGTCCGGGTCCTTCAGGCCGTTGCCGGTGAGCACGCAGACCACCGTCGACCCGGCGGCCGCCCCCACCTTCAGCAGCCCGGCCACCGACGCCGCCGACGCCGGCTCGCAGTAGACGCTCTCCTCAGCGGCCAGGAAGCGGTAGGCGGCCAGGATCTCCTCGTCGGTGACAGCCGAGATCGACCCGCCCGACTCGCTGGCCGCGGCCGTGGCCCCGTACCAGCTGGCCGGGTTGCCAATGCGGATGGCCGTGGCGATGGTGTCGGGCTCCTCGATCGGGTGCCCTTCCACGATGGGAGCGGCCCCGGCGGCCTGGAACCCCATCATGCGGGGCAGCCGGGTGGCGTGGCCGGCGGCCCGGTACTCGAGGTAGCCCCGCCAGTAGGCCGTGATGTTGCCGGCGTTGCCCACCGGGATGCAGTGGACGTCGGGGGCGTCGCCCAGCACGTCGACGATCTCGAAGGCGCCGGTCTTCTGCCCCTCGATGCGGAAGGGGTTGACCGAGTTCACGATGGTGAGGGGGGCGTGCTCCCCCAGCTCGCGCACGATGTCGAGGGCCCGGTCGAAGTTGCCGCGGATCTGCACCACGCGGGCGCCGTGGACCAACGCCTGGGTCAGCTTGCCGAGGGCGATGTAGCCGTCGGGGATCAGCACGGCGCAGGTGAGCCCGGCCCGGGCGGCGTAGGCGGCGGCCGAGGCGCTGGTGTTGCCGGTGCTGGCGCAGACCACGGCCTTGGCCCCGTCTTCGACCGCCTTGGTGATGGCCAGGGTCATGCCCCGGTCCTTGAACGAACCGGTGGGGTTGGCGCCCTCGACCTTGAGCCACACCTCGGCGCCCACCCGCTCGGACAGGCGGGCGGCGGGCAGCAACGGGGTGGCGCCCTCGAGGAGGGTGACCACCGGGGTCGACGCCGTCACCGGCAGGAACGGCCGGTACTCCTCGATCAGGCCACGCCAGCCGGGCGCCGCCACCCTCAGGCCACCACGCGGATGAGCCCGCCGATGGCGTCGACCACGTCGAGCTCGCGCAGGTCGGCCAGGGTGGCCTGCACGTCGCGCTCGGTGGCGGTGTGGGTGATGAAGTCGATGCGGGCGTCGCCGCCCGGTGCGCCCTCCTGCTCCATCGAGCGGATGCTGACCCCGTGGCGGCCGAAGACGCCGGCGACGGTGGCCAGCACGCCCGGCTCGTCGTTGACCAGAAGGCTCACGTAGTACGGCGAGGCCATCTCCTCGAAGGGGCGGATCCGGGCCCGGCTCGGTTGGGGCATCCGCCCGGGCGCTCCCCCCCGCAGGGAGTGGGCGGCGTCGAGGAGGTCGCCGAGGACCGCGCTGGCCGTGGGCCGGCCGCCGGCGCCCCGACCGAAGAACATCAGCTCGCCCACGGCCTCACCCTCGACGAACACGGCGTTGAAGCTGTCGCGCACGCTGGCCAGGGGGTGGTCGAGGGGCACCAGCGACGGGTGGACCCGGGCCGAGACCGACTCGTCGTCGTGCCGTTCGACCACGGCGAGCAGCTTGATGACGAAGCCCATCCGGCGGGCAAAGGCAAAGTCGGCGGGGGTGAGGCCGCTGATGCCCTCGCGGGCCACGTCGCCGGACACGACCTTCTGGCCGAAGGCGAGGGTGGCGATGATCGCCGCCTTCGCCGCCGCGTCGAACCCCTCGACATCGGCGGTGGGGTCGCGCTCGGCGAAGCCCAGAGACTGGGCCTCGGCCAGCGCCTCGCCGTAGGCCTCACCGGCCTCCATCTTGGTGAGGATGTAGTTGGTGGTGCCGTTGACGATGCCCATGATGCGGGTCAGCCGCTCCCCGGCCAGCGACTCGCGCAGGGGCCGCATGATGGGGATGCCACCAGCCACCGCCGCCTCGAACAGCAGGTCGACCCCGGCGGCGCCGGCGGCCTGGAACAGCTCCTCGCCCAGGTCGGCCACCAGCTCCTTGTTGCCGGTGACCACCGGCTTGCCGGCCTTCAGGGCGTCAAGGATCAGCGACCTCGCTGGCTCGATCCCCCCGATGAGCTCGACCACCACGTCGACGTCGTCGGCTGCCACCACGGAGGCGGCGTCGTTGGTGAGCAGGTGCTCGGGCACATCGGGTCCCCGGCGCTTGGCCGTGTTGCGCACGGCGATGCGGGTGAGCTCGAGGCGCAGCCCCGTGCGGGCGAACAGGCCGTCGCCCTCCTCGGCCAGCAGCGCGGCCAGCGCGCCCCCCACGTTGCCGCAGCCGAGCAGGCCCACCCGCACGGGCGCACTGTGGTGGCCACCTGAGATCATGGTCCCGAGGGTAGTGAGCGGCTGCCGCGCCCGGTGATCGAGGCGACCACGGCGGCCGGCCACCGTTTTGGCTCCGGCCCTTCCGGGATGACCTGGTCACCCGACAGGCGACGAGGAGAACCCGATGACCGATATCGAACGACTGTCCATGGACGGCCAACGGCGACTGCCTCAGGTGCACCACCACCGCCCTGGCCGTGCAGCTGGTGGTGACGCTGCGGGAGATGCCGAGCGACGAGGTGAAGGCCGTCGAGGCCGAGATCCTCACCATCCTGATCGAGAACGACCTGATCGAGGAGCAGACCACCACCGCCGACTCCGCCACCGCCGCCCCCACGACCACCGTGGTGCCGGGCGGCGCCACCACCACCACCTCGGCCACGAGCACGACGGTCACCTCCACCAGGCTCCCGCCTGCGGCCACCGTCCCCGCCGTCGCCACGTCGATCCCCCGGCGGTCCTCCTCCACGACCAGCCCCCCCTCGACGACGACCGCGGCCCCGACCACCACGGCGGGCCCCACGACCACCCAACCGTGACCTGATCCGTTCGACTTGGTCTACGGAGCAGGCCCCCCACGGGTTGGGCCTGTGGGGAGGAGGAGGCGGCGCCAGGTGTCGGCCAGCCAGCGTTCGTAGCGGTCGGACGGCCAGTCACACCGTCGGTGAGCATGTTGGCGGCCCGCCGGTCGCTGACCTCCCGCCACACCGGCCTCGCCTCGGGCTCGGTGAGTGCCGCGTCGCGCATGCTGAGCGGCGGGCGCCGCGCCTCCTCGCCCTGTCAGGCGGCTCGGCGGCCGAATTACCCCGAGGAGCGTGCCGTCAGGGCGGTAGATCGTGAGCCGCTCAAGCTGCCTGTGAGCCAGCGGTGGTCAGACTATTATTCTGATCTATGGAGACCGTTCCGCTGTCGGATGCCAAGGCGCGACTGTCGGAGATCGCCGAGGATGTCGACCGCACACACCAGCGAGTGCAGATCACCAAGAACGGCCGGTCCTATGTCGTCCTGATCTCGGCAGAGGACCTCGAGTCGATGGAGGCCACCTTGGAGCTGCTGAGCGACCCGGAGGCGAGGGAACGCGTCGGCCGCGCCCGAGCGGACATCGCGCGAGGTGACTACACCTCTGGTGAGGACATGGGCGCGTTGATGGACCATCGGCGCAGTGGCCGCAGGTGATGCGACCGATCCGTACCGCATCCTGCTGGCCCCGGGTGCTCGGCGCGCGCTGACCGACGTCCTCCCGGATGCTGCGGCCTTTGCGGCCTGGGAGTTCATCTCGGGTCCCCTGGCCGAGGCGCCTCATCGAGTGGGTGCACCCTTGCGTGCCCCCTTCGCCGGGCAGTGGCGGGCACGTCGAGGGGAGTACCGGGTTCGCTACGACATCGACGACGGGAGTCGCACCGTGCGCATCCTCGACATCGATCACAGGCGAGACGCCTACCGTCCCTGACGAGGGGACCGACTGACGATGTGCGATTCGCCAGGTCGGGGCGCCGCAGTGGAGCACGTGTCGGATGTGGTGGAGATCGCAGTGCTCGGGAGGCTGATCGCAGTTGCGCCACCACCTCGGGCCGCCCCTGAGCACGGGCGATCCGAGCGTTGAGGAGGCTGGCGGATCAGGTGACGCGTTCCAGGATCTCGCCGTGGAGGACAGCGAACCAGCCGTCTTCGTCTTCCGCCCAGGCCGTCCAAGTCGCGGCCGGCGCTGCGAGGTCGGCACGGTCGGCGAATCCCCGGGCGAGCGCCTGATCGGCCAGAGCGGATCGGGTGATCCGATCGGCCCACAGGCTGCCCCACCAGCGTCGCTCCTCGGTCGAGGCGTAGCACCACGCTGACGTCGAGCTCGTGAGGTCGCGGCAGCCGGCGGCCCGGGCCCACGCCCTCAGCCGGCGGCCAGCATCCGGCTCGGCCCCGTTGCTGCGGGCCACCTCCCGGTACAGGGCCAGCCAGCGTTCCAGGCCGGGCTCCGGGGGGCACCAGGCCATGGCCTGGTAGTCGGCGTCCCGCACCGCCAGGTAGCCGCCCGGCCGGCAGACCCGCCGCATCTCGACCAGGGCGGCGACCGGGTCGCTGAGGTGCTGGAGGACCTGATG